>JAICJC010000106.1 GCA_025928655.1 Thermoleophilia bacterium | reverse complement strand
GGCGGTCTCCGCCCGCGCGGCGTCGCTGCCGCGCGGCGCGCTCGCCACGCTCGCGGCCGGGCTCGTGGCCGCGGCCGCCGGCGCGGTTGCCGGCCTGCCGGTCACGATCGGCATCGGCGTTGCTGCCGTCGCCGCGGCGGCAGGATGGGCCTTCGCGGCCCGTCGCACCGGGGCCACGCGCGAGCTCGACCGGCTCCTGCCGGGAAGCGGCACCTGCGGCGAGCGGCTGGAGGCGTTCCGGGCGTCGGTCGAGCGCGACCGCGCCCTCGCGGTCGCCGAGCGCGACCTCGGCGACGTGCGCCTCGAGCTGGCTGAGCTGCGCACCCGCCTGGCCGGGACCGCGCAGCTCGAGGCGGAGCTGCGCGGCCTGCACGAGCGGGTCGCCACGTCGCTGCGCGGCTGCGGCATCGATCCGACCGACCTCGCCGAGGGGCTGCGCGTCTACGACGGCCGGGAGGAGTCGGCGCAGGCCCACCGCGAGGCGACCCTGACGCGCACGCGCGCGTCGGAGGAGCTGCGCAGGCTGCTCGGCTCGGACTCGCTCGACGAGGCCCGCGCCCGCCTCGACCAGCTCGAGGGGCGCCTCAACGGCCACGCTGCGCTCGCGGTCGGCCGCAAGCTGGACGACGTCGAGCGGGACATGGCCGGCGCGCGCCAGGCCCGCGACCGGGCGACCGCCGAGAGCGAACGGCTGAACGCGACGGTGGCCGAGCGGCTGCGCATGCTGCCCGACGTCGCCTCCCTGCGCGAACGGCTCGACGCGAGCGAGGAACGGGTCGCGTCGCTGCGGCACGTCGACCGGGTGCTGCGGGTGGCGGAGGAGGAGCTGGCCGCGGCCGCCGCCGACACCTACCGCGACTTCGCGCCCCGGTTGAACGCCTCGCTCGAGGCCGGCATGTCGCGGCTCACGGACGGGCGCTACACGCACGCGTTCGTCGACGAGGAGCTGCGCGTCCGCGTCGAGGCGCCCGAGACCGGCGCCATCGTCGACCTCGACCAGCTCTCGGTCGGCACGCAGAAGCAGGCCTACCTGGTGCAGCGGCTCGAGCTCGTGCGCCTGCTGTGCCCCGGCGACGAGGCGCTGCCGGTGCTGCTCGACGACCCGTTCGCCCACTTCGACCCCGACCGCCTCGCCCGCACGCTGGAGTGGCTGGCCGAGGCCGCCCGGGAGCGGCAGATCGTCCTGTTCGCGACGCAGCGCCGGGTCGCCGAACTGGCGCCGGACGACGCCACCCTGATCGAGATCGCCTAGCCCCGGCCGGCGCGCAGCGCGGGCGGGGCCAGCAGGCGCTCGACGTGCAACGTCGCGAGGCTCAGCACGGGCACGTCGCGGGTGCGCTCGAAGCAGATGTACCGCGTCCGCCACTCCGGGTGGAACTTGCGGTTGAAGCTGAACAGGCGGTCGAGCTGGAACGCGCGGTCGAGGCCGACCACCAGCTGGCGGGCGGCGCGCATGTGCGCCGGCGACTCCTCGTCGGCGCGCAGGACGTCGGCGAACACGGAGAAGTTCAGGGACAGCTCGTCGGCGCCGGCCGACCGCGCCCAGGCCGTCGCCTCGCAAATCAGGAACTCCATCAGGCCGTTCGGCGTTCCGACGCCGCGCCGCATCGCCGACAGCGAGTAGCCGCTGCTCGACGGCACGAGGTGCAGGAAGCCGCGCACGGCGCCCGCGCCGTCGAACGCGACCGCGAAGCGGGCCGGCTCGTGGGCGTACAGGTCGTCCATCGCCATCGAGAAGCCGCGCTCGGCCGATCGGCCGCGCCACTCGGCGCTGACCCGCTCGATCTCGGCCCGGCGCGCCGGCGAGAGCTGCGACGGCGCAAGGACACGGACGTCGTAGCCCGCCCTGCGCAGGCGAGTGACGGACTGGCGCACCTTGCGCATCGCGCGACCGTCGAGCGAGAAGGCGGTGGGGCGGATGATCGCCTCGTCGCCGATCGCGACCGCCCGCATCCCACGGCGCCGGTACAGGTGCAGCCACTCGGCCGAGGCGTGCAGCACGACCATCCGCCAGCCCCGCTCGCGGCAGAGCGCGCCGAAGTCCTCGACCAGGCCGGCGATCTCGTCCTCGGCGCCGATCGGGTCGCCGGCGACGAGCGCGCAGCCGGCCACGACCCGGTAGGCCAGAAACGCGTTGCCCGCGCGGGAGAAGGTGTAGCGGCGGTCGGCCCGGAGGGCGAAGAACGAGAGGCTGTCGCGGCCGTAGCGGGCGACGAGCTCGTGGGCGCGGGCGCGGTCGTCGTCGGACGGGCGATCCGGCTCGCGGTGCCCCCGCAGCCAGTGATGCAGGGCCCAGAACGCGCCGCCGGCGAGCAGGATCTCGAGACCGATGTTCGCGACCCGGTTCGCGTGCTCGCCGCCGAAGAGCGCCACCGACGCCCAGGCGCCGGCGGTGACCGCGATGCCGCCCGCGAGCGGGCGCAGGCTGGTCGGATCGCCGCTGACGTCGAACCGGCCCCGCAGGGCGAGCAGGGCGCCGAGCAGCGCCGCGCTGCCGATCGCCTCCTCCGCGTCAAACCCGCGGGCGAGGTGGGCGGCGGCCGCGAACGCGATCAGGACGACGGCGAGCGCCCAGGCGCGGCGCTTGCGGCGCGCCAGGCCTCCCGCCAGGAGCAGGAGCGCGGCGCCGGCCGCGAACGTGATCGAGCCGGCCACGGTGGTCGTGCCGGTCGGGAGCATCGCCTGGAACACGTCGTAGCGGTCGGTCAGCGTCGGCCGGATCGCCGTCACGATGTCGACCACGCCGACGAGGAACGCCCCGAGCGCCATCAGCGCCTCGGCGCGCAGCTTGGTGTGTGCCCAGACCACCACGAACACCATACCGGCAGTCGCTTGGAAGGACTTTAGATCCGCGGCCCCGGCCCGAGGGCCTCGAGGGCGGCGGCGGCCGCGCGGCGGACGTCGCCGGCCGTGTCGCCCAGCGCGGAGACGAGCGCCGGCCGGGCGCGCTCGTCGCCGATCTCGCCCAGCGCGACGGCGGCCAGCCGCCGCTGGGAGTCGCGCTCCGCGGCCGCGAGCACCCGGGCGAGGACCGGCACGCCCTCGCGGTCGCGGCGCCGGCCGAGATCGGCGATCTGGGCCTGCAGGGCGGCGTCGCGGGCGGTCGCCGCCGCCCGCCTCGGCGCGGCGGCGGGCCGGCGGACGAGCGGGTAGTACCCCTCCGTCTTCTCGAGCGTCCCGGCCGCGATCATGCGGTCGACCGCCGCGAGGACATCGCTGTCGGTCGTGCCGGCGAGCGCCCCGTACGAGCCGAGCGAGTCATGGCCGGCGGCGCGCAGCGCCTTCCCCGACGCCCCCCGCAGGATCTGCGAGAGCCGCGTCCGCCCCACGGCGCCCGCGGTCTCGTCGACCGCCTGCAGGATGGCGGCCTCGGCGTCGACCACGAGGCCCCGCCGGACCGGCGCCGCCGGCGCCGCGGCCGAGAGGTCCTCGCCGGACACGGGCGTCCAGCCGCACCGGTCGCAGCACGGCTCGGGGAGCGGCTGGGCCGGTGCGTCGCCGAAATACCGCAGCAGCGCCTCGCGCCGGCAACGGTCCGAGGTGGCGTAGCCGTCGATCGCCTTCAGGCGATCCCAGCGCTGCCGCTCCACCCGCTTCCCCGCGACGAGCGCGGCGGCCAGGTGCGCCCGGGAGAGCTTCGCGTCGGCGAGCCGCCCGGCGAAGGTGCCCATCGGCGCCGGAAAGAGCTCGAGCGCCCCGGCCCGCTCGAGCGCGGCGACGGCCGCCCGCGGCTCCCCGGCCGCGATGTCGCGCTCGGGGACCCGGAAGACGCCGCCTGGATCGGCGGCCTCGGCCAGGCGCCGGTGGACGCCGGAGAGGTCGCCGCCCTCGAGCTTCGCCTTGTTGATGAAGAAGACGATCAGGCCCTTGTCGCGGGGGCTGTAGAGGAGCGTGCACCGGGCCGCGTCGCCGTCACGGCCGGCCCTCCCAGCCTGCTGGTAGTACTCCTCCGGCGAGCCGGGCAGCGACCAGTGCACCACCGAGCGCACGTCCGGCTTGTCGATCCCCATCCCGAACGCCGTTGTCGCGGCCACCGCTTCGAGCTCCCCGGCCAGGAACGCCTCGAGCGTGGCAGTGCGCCGCTCGCCCGTGAGGCCGGCGTGGTAGGTGGCGGCCCGGATCCCGTCGGCGGCCAGGGCCTCGGTGACCTCCTCGCACGTGCGCCGGCGGCCGCAGTAGACGACCGCGGGCAGCGCACCGGGAGCGCGCAGGAGCCGCAGGAGCATCGCCGGCTTGGCGTGGTCGCCGGCCACCGGGACGACCGCGAACGCGAGGTTGCGGCGGTCGAAGCCCGTCCGCAGCATGACCGGGTCGCGCAGCCGCAGCGCGGAGACGATGTCCTTGCTCACCCGGCTCGTCGCCGTGGCCGTGAGCGCGATGGTCGGCGGCGAGCCGAGCCGCTCGCGCACGTCCGCGAGGCGCAGGTAGTCCGGGCGGAAGTCGTGCCCCCACTCCGACAGGCAGTGGGCCTCGTCGACCGCGAGCCGGGCGACGCGGGCGGCGCCGATCGCGTCCAGGAACCGCCGGCTGGAGAACCGCTCCGGCGCGACGTACACGAGCCGGGCGGCGCCCTCGCCGATCCGCCGCAGAGCCGCGTCGACGGCCCCCGGGGCCATGCTCGACGAGAGCATCTCGACGCCCTCCAGGCCGCGGTTGCGCAGGGCCGCGTGCTGGTCCTCCATCAGGGCGATCAGCGGCGAGACGACCAGCGTGACGCCCTCGGAGAGGAGCGCCGGGAGCTGATAGCAGAGCGACTTGCCCGAGCCGGTCGGCATCACGGCGAGCACGTCGCGGCCGGCCAGGACCGCGTCGACCGCCTCGCGCTGCCCGGGGCGGAACTCCCCGTAGCCGAACAGCCGCAGCAGGCCCGCCGAGGCGTCGGCGGCGGAGACGGGCGCGCTCATCCGGCGCCGCGGACGGCGTGCTCGGAGCCGGCCTCGGCGGCCGGGAACTCCGCCACCTCCGGCAGGGGCGCGGCCCGCCCGGGCGTCCCCACGTCGCGGCGCAGCCACAGGCAGGCGATGACGGCGATCGCGCTCACCGCCGTGACCGCGAGGTAGGTGAGGCGGGCCGCGTGGACGACGGCGGGGACGTGAGCGCCGGCGTGCTCGGCCGCCTGGATCTGGTGGGCGCTGAGCGTGGCCGCGAAGACGATGCCGGCGATCGCCGCGCCGGTGCCCGATCCCACCTGGCGCGTGAGCGGGATGCTCGAGGTCGCCCGTCCCTCCCGGCCCTCGCCGCCGTCGGCGAGCACCGCGGCGAAGAGCGCGGGGCTGGCGATGCCCATTCCCACGCCCGAGATCGCGTATCCGAGCACCGGCACCGCGGCACCGCCGTCCGGGATCGCCATCACCGCCGTCCCCGCGAACGTCAGGGCGGTGCCGAGCAGGATCTGGTTGCGCGGACGCGAGTTGACGCGGGCGGCGCCCATCGAGCCGGCCGTCCAGCCCAGGGTGCACAGGAGCAGCGCGACGCCGACCAGGCGCACGCCCGTGAGCGTGTAGCCCGGCAGGTCGATCCCGTGGACGAATCCGACCTGGAGCTGGAGCGGCAGGTAGGTCTCGGCGCCGAGGAAGGCGACGCCGGCGCCGAAGGCCGCCACGTTGGCGGCGATCGAGTTGGCGGTGTGGGTGAAGACCGGCGCCGCCGCCCGCCGCTCGTGCCAGACGAAGAGCGCGGCCGGGACGATCGCCAGCGGGACGAGGAAGGCCGGGGGCAGCCAGTGCCGCGTCACGGCGAGCAGCACGGCGACGACCGCCCCGAGCAGGACCGGCCCGATCAGGTTGAGCGGCTGGCCGCCATCGGCGGGAGACGGCCGCGACCGGCCGCGCAGGGACATCGCCCCGGCCCACGCGACGGTGGCGATCATCGGCAGGTTGATCCAGAACACCCAGCGCCAGCCGACCGTCGCCGTGAGCACGGCGCCGAGGAGGGGCCCCACCAGTGCGGACAGGCCCCACATGGCCGCGTTGATGCCGAAGGCACGGGGCCGCAGCGCCTCCGGGATCGACACGGCGAAGAGGCCCAGCGGCACGGCGAACATGAAGCCGGCGCCGGCGCCGAGGATCAGCCGCGAGAGCGCGACGACCGGCATCGAGGGCGCCAGGCCGCCGATCACGTTCGCGACGCTGAACAGGGTGCACGCGAGCGCGAAGCTCCAGGCCACGCCCTCGCGGTCGATCACCGCGCCCGCCACGGGGAACGTCATGGCCACGGCGACCGTGTAGGCGCCGACCGTGACCGCGATCAGGCCGACGCCGCCGATGTCCTGGGCCGCCGTCGGCAGCGCCGTCGTCACCATCAGCGCGTCGAGCGACCCCAGGAAGGTCGCCCCGAGCGCCGCAACCATCAGCGCTCCGTGGTTGCGGAAGAGCGCCGCGTAGCTCGGGGTCACGCTACCCCTGGGCGTAGATCTTGTCGGTTGCCGGGTGCGTCTTCGTGACGTGGCGCTTGAAGAGCAGCTCGTCGTAGCTGAGCCCGGCGGCCGCGCCCACCAGCTGGGCGAGGTGGAAGATCGGCATGCCGAAGTCCATGTCGGCCTCGCGAGCCGCCTTACTCTGCCACGCGTCGAGCGAGAGGTGGCACAGCGGGCACGGCGTGACCATCGCGTCGGCGCCGGCATCGCGGGCCTCGGCCAGCGGCTGGATCAGCTCGCCCAGCGCGACCTCCTCGCGGGCGAGCACGATCGGGAAGCCGCAGCACTTGATCTTCGACGGGTAGTCGACGGGCTCGGCACCGCAGGCCTCGATGATGCGCTCGAGCGACTGCGGCCGGTCGGGGTCCTCGAAGCCGAGCAGCTTGGAGGGGCGCAGGATCTGGCAGCCGTAGAACGGCGCGATCCGCACGCCCACAAGCGGCTTCTCCGCGATCGCCTTCAGCCTCTCGTAGCCCTCGCCCTCGGCGATCTCCCACAGCAGGTGGCGCACCTCGACGCCGCCGGCGTAGGGCGCCGCGCCGACGTCGCGCAGGTTCGCGTTCACGCGCTCCAGCAGCTCCGGGTCGCCCTTCAGGCGCAGGTCGGCCTGGCGCAGGTTGAGCGTGCAGACGTTGCAGATCGTGAGCAGCGTGTCCTGCTCGAGCTGCTCCGCCTGGCCCAGGATGCGCGCGTTCAGGTGCAGGTAGTACTCCGGCCGGGCCTCGTGCACGTCGCCGGCGCCGCAACAGGTGAAGCCGGGGATATCGATGAGCTCCATGCCGAGCTTGGCGGCGATGGCGCGCGTCGAGACGTCGAGCTCCTTCTGCGACAGGCTGGCCAGGCAGCCCGGGTAGTACGCGTAGCTCTGCTTCACGAGCCGGCCTCCTCGCGGTCGACGGACACCCCGGCCCGTTTCTGGGCACGCGCGTCCGCCTCCTGGGTCTTCAGGAGCTTGTGCAGCTTGCGCACCTCGCCGAGCTTCTTGGCCCGGTGCGGCCGCAGCGGGTTCGGCACCTTGCCCGCTCGGGCCATCTGCATCGCGAACTTGATGTCGAGCGCCTTCATGGGATCGGTGTAGGGGACGAGCGCCGTCTCGAGCAGGTAGCCCGTCGCCCGGGTGGAGACGTCGAAGACCTGCGCGTGGCGGGCGGCCTTGTCCGAGAGCATGCCCTCGGAGTAGATCTCGGCCCCGATCTTCGCGATCGCGTCGCGGGGGTCGACCCCCTTGGGGCAGCGCTCGTTGCAGAAGTAGCACCGGGTGCAGTCCCACACGCCGTGGGGGCCGTTGTAGAGCTCGAGCCGGCCCTTGCGGTCGCGGTCGCGCACGTCGCCGACGAACTTCGCGGCCTTCGCGAGCGCCGCCGGGCCCAGGAACTCGGGGTCGGACTGCATCGAGTTGCACTCCGAGACGCAGGCGCCGCACTGGATGCAGAGCGCCTCCTTCATGATCCGGTCGAGCTCCTCCTGCTGCACCCGCCACTCCTTCACCGGCGGCTGGTCGTCCTCCTCGAGCCACGGCTTCACCGCCCGGAACTTGGCCCAGAACGGGTCCATGTCCACCACCAGGTCCTTGATCACCGGCAGGTTGCCCATCGGCGAGATCACGGGGACGCGGCCCTCCTGGGCGAGCGGCGCCATCGGCGTCTTGCAGGCCAGCGCGGCAGCGCCGTCAATGCGCATGCCGCAGGAGCCGCATACCGCCATGCGGCAGCTCTTGCGGTAGGTCACCGATCCGTCCACCTCGTCCTTCACGACGTCGAGCACGTCGAGCAGCGTGGCCGTCTCGGGCGCCTCGACGGTGAACTCGTCGAGCCCGCCCTGCTCGGTCTCCGGGTTCCAGCGCTCGATCTTGAGGGTGAACTGCATGCGGCCCCTTTGCTCTCGAATCTAGTAGGTGCGCACCGCGGGCTGGTGCTCGGTGATGGTGACCGGCTTGTAGTCGAGCGCCACCGCGCCGTCGTCGTAGCTGGTGAGCGTGTGGCGGAGCCAGTTCTCGTCGTCGCGCTCGGGGTAGTCGAGGCGGCTGTGGGCGCCGCGGCTCTCCGTGCGGGCGACGGCGCCCGTGACCAGGCAGTCGGCCATCTGGATCATCGAGCCGAGCTCGAGCGCCTGGATCAGGTCGGAGTTGAACGTGCGCGACTTGTCCTGGATGACGACGCCCATACCGTCGCTGTAGCGCTCGCGCAGCTCGTGCACGTCGGCCTTGCACCGGTCGAGCCGCTCCGCGGTGCGGAAGATGCCCGCGTTCTCGTACATCGTGTCGGCGAGCTGCTCGCGCAGCACGTGCGGGCGGACGCCGTCGAAGTTGTAGAGCAGGCGCCGGATCCGGCGCTCGGCGACCCGCACCGCCGACGGCGAGAAGATCGCCCGCGAGCCGTTGCCGCGCACGTCCTGCGCGGCGGCCGCGCCGGAGCGGCGGCCGAAGACCACGGTCTCGAGCAGCGAGTTGCCGCCGAGCCGGTTGGCGCCGTGCACCGAGACGCAGGCGCACTCGCCGGCGGCGTAGAGGCCGGGCATGACCGTGCGCCCCCACATGTCGGCGTCGATGCCGCCCATGTGGTAGTGGCTGCCGGGCCGCACCGGGATCGGCTCCTCGATCGGGTCGACGCCGGCGTAGTCCATCGCCAGCTCGCGCGAGCCGTGCAGCACGGTCATGATCTTGCGCGCGCCCAGGTGGGTCAGGTCGAGCAGGACGCACCCGTCGACCCCGCGGCCCTCGTCGATCTCGGTCTGCTCCGAGCGGGAGACGACGTCGCGGCTGGCCAGCTCCCCCGCGTTCGGCGCGTAGTTGAACATGAACCGGTCGCCCTCGGCGTTGCGCAGGTAGCCGCCCTCGCCGCGGCAACCCTCGGTGATGAGGACGCCGTTCGCCTTGAGGGTGGTGGGATGGAACTGCATGAACTCCATGTCCTTCAGCGGCACCCCCGCCCGCCAGGCCATCGACATGCCGTCGCCCGTGCAGGCGTAGGCGTTCGTCGTGCCCCGGTAGATACGGCCGAGCCCGCCCGTGGCCATGATCACGGCGCCCGCCTCGATCCCCTGGACGCCGCCGCGCAGGAGATCCCACGCCGTCAGCCCGACGCAGCGATCGCCGTCGGTGACGAGGTCGAGCGCGAACCACTCCTCGTAGACCGTGACGCCGCTCTTCACCAGCTGCTCGTAGAGGACGTGCAGGAGCACGTGGCCGGTGATGTCGGCCGCGTAGGCCGTCCGCGGCGCGCCGCCGGCGCCGAAGGGGCGCTGGGCGATGCGGCCGTCCTCCATGCGCGAGAAGACCGCGCCCATGTGCTCGAGCTCGTAGATGTCGCCCGGGCCCTCCTCGCACATGACGGCGATCGCGTCCTGGTCGCCGAGGTAGTCCGACCCCTTGACCGTGAAGAACGTGTGCTTCTCGGGGCTGTCCTCGCCGGCGTTCCCGAGCGCGGCGTTGATGCCGCCCTCGGCGGCACCCGAATGGCTGCGCGTCGGGTGCAGCTTCGACACCACGCCGACGTCGACGCCGTAGCGGGACGCCTCGATGGCGGCGCGCATCCCCGCCAGCCCGGCTCCCACCACCACCACGTCGTGTCTCACCATCAGGCCTCCGGAGTCCAGCTCATGCGAAATCTCGTCCCTGCAGCCTACCAATCGCCCTGGCCGGTGGTCGCACGGCGTGCCCGCGCCCTCGTAAGGACTTTGTGACACGTCCCGTGCGCGTTCCAATATGGAGAAATTGCGGTAAACTTGGGCGTGGCCATGGAACTACCGTGGCCTTTTGTGACTTCTGGAGGAGACGTGGCGAAAACGGCCTTTCCGATGCCGGCGGCGCGCCGGGTCCTGCGCGATGTTCCGCAGCAGGAGCTGCACGAGCTGGCCAAGGGGATGGCCACGGCGCGCACCACGAGCTACGGCGCCGTGAACGTCACGACGATCGTGCTCTCGCGCTCGGCGCGCAGCACCTACATCGTCGCCGACGACCCCGACTCCTACCCGCACCAGGCCTTCGACCGCGACGAGTGGGAGCGCATCTCGGCCCTCCAGGACGCCTTCATCGCCGACCAGGAGATGATCCAGGTCGACGGCTTCATCGGCAACGACCCCGAGCATCGCGTGGCCGCCCGCCTCTTCATCGAGGCGCGCAACGCGAACATCGCGGGGATGCAGGACGTCCTCTTCTTCGACGGCGCGGAGGGGGAGGCGATCGAGCCGGAGCTCGTCGTCATCTACACGCCCAACCTGCCGGCGCCCGGCTATCCGGACGACCGCCTGATCGCTGTCGATCTCGACCGCATGGTCACCCGCGTCTTCAACTCCGACTACTTCGGGGAGTCGAAGAAGGGCGGCTTGCGGATGTGGAACAAGCTCGTTTTCGACCGGGGCGGGCTCGCGCTGCACGCCGGCTGCAAGGTGATCCCGACCGCCGCCGGCGACCGCGTCGGCCTCACGGTCGGGCTCTCGGGGACGGGGAAGACGACGACCACGTTCACGCGCCAGAACGGCTCGCTGCCGGTGCAGGACGACTTCGTCGCCTGGTGGCCCGACGGCACCGTGTCGGCGACCGAGGCCGGCTGCTTCGCCAAGACGTACGCGCTCAACACGAAGGACGAGCCGGTGATCCACGGCGCCGTCACCCGGCCGGGCGCATACCTCGAGAACGTCAGCATGAACGACGCCGGCGAGATCGACTTCTACGACCAGAACTACACGAAGAACGGGCGCGCCGTGTTCTCGTTCTCCGACATCGAGGCGGCCGACGCGGCCGACCTCGTGCGGGCGCACTTCCTGCTCGTCCTGAACCGCAACGAGAACGTGATCCCGGCGGTCGCGAAGCTGGAGGGCCCGCAGGCGGCGGCGTTCTTCATGCTGGGCGAGACGACCGGGACCTCGGCCGGCGGCAAGGACGAGGAGGGCAAGTTCCTGCGCGTCCCCGGCACGAACCCGTTCTTCCCGATGAGCCACGACCTGCAGGGCAACCGCTTCCTGGAGCTCCTGGCGGCGAACCCGATCGACGTGTACCTGCTGAACACCGGCCGCGTCGGCGGCCCGGAGTCCGACGAGCGCTCGCTCAAGGTGCGCATCCCGCACTCCTCCGCGATCGTGAAGGGCATCGCCGAGAACACGATCGAGTGGGAGGACGACCCCGACTTCGGCTACAAGGTGGCCGCGCGCGTACCGGGCATCGACGAGGCGGAGCAGATGATCCTGCAGCCGCGGCTGCTCTATGCCGAGCAGGGCCGCGGCGACGAGTACGCCCGATGGGTGCAGCGGCTCAAGGGCGAGCGCAGCGAGTACCTGTCGAAGTACCCGAGCCTTACCCGCGCAATCGTGGAGTCGGTCGGCTAGTACTTCGGCCCATGGCCGACGATGTCCCCGTGAAGCTGGCGGTGCAGCGAACCGCCCGTGGGCTCGAGGCGGCGGTGAACGCAAAGGATCCGGACGCGACCGCCGGCCGCATCTCGGCGGACCTCGCCGACCGCGACACCGAGCTGCGGCCGCTGCTGGCGCGCACCGAGCGGGCCGAGCTGATCGGGACGGTCGCGACCCGCACCCTGCTCCATCTCCACCTCGCCGACGGCGACACGCGGGTGGTCGAGCTGCTGTGGCGCGATCACGACGGGGCCTGGCTGGTCTCCGACGCACGCGTGTTCTCGCTGATCCCGGGCGAGTAGGGCAGCCGGAAAGCGGGGACAGTCCCCGTCTGCGCCCACCGATGAGTTTTCGCCGCGGGGACGGTCAGAGAAGGGAAATCCCCGGTATCGGGGTATCTTTACTGACCATGCCATCCTCCAACCGACCCCGAGCAGTCTGGACCGGCGCCATCTCCTTCGGCCTGGTGAACGCCCCCGTGCGCATGTACACGGCCATCGCCGAAAAGGATCTGCGCTTCAACCAGCTGCACGAGCCCGACGGCGGCCGGATCGGCTACGTCAAGGTCTGCAAGGTCGACAACGAGCCCGTGCCCGCCGACGAGATCGTGAAGGGGTTCGAGCTCTCGAAGGGCGAGTACGTGCGGATGACCGACGAGGACTTCCAGGCGGCCCGCGGCGAGCAGCACCGCGGGATCACGATCCACGACTTCGTCCCGGCCGACCAGATCGACCCGATCTACTTCGAGCGCACGTACTACCTCGGGCCGGAGGAGGGCGCCGGCGAGGCGATCTACGCGCTGCTCGTCGAGGCGATGGAGCGCTCCGGCCTCTCCGCGATCGCGACCTACGTGCACCACGACCGCGAGAACCTGGCCTGCCTGCGCGTCCGCGACGGCGTGATCACACTCGAGAAGATGTTCTTCGACGACGAGATCCGCACGATCGACGGCATCGTCCCCTCGAACGCCAAGGTGGACTCGAAGCAGCTCAAGATGGCCGAGGATCTCATCAACGCCTACACGTCGGACTTCGAACCGGAGCGCTACAAGGACACCTACCGCGAGCGCCTGCTCGCGATCGTCGACCAGAAGCGGCAGGGCAAGACGACGAAGGCGCCCGAGCCCGAGGCGGGCCCGTCCGCACCCGACCTGCTCACCGCGCTCACCGCGTCGCTCGACGCCGCCCGGGCGGAGCGGGAGAAGTCGGGCAAGCCGGCCAAGAAGCCGGCGGCCAAGTCGACGCGTTCCAAGCCGCGCGCCAAGGCGGGCGCCGGCAGCTCGTCACGGCGCAAGAGCGCCTAAGACCTCACTGCGTCCCTGCGCTGCTCGGCGGGACGGCGGGTATCCTCGCCGGGATGACGATCGGCGAGCGGATTCGAGGGGCGCTCGTCGCGCTGGCGCCGCTCGACCCTGCGGACGCCCCGGCGTGGGAGCGGTGGCTGAACGACCCGGTGACGACCCGTTACCTGTACGGCCGGCGCGGCCCGCCCGACAGCGTCGCAAGCCTGCCGGAGCTGCGCTCGTGGGGCCGCCAGGCCCTCGCCGACCCACACCTGGTCGCATTCGGGATCGAGGAGCTGGGCGCGGGCACCGTGATCGGGAATGCGCGCCTGCAGCTGTGGGCGTGGAGCCGGGCGCGCTTCTCGATCCTGATCGGCGAGGCCGCCCACCGCGGCTCCGGGCAGGGCACCGAGGCGACGGCGCTCGTGTGCCGGTACGCGTTCGAGCGCCTGCGCCTGCGCGAGATCGTCCTCGACGTCGACCAGCGCAACGTGCCCGCGGTGCGGGCGTACCTGAACGTCGGCTTCGTGCCCGGCCGGGGCGACTCGATGCGGCTGCGGCCCGAGGGCCTGCGCGAGGTTGCACCAAAAGGGGTCTGACCCCGTTTGGTGCGTTAGGCGACCGCGTGCGCCGAGCGGCGCTCGATGGGCTCGTAGTCGCGCACGGCCGGCCCGACGTACTCCGAGCTCGGGCGGATGAGGCGGTTGTCGGCGTGCTGCTCGATCACGTGCGCCGCCCAGCCGACGACGCGGCTCATCGCGAAGATCGGCGTG
>JAICJC010000120.1 GCA_025928655.1 Thermoleophilia bacterium | reverse complement strand
CTACGTCCAGCAGGTCCGAGCTTCGCGTTACCGTGCACATTCATCCGAGCCTCCCAGGCTGTCGTCGTGGCAGACACAGCCAACAGGGAGGCTCGGATGGAACCCCCTCAACCGTTTACAACGTCCATAGGCGGGACACCTCGGACCCGCCAATAGGGGTCAGACCCCGTTGGGCGGGTCCGCCTCCCGGGGTGGCAGAGCTTCCGTCAACGGTTGGGGCGGCCCGGCGCCCCGGCCACGAGCCCGCCGCCGGCCGGTGCCGTGCGGGCCCCACGCGGCAGCCACCACCACGCGATGGCCGCGCCGCCGGCGCCCGCGGCCGCCGTCATGACCCAGAGCGCGCCGTAGCCGAGGTTCTCGACCGCGAGGCCGGCGACCGGCGCGATGATCGCCCCCGCGCCGAAGATCACCGTCGAGGCGACGCCGACCGCGACGCCGGAGCGGGCCGGCCCGCCCAGCTCGCCGACGAGCAGGTAGACAAGGCCGTTGAAGCCGAAGACGCCGAAGGCCAGCACCGCCGTCACGGCGAGGGCGGCGACGACGCCGGCGTGGAGCGCCGGCACCATCACGATCGCCGCGGCGGCGGCGACGATGCCGGTCTCGCGCAGCGTCCGCGTGCGCCGGGTGCCGCCGCGGCGGTCGGCCAGACGGCCCCAGACCGGGCGCGAGATGCCGGCGAAGATGTTCACGAGCGTGAAGCCGATCGCCGCCTGCGACCGGGTGAGGCCCTCGGCGCGCACCGCGGGGATGTAGTACGTGAGCACCGCGGTCAGCCCGATGATGTAGACGAACGCGACGGTCAGCGCGGGCCGGATCCCGGGCACCCGGAACACGCCCCGCAGGCCGGTGCGGCCCTCGACCGCCCCGTCCGCCCGCGGGTGGTCGACCAGGACGCCGAACGCGACCGAGGTGACGGCCACGGCGACGGCGCACACGGCCATCGCGAGCGGGACGCCGCCGGAGTCCGTCAGCAGCGGGAGCATGATCGCCCCGATGGTGCCGCCGAGCGGTACCGCCAGCTGCCGCCAGCCCATCACCGCGCCCCGCTTCTCGGGCGCGAAGGCGCGCATGAGGGACGACATCCCGGCGACGGGCACCGCCGATCCCCCGATCCCGGCCACGAGCAGCGCCGCCGAGAACAGGTAGGGGTTCGTCTGCCCGGCGGCGGCCAGCGTCCCGAGCCCGTTCACGAGGCCGCCGATGACGAGAACCCAGCGCGCGCCCAGGCGGTCGACCAGCATGCCCGCCGGGATCAGGGCGATCGCCGAGCCGAGGCTGACGGCGGCGTAGACGGCCCCGAACCCGGCCACACCCACGTCGAGCCGGTCGCGGATCTCGAGGGCGATGGCGGGCAGGCCGAACGAGATCAGCGAGTACGCCGCCTGCGAGGCGATCGCGAGGACGAGGATCGTGCGCCGCCTGCCCATCGCAGGCACCATAGGGGACTGTCCCCGCCCGGCGGGGACAGTCCCCGGTTGTCGCTACGCGGCGAGCCGGTTGCGCAGGCCGCCGCCGAGGTAGACCCGGCGGGCGACGCGGATCGCGTCGTCGATGCGCCTGCGCAGGCCCATCGCGTTCAGGGGCTGATCGGGGTCGATCATGATCACGGGGGTCGAGTCGAGCTCGTCGCAGGCGGCGAGCGTGACGGTGACCATGGCGATCTCGGACGCGCCGAGCGTCATGTCGACGAGGACGACGTCGGGGCGGTGCTCGTCGACGAGCGAGAGCGCCTCGGTGGCGTCGACGGCGACCACGATCTCGTAGTGGCCGGCGACCGCCTGCTCGACGAGGGTGAGCGTGAGCGGGTCGCGGTCGATGACGAGGACGGTCGCGCGCGTCCCGATCGGGGTCACGTTGGCGAGGTCGGTGGCGAAGCGGTGGTTGAGGCCATACATGGCAGGGGGATCCTTGGAGGCGGAGGGAAGGCGGTTGGCTGCCTGGTATTCGGCCCTTTACAACTTCCTCACAACCCCGATCGGGGGGAATCGACCCCCGCGTACGGGGGATGCGTCGGATATCGTCCGGGGGTGCGCATCGACCGCATCTACACGCGCGCGGGCGACGCCGGGCAGACGTCGCTGGGCGACGGCGAGCGGGTCTCGAAGAACGCGCTCCGCATCTGGGCGTACGGCACCGTCGACGAGACCGGCGCCGCGATCGGGGTCGCGATCGCGACCGGGCTGGACGCCGAGCTGGCGGGCCTGCTGCGGCGCGTCCAGAACGACCTCTTCGACGTCGGCGCCGACCTGTCCGTTCCGCTCGACACCCAGCGCGGGCACGGCAAGAGCCGGCTGCGGATCACCGACGCCCACGTCACGGCGCTCGAGCGTGCCTGCGACGAGCTGAGCCCGCGGCTCGAGCCGCTCACGAGCTTCGTCCTCTCGGGCGGCACGCCCCAGGCGGCCACCCTGCACCTGGCCCGGACGATCTGCCGCCGGGCGGAGCGCCACGCCGTCGCCCTCGGCGAGGCGGACGCAGTGAGCCCGGCGGCGCTCGCCTATCTGAACCGGCTCTCCGACCTGCTCTTCATCGCCGCGCGGCTCGCGAACGACGACGGCCGGGCCGACGTGCTGTGGGAGCCCGGCGGCTCGGTGACGGACGGGTGAGCCTCCCCCGCCGCGCCGATCGCCCCGAGGAGCAGCCGGAGCCCGAGCGCTCGACCATCTCGGGCATCCCCTACCAGCCGCTCTACACGCCGGCCGACGTCGACCTCGACTACGACCGCGACCTGGGCGACCCCGGCCGATACCCGTTCACGCGCGGGGTGTACGAGACGATGTACCGCGGCAAGCCGTGGACGATGCGCCAGTTCGCCGGCTTCGGGACGGCGGAGGAGACGAACCGCCGCTTCCGCTACCTGCTCGACCACGGCCAGACCGGCCTCTCGACCGCCTTCGACATGCCCACGCTCATGGGCTACGACTCCGACCACGCCCGGTCGCTGGGCGAGGTCGGGCGCGAGGGGGTTGCGGTCGACACGCTGGCCGACATGGAGGACCTCTTCGCGGGCATCCCGCTCGACCGCGTGACGACCTCGATGACGGTGAACGCGCCGGCGGCGATCGTGCTCGCGCAGTACGTCTGCGTGGCCGAGCGGCAAGGCATCCCGCCCGAGGCGCTGGGCGGCACGATCCAGGCCGACATCCTGAAGGAGTACATCGCCCAGAAGGAGTGGATCTTCCCGCCCGAGCCGTCGATGCGGCTGATGGTCGACATGATCGAGTGGTGCACGGAGACGCTGCCGCGCTGGCACCCGATCTCGATCTCCGGCTACCACATCCGCGAGGCGGGGGCGACCGCGGCGCAGGAGCTCGCCTTCACGCTGGCGGACGGCTTCGCGTACGTCGAGGCGTGCCGCGAGCGGGGGATGGACATCGACGACTTTGCGCCGCGGCTGTCGTTCTTCTTCAACGCCCACATCGACTTCTTCGAGGAGATCGCGAAGTACCGCGCCGCCCGCCGGATCTGGGCGCGGGAGCTGCGCGAGCGGTACGGGGCGACGCGTGAGCGCTCGCTGCTGATGCGTTTCCACACGCAGACCGCGGGCGTCTCGCTGACCGCCCAGCAGCCCGAGGTGAACATCGTGCGCACCGCCCTCGAGGCGCTGGCGGCGGTGCTGGGCGGCACCCAGTCGCTGCACACGAACTCCTACGACGAGGCGCTCGCCCTGCCCACGGAGGGCGCCGCCCGCCTCGCGCTGCGAACGCAGCAGGTGATCGCGCACGAGACCGGCGTGATCCACTCCGCCGACCCGCTCGGCGGCTCCTGGCTGGTCGAGTCGATGACCGACCGGCTCGAGCGCGAGGCGTATGACTACTTCGAGCGCATCGAGCGGCTGGGCGGGGTCGTCGCGGCCCTGAACGAGAACTTCTTCCAGCGCGAGATCGCCGAGGCCTCGTACCGCTACCAGCAGGAGGTCGAGGACGGCCGCCGGCTGGTCGTGGGCGTGAACTCCCACACGTCCGAGGACGACGACCAGGTCGAGATCCTGCGCATCTCACCCGACGTGGAGCGGCGCCAGAAGGACCGCCTGAACGGCGTCCGCGGCCGCCGCGACGCGGCCGCCGTGCAGGCCTCGCTCGAGCGCCTCGAGGCCGACGCGGCCACCGACCGCAACGTCATGCCGGCGCTCGTGGACTGCGCCCGCGCCTACGCCTCGGAGGGCGAGATCTGCGACGCCCTCCGCGCCGTTTGGGGCGTCTACCGCGAAACCCCGGTCTTCTAGCGCACCAAGCGGGGTCAGACCCCTTCTGGTGCACGGACCCGCCAAACGGGGTCAGACCCCTTCTGGCGGGTGGAGTGGGGCCTGTCCCCGCTGCTCGCGGACAGGCCCCGGTTTCCGCGTAGGATGGAGCGGGTGGACGCCTTCGAGGTCGACGGGCTCGAGGCCGCGCGCGCCGCGGCGGGTGAGCTCTACCACGAGTTTCTGCGCCGCGACTCGATGAGCGTCGGCCTCTACGCGCTGCGCGCCCGCGAGGCCGACCCGCAGACGCCGCACGCCCAGGACGAGCTCTACTACGTCATCTCGGGGCACGGCCGGATCCGGGTCGCGGACAGGGACCGCCCGGTGGGCCCCGGGTCGGTCGTATTCGTCGCCGCGGAGGTCGAGCACCGCTTCCATTCGATCACGAGCGACCTCACAATCCTGGTCGTGTTCGCGCCGCCGGAGGCGTGAGCGCGTATACACTCGCCCCGCTATGAGTGGGCCCATCCGTGTGGTCGTCGCGAAGCCGGGTCTCGATGGCCATGATCGCGGCGCGAAGATCATCGCCCGTTCGCTGCGCGACGCGGGTATGGAGGTCATCTACACCGGCCTGCACCAGACCCCCGAGCAGATCGTCGCAACCGTCATCCAGGAGGATGCGGACGCCGTCGGCATCTCGATCCTGTCAGGAGCCCACATGACACTTGTCCCGCGCATCCTCGACCTGCTCCGCGAGCAGGGCGCCGGCGACGTGGTCGTCGTCGTCGGCGGCACCATCCCCGGCGAGGACGTGGAGGAGCTGAAAGGCATGGGCGTGGCGGAGGTCTTCACGCCCGGGGCGCCGACGGCCGGGATCGTCGACTTCCTGCGCGAGACGGTGGGGGCGGAAGGATGAGCGGCGCCGGCCTTCGCATCGCGGTCGACGGGCGCGTCGCCACGGTCACGATCAACCGCCCCGACGTCCTGAACGCGCTCAACACCGAGCTGCTCGAGGAGCTGCTGGCGACGCTCACCGACCTCGGCGCCGATCCGGGCGTCGGCGTGGTCGTGCTGACGGGCGAGGGCGACCGCTCCTTCATCGCCGGCGCCGACATCAAGGAGATGGCCGGCAAGACGCCGCTCGAGGCGCGGGCCTACTCCGAGCTCGGCCAGGAGATCGCCCACAAGCTCGAGACGATGCGCAAGCCGACCATCGCCGCCGTGAACGGCTACGCCCTCGGCGGCGGCTGCGAGATGGCGCTCGCGTGCGACGTGCGGCTCGCCTCCGAGAACGCCGAGTTCGGGCAGCCCGAGATCAACCTCGGGATCATCCCCGGCTGGGGCGCGAGCCAGCGCCTGGCCCGGGCGACGAACATCGGGTACGCCAAGGAGCTGATCCTGACCGGCCGCCGGGTGGACGCCGCCGAGGCGCTCGAGCGCGGGCTCGTCCAGCACGTCCACCCGGCCGACGAGCTCATGCCGGCGACGTGGAAGATGGCCGCCGAGATGGCCTCCAAGAGCCCGGTCGCCCTGTACTACGCCAAGGAGGCGACCAACCGGTCGCTGCACGGCGACATCGGCGGCAACCTCGTCCACGAGGCCGATCTGTACTCGCTCATGTTCTCGACGGACGACGCCCGCGAGGGCCTGAGCGCCTTCGTGGAGAAGCGACAGGCGTCGTTCGTCGGCAAGTAGGCTGCGGGCCGGAACGTCCAAGGAGGGGAGCGGGGAGTGAACATCGCAGTCTGCGTCAAGGAGGTGCCGAGCGCGACGTCGCAGCGGCGGCTCGATCCGGGGACGAAGCGGCTCGATCGCTCCGGCGACTCCGAGCCGAACCCGTTCGACGTGCACGCGCTCGAGGAGGCGATCCAGATCCGCGAGCGGGGCGCTGACGTGGGCGAGATCGTCGCCGTCTGCATGGGCCCCGGGTCGGCGCAGCGGGTGCTGACGAAGGCGCTCGCGCTGGGCGCCGACCGCGCGGTGCTCGTCACCGACGCGGCGCTCGCGGGCTCGGACATCGCCGGCACCGCCTACGTGCTCGCGGCCGCCGTCGGCAAGCAGGACGCCGACCTCGTGCTGCTCGGCCAGCAGGCCGCCGATGCCGACTGCTACGTCATGGCCGCGGCGGTGGCCGACCACCTGCGCCGGCCGCTCGTCACCCAGGTGGCCGAGCTGCGGCTGGACGGCGGCACGGTCAAGGCCAAGCGCCAGGCCGAGCACGGCTACGACCTGATCGAGGCGCCGCTGCCGGCGGTGATCTCGGTCTCCGACGCGATCAACACGCCCCGGCTGCCCTCCATCAAGGCGATTATGGGCGCGAAGAAAAAGCCGCTCGAGACGGTCTCCGCGGCCGACCTCGAGCTCGACGCCGCCCGCGTGGGCGGCGACAACGCCCGCAGCGTCGTGCGTGAGATCTCGCCGCCCCCGGCGAAGTCGGAGGGCCTTCGGATCGAGGACGCCGGCGGCGACTCGGCCGAGAAGGTGGTCGCGTTTCTCAGCGAGAAGGGGTTGATCTAGTGGCGGGCCTCCTGGTGTACGTGCATCACGATGACGGCGAGTTCTCGCCGCAGGGCCTCGGCCTGCTCGCGAAGGCGGCGGGGCTGGGCGGCGAGGTGACCGCGTTCGTGGCGGGATCGGGCATCGACGACGGCTGGGCCGGGTCGCTGGGCGGCCACGGCGCTGCGAAGGTGCTCGTCGCCGACGACGCCGCCCTCGGCGGGCTGTCGCAGCCGATCGTCGACGCGCTGGCGCCGACGGCCGCCGAGGCCGACGCGGTGCTGTTCGGCGCCGGCGTGGTCTCGGCTGACGTGGCGGCCGGACTGGCCGCCCGCCTGGGCGCCGGGATCGCCTGCGAGACGACCGACATCGCCATGGCCGACGGCGGGGTCGTCGCCACCCGTCCGGCCCTGGACGACACGGTCATGGTCGAGTCCGGCTTCAGCGGCGGGCCGGGCATCGTGCTCGCCCGCGCGAACGCCTTCCCGGTGCGCGAGGGCGCCTCCGGCACGGCGCCGGTCGAGCGCGTGCCCGTCAGCGTGGACGACTGGTCGCAGCGCGCCTCCCTGACCGGCCGCGAGACGGCCGAGGGCGGCGGTGTCGACATCACCGAGGCCGACATCCTCGTCTCCGTCGGCCGCGGCATGGGCGGGCCGGAGAACGTGCAGCTGGTCGAGGCGCTGGCGAAGGCCCTCGGCGGCGAGGTGGCCGCGACGCGCGCCGTGGTTGACGCCGGCTGGGTGCCGTACTCGATGCAGGTCGGCCAGACCGGGAAGACGGTCTCGCCCAAGCTCTACATCGCCTGCGGCGTCTCGGGCGCCATCCAGCACAAGGTGGGGATGGCGAGCGCCGGCACGATCATCGCGATCAACAAGGACGGGAACGCGCCGATCTTCGAGTTCGCCGACGTCGGCGTCGTGGGCGACGCGCTCGCGATCCTGCCGAAGCTGACCGAGCTCGTCGCGGCCCGGAAGGGCTAGCGGAGAGGTATGGGGACTGTCCCCGGACGGGGACAGTCCCCGGCTCGCCGGCTGTCAGGCGTCCGGGTCGCCATCCTTCTCCGGCGCCCTGCCCTCGCGCAGCACCGTGAGCGCGTTGCGCAGGCGCACGACGTCGGCGAGGACGTCGCTCATGCGCTGCTCCGGCGGGGCGACCGGGACCGGCCGGCCGAGCCGCTCGAACAGCCGCTCCGTGTCGGTGATCGACCAGCGCCGGTCGGAGCCGACCTCGATCGGGACGTCGGTGCGGCGCCGGTCGGCCCCGGACAGGAACTCGTCCAGGTGGGCGATCAGGGCGTCGATCCGTTCGCGGTCGGAGGCCACGGCTACATGCGGGTGTACTCGGGCCCGCTCCCGCCCTCGGGCGGCGTCAGGCGCCCGCCCTTGGCGGTGATCGCCCCGCACTGGACGCAGTTCGAGGGCGTCATCTCGACGTCGACCATGTCGCCGCCCGCGTCCTTCAGCTCGTAGACGCCGGCGGGGCACATCGCCTCCCACGTCCGGCCGATCTCGCGCGGCACGCGGGTGCGCAGGCGGATGTGGTTCGGGCCGTCGTCGCGGCTCCGGTTGCCCGAGAGGAACACGCTCGAGAGCTTGTCGAACGTGAGCGCGCCGTCCGGCTGCGGGTAGGTGCGGCCCTCGATCGTCATGGGGGCCTCGGCGTCGCGGTGGGTGGGGAAGGAGCCGCCGGGGAACGCGCCCCGGGTCGCATCCATCGCCGAGGCCAGGGCGCCGCCGACGTAGAGCCCGCGGTTGAGCGCCTGGCGCATGTTGCGCACCCGGCGCAGGTCGGACCAGATGTGGCTCTTGCGGACGCGGTCGTCGTAGCCTTCGAGCACCCCGGCCGCGGCCGGGTCGGCGCCCGCCTTCAGCTGCTCGTAGATCGCGTCGGCCGCGAGCATCCCGGAGCGCATCGCGTAGTGGATGCCCTTCAGCTTGGGCACGTTCACGAACCCGGCCGCGTCGCCCGTGAGGACGGCGCCGGGCACCGAGAGCCTGTTCGGGAGGGCGAGCAGGCCGCCTTCGGGGATCGTCTTCGCCCCCCAGCCGGTGCGCTCGCCGCCCTCGAACAGGGGCCGGATCAGCGGGTGGGTCTTGAACTGCTGCAGCAGGTCGTGCACCGACAGCGTGGCGTCGCGGTAGTCCAGGCCGACCACCATGCCGAGCGCGACCTGATCGTCGCCCATCGGGTAGATGAACGTGCCGCCGCTCTCCCCGTACTTCTTCTGCGGCCGCAGCGGCCATCCGAGGGTGTGGATGACCCGGTCGAGGGGGCGCTGGACGCGCCAGAGCTCCTTGACGCCGAGGCTCCAGATCTGCGGGTTGCGGCCCCTGAGGCCGAACGCCTCGACCAGCGCGCCGGTCAGGTGGCCCTGCGTCCCCTCCGCGAGCACCGTCGCCCGGGCGTGGATCTCGGCGCCGGGCTCGTAGGCGGCGAGCGGCTCGCCGTCGCGGCCGAGGCCCTTGTCGCCCGTGACGACGCCGCGCACCGCCCCGTCGGAGACGAGCAGGGTGTGCGCGTCGGTCTCCGGCAGCACCATGACGCCGAGCTCCTCGGCCTTCTCGGCCAGGTGGCGGCCGAGCTGGGCGAGCGAGAAGATCCAGTTGCCCTTGTTGTGGAACGGCGGCGGCGTCGGGATGCGGACGCCGTAGCGCTCGCGCATCAGGTACACCGACTCCCGTCGCACGGGGCCGTAGCTCTGCAGCTGCTCGATGGGCGTGCCGGGCAGGAGGTCGCGCAGGGCCGAGGGGTTGACGACGGCACCGGAGAGCAGGTGCGCGCCCACGACCCGGCCCTTGTCGAGGAGGGCGACCGGCACCTCGCCGAGCCGCTCGGCGGTGGCGGGATCGTCGGCCAGGAGCTGCCCGAGGCGGATCGCCCCGGCCAGGCCGGCCGGGCCGCCGCCGACGAACAGCACGCCGACGTCGATGCGCTCGTCCTCGGCCGCCTGCGGCTCCGCGACGAACTCGCGCACCTGCACGGGGGGTGGATAGTCTGAGGGCCGCCGCGCCACGGGCGCGCATGCTACCGGGGTCAGACCCCGAACGGGGGCCGTCACGGGATCGGCACGGTTTCGGCGCTGACGGCGCGAGACAGGCGACAGGTGCCGGACGTACCCTCGCCCCATGGCATTCACCGGCTTCCATCCCGACGCGTTCCGCTTCCTCGCAGGGCTCGCCGAGCACAACGAGCGGGCCTGGTTCCACGCGCACGAGGCGGAGTACAAGGGCCTCCTGCTCGAGCCCGCGCGCGAGCTCGTCACCGCCCTGGGCGGGCGGCTCGCCGCCGTCGCCCCGGCGATCCACGCCGACCCGCGGGTGAACGGCTCGATCATGCGCATCGCCCGCGACACCCGCTTCTCGAACGACAAGACGCCGTACAAGACCCACCTCGACCTGTGGCTGTGGGAGGGGTCGGGCCCGAGCCGCGAGTGCGCCGGCTACTTCGTGCGGCTCGACCCCGACGCGGTCACGCTCTGCGTGGGCGCCCACCACTTCACGAGCGCGGGCCTCGCCGCCTACCGGCGCGCCGTCGACGACCCCAGGCGCGGCCCGAAGCTCGACCGGGCGGTGGGCTCGGCGCTCACCGTCGGCGCCCGGTTCGGCCCGGCGCGGTGGAAGCGCGTTCCCGCGCCCTACCCGGCCGACCACCCCCGTGCCGACCTGCTCCGCCACGGCGGCCTGGTCGCGGCGACGACCGACCCGATGCCGCCGCAGGCGCGGACGGAGGCCTTCCCGGACTGGTGCGTCGAGCGCTGGGCGCCGCTGCGGCCGCTGCAGGCCTGGGTGGCGGCCGTGGCCGCGGAGGCGGCGGGCTAGGAGGCGGCGGCCCGGCGCGGCCGCGCGACCAGCTCCCCGCCGCAGTTCGGGCAGGTGCCAGACATCGCCTCGGTGCAGGCGGGGCAGAAGGTGCACTCGTGGCTGCAGATGCGCGCGTCGCCCCCCGGCGAGAGCGGGGCGTCGCAGCGCTCGCAGCGGGTACGCATCTCCAGCGCCATGCCGGAACGATACGCTGCCGCGCGATGCGCGTCATCGACCTCCGCTCCGACACCGTCACCCGGCCGACGCCGGCCATGCGCAGGGCCATGGCCGAGGCCGAGGTCGGCGACGACGTCTGGGGCGACGACCCCACCGTGATCGAGCTCGAGGCCGAGGTGGCCCGCATGCTCGGCAAGGAGGCGGCCGTCTACGTCCCCTCGGGCGCGATGGGCAACCTCGTGTCGGTGCGCTCGCACACCCGCCCCGGCGACGAGCTCTTCATCCACGAACTGGCCCACATCGTCGTGCACGAGCAGGCCGGCGCCGCCGTGCTCGCCGGCGTGCAGACGCGGATGCTGCAGGGGGCCGGGGGCGTGCTCGAGGTGGGCGAGATCGCCTCGCGGCTGCGCGACCCGTCCGACGTGCATCACGCCCGCCAGAGCCTGCTCTGCCTCGAGAACACGATCGGCGAGCTCGGCGGCCGGGTGCTGCCGCAGGAGCGGCTGGCGGAGCTGGCCGGCTTCGCCCACGAGAACGGTCTGCGGGTGCACATGGACGGCGCCCGCGTCTGGAACGCCGCCGTCGCGAGCGGACGGACGCCGGCCGAGATCGCCGCGCCGGTCGACTCGGCGTCGGTGTGCTTCTCGAAGGGCCTGGGCGCGCCGGTGGGCTCGGCCGTCGTCGGCTCGGCCGACTTCATCGCCGTCGCCCGCCGCAACCGCAAGCTCTTCGGCGGCGGGATGCGCCAGGCCGGCATCATCGCGGCCGGGGCGCTCCACGCCCTGCGCCATCACGTCGAGCGGCTGGCCGACGACCATCGCAACGCCCGCCGCCTCGCCGACGGCCTGCGCGCGGCGCGGCTGCTGCGGTTCGATCCGGAGGCGGTCGAGACCAACATCGTGATCGCGAAGACGACCGGCTCGCCGGCGGCGCCCGAGATCGTCGAGAAGCTCGCCGAGGCCGGTGTTCTGTGCGCCTCGCTGGACGACCGGACGGTGCGTTTCGTGACCCATCTGGACGTCGATTCCGAGGCCGTGGACGCGGCGATTTCGGCCGCAGAGCCCGTGCTATCCTGAACTCCATGAAGGCCGAAATCCATCCTGACTACGTTGTCTCGCACGTGACGTGTTCCTGCGGCAACGAGTTCACAACGCGCGCGACAAAGCCCGAGCTGCACGTCGAGATCTGCTCGGCCTGCCATCCCTTCTATACCGGCAAGCAGAAGCTGGTCGACACCGGCGGCCGGGTGGAGCGATTCCGTCGCCGCCAGGCCCG
>JAICJC010000156.1 GCA_025928655.1 Thermoleophilia bacterium | reverse complement strand
GTCCTCGGCCCGCGCCTGGCCGCTGCCGCCGCCCCGTCCGACGTCGCCGAGCTGCTCGACCGCCTGCCGGTCGACGCCGCGGTGCTCGTCGCGGCGGCCGGCGGAGCCGGTGCGGCCGCCGCCGAGCTCTACCTGGAGCGGCTGCGCGGCATCCGGCTCGAGATCGACGGCACCGTGCTGCGCGACGAGCTCGGCATGGCCCAGTCGCCCCGGGTCGGCGAGGTGCTGGCGGAGCTCCTGCGGCGCAAGCGCAACGGCCAGCTGCGCGACCGCGGGTCGGAGCTCGAGGCGGCCCGCGAGCTGGTCGGTCGGGCGGCCTCGTGAGCGGGCTCGCCTGGGACGACGGGCCGGTGCCGGTGCTGCGCTGGCGCAGCGCGCCGGAGGGCGTGTCGGTGGCGTTCACGTCCCGCCAGGGCGGCGCCTCGCACGGGCCGTACGCCTCGCTCAACCTGGGCGCGCTGACCGCGGACGAGCCCGGCCGGGTGGCCGAGAACCGGCACCGCGCCGTCAGCGCGGCCGGCGGCGATCCGGCCCAGGCGACGATGGCCTGGCAGGTGCACGGACGCGAGGTGCGGGAGGTGACCGACGAGCCGGCCGGGGGCCGCTTCCTCGAGCCCGGCGCCGAGCCGTTCGCGCGCTCCGACGGCCTCGCGACGTCGCTGCCCGGCCGGCCCATGATGCTGCTCACGGCCGACTGCATCCCGGTCGCGATCGCGCGCGCCGACGGCCGCCGGCTGGCGGTGCTGCACGCCGGCTGGCGCGGCCTCGAGGCGGGGATCGTGGAGGCCGGCGCCGCGGCGGTCGGCGGCGAGATCGCCGCCGCCGTCGGCCCGGGGGCGGGGCCGTGCTGCTACGAGGTCGGCGACGACGTCGCGGCCCGGCTGCAGGCGAGATTCGGGGCGGACGTCGTCCGCGAGCGGCGCGCCGATCTGTGGCTGTGCGCCCGCCGGGCGCTCGAGGCGGCGGGGGCGACCGGCGTGGCCGTGGCCGGCGAGTGCTCCATCTGCAATCCCGACCGGTACTTCTCGCACCGGCGCGACCGCGGCGTGACCGGGCGCCAGGGGGTGGTGGGGGTGCTCGATGCTTGACCCGGCCGCCGTCGCCGCCAACCTGGCCCGGATCCGCGAGCAGGTGGGGCCCGGGGTCGAGATCCTGGCCGCCACGAAGTACGTCGACGCCGACGACCTGCCCGCCCTGCGCGAGGCCGGCATCACCCTCGTCGGCGAGAACCGCAGCGACGCCCTGGCGGCCAAGCAGGCCGCCCACGCCGACCTGTTCACGTGGGACTTCATCGGCCACGTTCAGAGCCGCAAGGTGCGCGACATCGTCGGCCGGGTGCGCCTGATCCACGCGGTCGACTCGGTCTCGGCGTGCGAGCAGATCGAGAAGCGCCGCGAGGGCGCGGTCGTCGACTGCCTGCTGCAGGTCAACGTCGCCTCGGAGGACACCAAGTCGGGCGTTGCGCCCGGGGACGTCGACGCGTTCCTGGAGGAGGTGACGCCGCTCTCCGGGGTGCGCTTCCGCGGCCTCATGACGATGCCGCCTGCCGTCGGCGATCCCGAGGAGGCGCGGCCCTGGTTCGCCGCGCTGCGCGAGCTCCGCGACCGGCTCGCGCCCGCGTGGACGGGCAGGCACGAGCTGACCCATCTCAGCATGGGCACGAGCCAGGACTACGCCGTCGCCGCCCAGGAGGGGGCCACGATCGTGCGGGTCGGTGGCGTCCTCTACGGGCGATAGAGTTCCTGGTCACATGGCGCTTGGCGATCTGTGGAACTCGACGCTCGTCTACTTCGGCGTGCGCGAGGAGGACTGGGAAGACGAGTACGACGACGACGGCTCCGCCGCCCACGAGGACCTCGAGCAGGTCTACAGCGAGCGGCCGAACGTCCGCCGGCTCTCGCCCCGGCGGCGGCCGGGGTCGGACTTCGACGACATCTTCTCCGAGGAGGCGCCCCGCGCCGTGCCCCTCCGCGGCGGCCGCAACGGCTCCCCGCCGCCGCAGCAGCAGCAGAACGGCCACCGCACCGCCGGCCAGGTGTCGCTCGTCGTCCCCAAGAGCTTCAACGACGCGCAGAAGGTCGCCGACAAGCTGAAGTCGGACGTCCCGGTGATCATCAACTTCCAGAGCGCCGACCCCGAGCTGGCGAAGCGCCTCGTCGACTTCGCGAGCGGCCTCACCTACGCGCTGGACGGCTCGATGCAACGGGTCGCCGACCGGGTGTTCCTGCTCACGCCGAGCTCGATCTCCGTTTCGGCCGAGGACAAGGCGCTCCTGATGGAGCGCGGCTTCTTCAACCAGTACTGATCCGCTTCCCGATCCAGACCGAGCGGCTGTCCATCCGCCCGCTCACCGAAGGGGACGCCGAGGCGATGCAGACGGTCTTCGGCGATCCCGAGGTGATGCGGTTCTCGGGCGCCGGCGCGCGCCCGCCCGCGGGGACGCTCGAGCGGGTGCGCGGCCTGATCGAGCACCAGCATCGGCACGGCTTCAGCAAGTGGGGCGTCGAGGAGCGCGCATCGGGGGAGCTGATCGGCGACTGCGGGATCCAGCTGCTCGAGGGCGGCCCGGACGTCGAGCTGGGCTTCCACCTGCGCAGGTCGGCCTGGGGCCGGGGGTACGCGACCGAGGCGGCCGGCGCGTGCCTGGAGGCCGCGTTCATGGGCGTCGGCCTGGAGGAGGTGATCGCGATCGTGGCGCCGGGAAACGCGGCCTCGGTGCGGGTGCTGCGCAAGATCGGGATGCGGCCGGCGGGCGAGCGCGAGGCGCTCGGCCGGACGTGGGAGCTCTTCACGGCGGTACGCTACCGGGCCCGATGAGCGCCACCGCCCCCTCGCTCGGCCTGCTCGGCGCAGGCAACATGGCCACCGCCATGGTCTCCGGCTGGATGAAGGCCGACCCCGGCATGGGCGGGCGGCTCCTCGTCACCGACCGCAAGTCCGGCCGCGCCGCCGCGCTGGCCGAGCGCCACGGGCTGCGCCACACGCCCTCGAACGCCGAGCTGGTGGAGGCCGCCGACATCGTCGTGCTGTGCGTCAAGCCGGTCGACGTCGAGCGCGTCCTGCGTGAGGTCTCCGACCTGGTGACGCCGCGCAAGGCGATCGCCTCGGTGGCCGCGGGGGTCAGCACCGCGACGCTCGAGACGATCCTCGACGTCGACGCGCCGGTGTTCCGCTTCATGCCGAACGTCGGCGTGAGCGTCGGCGCGGGCACGCTCGCCTACTCCGCGGGCCGGTTCACGGACACCGCCGCCGAGCAGATGGTGCTCGAGGTGTTCTCGGCGCTGGGCGAGGTGGTGCCGCTCGAGGAGCGGCTGTTCGACGCCGCCACGGCCCTCTCGGGGTCGGGGCCGGCCTTCCTGGGGCTGATCGTGGAGGCGTTCGAGGACGCCGGCATCGTCGCCGGGCTCACCCACGTGGACGCCCGCCGGCTGTTCCTATCCACGGTGAGCGGGACGGCCGCGCTCCTGCGTGAGGACGACCTGAGCTGCTCCGACCTGCGGCGCATGGTGACGAGCCCGGGCGGGACCGCCGCGGCGGGGCTCGCGGCCATGGAGCGGGGCGGGGTGCGGGGCTCGATCATCGACGGCGTCTCGGCGGCGATGCGTCGGGCCGGCGAGCTAGGCTGACGCCCCACCATG
Organism: Thermoleophilia bacterium; assembly: GCA_025928655.1. GTDB lineage: Bacteria > Actinomycetota > Thermoleophilia > Gaiellales > JAICJC01 > JAICJC01. The sequence goes on along the minus strand of JAICJC010000156.1, from coordinate 3,642 downwards.
GGGATCTCGACGATCGAGCAGTTCGTCTTCTCGCTCTACATCGTCTACACGCTGCTGATCATCCTCTACGTGCTGATGTCGTGGCTGCAGCTGCCGTACAACATCTGGATCGGCCGGATCCGCGGCTTCCTGCACGACACCGTCGAGCCGGTCCTGCGCCCGATCCGGGCGGTGCTGCCGCCGCTCGGCGGCTTCGACCTCTCGCCGCTGGTCGCGCTCTTCGGCATCTCCATCCTCCAGCAGATCATCCAGGCCGTCCTGGAAGGGTTCCGCTAGCCGCCCCGACATGTCGGCACCCGAGTCGAGCCTGTACGACCGGGTCGGCGGCCAGGCGTACTTCGTCGCGCTCGACGACCGCTTCTGCGAGCACGTCGACGGCGATCCCGTCCTGCGACCGCTCTACCCGGCCGACCTGGGGCCGGGCAAGGCGAACCTGGCCGGGTTCCTGGCCCGGTACAGGGGCGGGCCGCCGGACTACAGCGAACGCCACGAGGGCCGGCGATGCCGACGCGCTCGTCGAGTACGTCGCCGGGGCGGCGGCGATGCTGATGACCGGACCGCCTGATCTCTCGCAGATGCGGGAGGAATCCCCGCCGGCGCGTCGAACGGGCCGTGTATGACGCTGTCCCCTGCAGAGCTGCGCCACGAGCGGCCCGGCCGCGGCCTGTTCGGCTACCGCCGCACGGACGTCGACCGGCTGCTGGTCGAGGCGACGGTGGCCTACGAGAACGTGTGGCGCGAGCGGGCCGACCTGACCGACCACGTGCACGAGCTTCAGCAGGAGCTCGCCCGCCACCGCGAGGGCGAGCAGGCGATGCGAAACGCGCTCGTCACGGCGGAGCGCGCTGCCGACGAGATGCGCGCGAGCGCGACCCGCCAGGCCGAGCTCATCGTCCGCGAGGCCGAGGCCAAGAGCCGCGACCTCGTGCACGAGGCCTACGCCGAGCGCGAACGGGTGCGGCGGGAGACCTCGCGCCTGCAGGCCGAGGAGGCGCAGTTCCGGCTGCGGCTGCGGTCGCTGCTCGGCGCCGTGCTCGAGGCCGTGCGCGACCACGAGGAGCGCCTGGCCGGCTCGCTCGAAGAGCACCCTGGGGCGGTGACGGTCACCCATCCGGCCATCGGCCCGGCGGACGACGTCGTCAGCGCCGGCGGCTGATCGCGCCGACGGGCGCGGGACGCAGACGCACCGGCGGCGCGTAGGGAGGACATGCGGCCGTGCGGCGGAGCCCTCCTGGTTGTCCTACTGGCGGTGGGAAGCGGGTGCGGATCGGTGTCCTCGACGAACGCGACCGGCGCGCATCCACCGAGCCCATCCGTGCATGAGCGCGTCCGGCCGCCGGCCGGACGCCCGCGTCGTTCGGCCACAGTGCACCTTGCGAAGGGACGTCAGACCGCGAGCCTCGCGCTGCCGGAACCGAACGGGGTGATCCTGCTGTACCGGATCCGCGCCCCTGCCGGCGTGCGGATCCGGGGCACGACGCAGCTGCCCTCGATCTCCGCTCCGCTGGAGATCGCGACATCGCCGGTGGGACCGTCGAGCGGCTGCCGCGCCGGCGCTGCACAGATCACCTGCACGGTGGGCGAAGAGTGGTGCCCGGTGCCGGCCGGAACATGGCGCGTGCGCCTGCACAAGCTCGGAGGGCCTCCGGGGGACGTCACGATCTGGTTCCGCGTCGGCCGGCCGTCCGCCAAACAGGCGGAATAGCCCCCCTGGCTATACTCAGCCGAGGGGGTGAGCATGGCCGTGACCGTCGACATCGAAGCCGTCAAGCGTCGCCTGATCGAGGAGCGGGAGGGCATCCTCGAGGAGCGCCGCCGGCTGGTCGAGGACACATCGCGCTCGCTGGAAGAGGCCGTCGACGAGGACGGCAACGACAGCCACATGGCCGACAGCGCCTCGGAGACGCTCGACCGCGGCATCGAGCTCTCGCTGGAGGACAACGCCGATCACCTCCTGGCCGCCATCGACGCGGCGATCGGCCGGATCGACGCGGGCACGTACGGCGCCTGCGAACGGTGCGCGAAGCCGATCGCGCAGGAGCGGCTGGAGGCGCTCCCGTGGGCGACGAAGTGCATCGAGTGCAAGCGCCTGGAGGAGCGGGGCTGATCCACGTGGAGGCAGAGCCCCAGCCCGTGCACCGGGCGGGGTCGTTGCAGTGGGCGGGGCTGGTCGCGGTCGCGATCGCCGCCGTCGTCGCCGACCAGGTGACGAAGCGCGCCATCGAGCACCGGCTCGCGCTCGACGAGGCGCACCACGTGCTGCCCGGCCTCACGATCACGCACGTGCGCAACAGCGGCATCGCGTTCGGGATCTTCCCCGGCCGGCTGATGATCGTCTCCGTGCTGACGATGGCGGCCGTCGTCTGGATGCTGGTCCACTTCGCCCGGTCCGGCTCGCGCCACGCGCTCTTCCCGGTCGCGCTCGGCCTGCTGGTCGGCGGAAGCGTGTCGAACCTGGCCGACCGCATCCGCGAGGGGCACGTCACCGACTTCATCCACATCACCCACTGGCCCACCTTCAACCTCGCCGACAGCTTCATCGTGATCGGCGTCGCGCTGCTCGCCCTCGGCCTGATACGGGTCGAGCACAAGAAGTCCCAGGCACCGCCCGTCGAACCCGATCCCTCGCCCGGGCTCGACCGGCCGTGATCGACCTCGAGGTGCCGCCGGGCTCCGGCGGGATGCGCCTCGACCGCTTCGTCGCGGGCTGCGAGGAGGTGGGGTCGCGCTCCGGCGCGGAGCGCCTGATCGAGGCCGGGCGCGTGCTCGTGGACGGCGCGGTGCGGCCGAAGTCGCACCGGCTCGGGGCCGGGTCGGTGGTGAGCCTGCCCGAGCCGGAGCCGCCGCCCGAGGCGGCGCCGCCCGCGGGGATCGGCGTGCCGCTGGCCTACTCCGACCCGTACCTGGTGGTGGTCGACAAGCCCGCGGGGCTGCTCGTCCACCCGGTGCCGGGCCACTCGGCGCCCACGCTCGTCGACGCGCTTCGCGGCGTCGCCGCCGGGGGCGACGAGGCGCGGCCGGGGATCGTCCACCGGCTCGACCGCGACACCTCGGGCCTGTTGCTCGTCGCCCGCGACGGGCGCACCCACGCCCGGCTGCAGGCGCAGCTGCGCCGGCGCCGGATCGGGCGGACGTACCTCGCGCTCGTGCGCGGGCGGCCGCGCTCGCGCACGGGTCGGATCGAGGCGCCAATCGGCCGTGACCGCCGCGACCCGACCCGGATGTCGCTCGACACGGACGCCGGCCGCGACGCGGTCACCGGGTTCGAGCTGGTCGAGGCGCTGCCCGGCCGCTCGCTCCTGCGGGTGGCGCTCGAGACCGGCCGCACGCACCAGATCCGGGTGCACCTGGCGGCGATCGGCATCCCCGTGATCGGCGACCCCGTCTACGGGCACGGGCCCGAGCTCGGCCTCGAGCGCCAGTTCCTGCACGCGGCCGAGCTGCGCCTCGCGCACCCCGAGACCGGCGACCCGCTGGAGGTGCGCTCGGAGCTCCCGCCCGACCTGGCGGCAGCCCTGGCCGCGGCCCGCGACGCGTGAACCGGGGTCAGACCCCGAACGGCGGCCGTGACACTACCGCCGCTGTTCCGTTCGGGGTCTGACCCCGGTTCAGCTGCGGGTTCGGGACGGGGTTCGCTACAAT
>JAICJC010000047.1 GCA_025928655.1 Thermoleophilia bacterium | reverse complement strand
GGAGCGCCGACCCGCGAACCTGATCTGGGTCATGCCAGCGAAGGGATGCAAGCCATGCGCCACCGATTCGCCCTCCTCGCCGTCCTCGTCCTCGCCGGCTGCGGCGGCAGCTCCGGCGCGGCCACGACGGGCGGCCACGCCACGACCGGCGTCAGCCTCGCGCTCGACTGGTACCCGAACGCCGACCACGTGGGCGTCTACGCCGGCATCGACCGCGGCTTCTTCCGCCGCGCCGGGCTCGACGTGACGCCGCACGCGCCGTCCGACGTCTCCGACCCGATCCGGCTGGTGGCGGCCGGGACGACCGACCTCGGCATCGACTACGAGCCCGAGCTCTTCTACGCACAGCAGGAGCACATCCCCGTCGTCGCCGTCGCCTCGGTCGCGCCGGAGGGCTTGAGCTCGATCATCGCGTCCGGCGCGAGCGGGGTGACCTCGCCGGCGGATCTGCGCGGCAAGACGATCGGGGTCGACGGGTCGAGCAGCACCACGGCGTTCGTCGACACCGTCCTGCGCCACGCGGGCGTGAACCCGTCAGACGTCCGCCTCCAGAACATCCACTTCAACCAGGTGCCCGCGCTGCTGCAGGGCCGCGTGGACGCCGTCGCCGGCGTGTTCCAGAACATCGAGGGGATCCAGTTCGCCAAGCAGGGCCTGCATCCGGTGGTGTTCCCGTACGACCGCTACGGCGTGCCCGCCTACGACGAGCTGGTGATCGTCGCAAACGGCGACAAGCTCGAATCGGACTCGGCCTACCGGCGGACGGTCAGCCGGTTCGTCACGGCGCTCGCCGCCGCCACCCGCTGGGCCCAGGGGCACCCGGACGCCGCCGTCCGGGTGATGGCCGGGCACGCCTACCGCGATTACCGGGGCACGATCCGCGCCAGCGTGCCGGCGACGCTGAAGCTCTTGCGGACGGAGCATTTGAACCCGGCCGCCTGGCAGCGCTTCGGCGACTGGATGCACCGCTCCGGGCTCCTGAAGGAGACGCCGGACGCATCGGCCCTCGTCGCGCGACCCTAGACTCCAAACCGTGGCCGAGTCGTCCCTCAAGGGCAAGCTGCTGATCGCCGCCCCGCTGCTGATCGACCCCAACTTCCACCGCACGGTCGTGCTCGTCATCGAGCATTCCGAGGAGGGTGCGCTGGGCGTCGTCCTGAACCGCCCGACCGAGCTGTCGGTGTCCGAGGCCGTGCCCGAGCTGGCCGGCTTCGACGACGGGTGCGTATTCGCGGGCGGGCCGGTGCAGCCGGAGGCCGTGATCGCGCTCGCCGAGTACGCCGTCCCACCGCAGGACGGCGCGGTCTGCGGCCCGATCGCCCCGATCGGCGTCGACTCCGACATGGACACCCTGGCCGAGGAGGTCACCCGGGTGCGGGTGTACGCCGGCTACTCGGGCTGGGGAGAGGGCCAGCTCGAGGGGGAGCTCGAGGAGGACGCCTGGTTCGTCGAGCCGGCGCTGCCCGGCGACGTGTTCTGCACGGACGCGGACACGCTCTGGAGCCACGTGCTCGAGCGCAAGGGCGGCGAGTACCGGCTCGTGGCCCGGATGCCCGAGGATCCCGGGCTCAACTGAGAATGCCCAGCTAGTATTTCCGCGGCCAATGGCGACCACGACCACCGCCGTCCCGCTCCACCTCAGCTCCCCGCCGATGGAGGGCGGTGACGTGGCACAGGCGCAGCGGCTGCTCCTGCACAACCCGTTCGGGACGTTCGACCCGGGGCCGATCGACGGCGTCTACGGCGAGCGCACCGCCGCCGCCGTACGGCGGGCCAAGTACTGGCTCGGCTATCCCGAGAAGCAGATCGACGAGATCGCCTCGCCCGACATGGTGGCGATGCTGGCGGGCGGCGTCGCGCAGCCGCCGGGGTTCAAGGCGACCCACACCCGCCGGCTGCGGCGGGCGCAGGACGTCGGCCTCTGGAACACCGCCTACGACATCGCCATCTCCAACGTCGGCGAGCGGGAGACGCCCGCGGGCTCCCGCCGGATCGACTGCACCGACTGGTACGGCGTGCCCGCGCCCTGGGCGGCGATCTTCGTGTCGTGGTGCTACGCCCGGGCCGGCTCGACGGCGTTCTCGGCCGGCGCCCGCTACGCCTATGTCCCCCACATCCTGTGGGACGCCCAGCGGGGCGAGAACCAGCTCTCGATCACCCGCCGGCCGCTGCCCGGCGACCTGCCCGTGTTCGACCTCGACGGCGACGGCGTCGCCGACCACGTGGCGATGTTCGACGACTGGACCGGCCAGCCCGGCACGACGTTCTGCACGATCGAGGGCAACGTCACCACGTCCGGCGAGCCGAACGGCGGCCGGATCGCGCAGCTCGAGCGCCGCGCCGACCATCGCGTGATGGCGTTCGTGCACGTGCGCGGCTAGCCGCAGGTCTTCCGGAATGCGACCGGGGTCGCGATCGCGGCCGTGCTCTCATCGCCGCCCGCGCGCACGCGCAGAGGGATCTCCCGCAGCGTGTACGTCCCCGCCGGCACGCCCGCGCACGACGTCCGGTAGGCCACCTCGAGGTCCCGCTCTCCCTGGGGCCGGATGGACTGCTCGCCCACGGCCAGCCGAAACGGCGACGGCCCGGTCGCAGGGGCGACGCCGAGCACCCTCGCCGTCCGGCTGCGAGCCATGTTCACGACCTCGAGACAGACGTCGGTCACGCGGCCGCTCCGCGCGCGCTGCACGCCGCAGGTCCCGTCGCCGGACGTGGCCAGCGGGTGGCGCTGGAGGTCGGCGAAGGCGAGGCCGGTGACCGCCGCGTACACCGCGATGGCGGCGGTCGCGACCGTTGCGCGCCGGCGCCAGGTCGCCCGCGGCCGGGGCGGGCGCGCGGCATAGCGCAGCGCGACGGCGGCCGGAACGACGGCGGTCAGGCACCACCACGACCGCGTCTCCTGGGCGATCAGCACGACCGCGGCGACCGCGGCGGCCGCCGCGGGCAGCGAGAGCTCGGACTCGGGCGTGTGCGAGATCCGCCTCGCCGCAAGGGCGCAGAAGAGGACGGCGGCGGCGAACGTGACGAGGTCGGCGACGTGGGCCGGATAGCCGACCGGGGGGAACGGCTGCCAGACCGACACCGGGCGCGGCGCCGCGGCATCGAGCCCGAGCCAGAACTGCACCGGGTCGAAGACGAGGGTCGCCGCCAGCAGACCGACGATCGCGCCGCCGAAGAGCGCCCAGAACGACGTCCACAGCGACATCCGCGGCCGTTCGGCGGAAGCCGGTGCGACGAGCGTGCTCACCCGGTCCACCCTACCGCCGCTTGACCGGTTACGCGATGGAGCGGGGTCAGACCCCGAACCGAAACGCAACAGAACTGCAACGGCCGCCGTTCGGGGTCTGACCCCGTCTTGGTGGGCCGTCAGGCGATGTGCTGGAAGAAGCGCGTCGTCTCGTGGCCGAGGCCGCGGGTCGAGCGCAGGTTGTACCCGGCGGCGAGGCCGATCCCGAGCAGCGGGATCTCGCGGCCCAGGATGATGTGCGCCCGCCGGCGGGCGAGCCGGCCGGTGACCTGGAGCGCGAGCCGGCCGGAGACGCTGGCCGAGAGCGCGTCCGCCCGCGCGCCCTGGAGCTCGTCCGCCCGGAACCGCGTGCCCAGCGCCTCGACGTTGCCCCCGCGCCGCAGCCTGACCGCGCCGACGTCCAGCCCGAGCACGAGCAGCACGTCCAGCAGCCGCGCGTCGCGATCGGCCAGCGGCCGGCCGAAGACGTGCGCGCCGAGCAGGATCAGCTCGACCTGGGCGGCGGTGAGCAGGGCGACGTCGCCGAGGGCAGCGCCCACCTCGGCCAGCGTCCCCGGCCCGGGGACGACGGCGGGGATCGCGCTCGCCGCGCCCGTCCCGGCCAGGTGCCAGGAGCGGCGGGCGAAGGCGATGCGCACGAGCTGGGCGGGATCGGACCCGGGGTGCTCGGCCCGCAGCGCGTCGCCGGCTGCGGCGATGGCGGGGCCGCGGTGCCGCACGACCGTGCGGATCGCGCGATCCGTGGTCTTCGCGAGCCGCTCGCTCAGCACGACGACGAGGCGTTCCGAGGCGCGTGTCATCGCGGCAGTCTAGAGAGGCCTCGCGGGCGGTCGGTAGGCTGCGGCGATGGCCGCGCGGACGCCGCTCGAACGCAGGCTGCGGTGGGCCGTCGCCGGGCTGGCCATGCTGTGCGCGGTGCTCGTGCTGGTGATCGCGGCCGTGCTCATCTACTGGCGCCTCTACCTGCTGTCCCCGAGTGCCGCCCCCTTCACGCGCGGGCCCTTCGTCACCCGGCTCGGCCAGACGTCGGCCGAGCTCGCGTGGACGCTCCCCGGCGACCGGCAGGTCGAGCTCGTCGCGACCGCCCCCGACGGGACGACGGCCACCGCCCGCGGCGGTCGCTTCACGGGGCTCGAGCCCGGCGTGCGCTACCTCTGGACGGCGTCCGTCGGCGGCGTCGGCCGGGCGGCGGGGTCGTTCCACACCGCACCGACCGGCCCGGACGCGCCCGTCACCTTCGCGGCGATCGGCGACTACGGCTCGGGCACGGACCACGAGTGGGCCGTCGGGCGCACGCTGGCCTCCGAGGACCCCGACTTCGTCGTCACCGCCGGCGACAACAGCTATCTCGTGGGCGCCCCGGTCCTCCTCGACCGCAACATCTTCGAGCCGCTGCACGACGTGATGCGGGAGGCGCCGCTCTACGCCACGATGGGCGAGCACGACCTCTTCTACAGCAACGGCTCGGCGGTCGCCCATGCGCTGCACCTGCCGAACGACGCCGGCCGCTACGTCGTCGACTACGGGCCGGTGCAGGTCGTGCTCCTGGGGCTGGACGACGGCCCGGCCGAGCTGGCGTTCGCCCGCAAGGCGCTCGCCGCGCCCGGGCCGCGCGTGCGCTTCGTGGTGCTGCACCGGCCGGTGCAGCCCGGCGACGCGATCCTGCCGCTCCTGCGCCGGAGGCACGTCGCGGCGGTGATCGCCGGCCACCTGCACCGGTACGAGCGCCGCGTCGTCGGCGGCATCCCCGAGTTCGTCGTCGGGGTGGGCGGCGAGGGGCCCGGCGCAGCGGAGTTCACGAAGCCCAGCCCCGATGCGGTCGTCTCGCGCCTGGACTACGGGTCGCTGCGCGTCTCGGTGACGGCGACGCGGATCACCTACCAGTTCATCGACGAGCGCGGCCGCGTCCTCGACCGCTACGCGACGGGGTGACCCCGCTGCGCGTGACGCTCGGGGTGATCGGCGCCGCCGCCGCGGCGGCGAGCCTCCTCATCGGCCGGCCGGCCGTGTTCTTCCCGCTCGCCCTGCTCGGGATCGTGGCGTTCGTCGTCGCCGCGGGCTGCCTCGCCGCCGACCTGCTGCCGCTGCGGCGAGCCCACGCGGCCACATCGGCCCTCTCGCTCCTCGACGCCGTAGCGCTCGTGCTGGCGGGCCAGGCGTCGCGGGGCCTGGCGGTCGTGGCGGCGCTCGCCCTCGTGGGCCTGAGCGCGGCGCCGCGGCTCATCCGTGGGCGCCCATGACCTCCCGCGCGGCGCGGGCGGCGACGAGCTCCTCCCGGGCGCGGATCACTGCCAGGCGGACCGGCGCGCCGGCGGCGGCGATGTCGCGGTCGCCGTCGGCGCCGTTCCGGGCCGGGTCGATCGCGACACCGAGGAACCCCAGCCGCCCGCAGACGCGCTCGCGAACGTGCGCCGACCGCTCGCCGATGCCTGCGGTGAAGACCAGCACGTCCAGGCCGCCCGCCGCCGCCGCCATCGCCGCGACGGCGCCGGCCACCCGGTGCACGTAGACGTCCACCGCCAGCCGGGCCGCCTCGTCGCCCCCCGCCGCTCGCCGCTCCAGCTCGAGCTCGAGCCCGTCGCCGCCCGCCAGGCCGCGCATGCCCGACTCCTCGTTCAGGGCATGGTCGAGGGCGTCGGCGTCCATTCCCGACCGGCGCAGCACCGCCACCAGCGCGCCCGGGTCGACCGACCCCGACCGCGTCGCCATCGGGACGCCCTCGACGGGGCTAAAGCCCATCGTCGTGTCGACCGACCGGCCGTCCGCGACGGCCGTCACGGAGCTGCCGCCGCCGAGGTGGCAGACGACCAGGCGCAGCCCGGCGGGCGGGCGCCGCACCACCTCGGGCGCGCGCTTCGCCGACCACGCCACCGAGAGGCCGTGGAAGCCGTAGCGGCGCACGCCCCACTCCTCGCGCCAGCGCCGGGGGACGGCATAGGTCGCCGCCGCCGGCGGAATCGTCGCGTGGAAGGCGGTGTCGAAGACGGCCACGTGGGGCAGGCGCGGGAAGCGCGCCCGGGCCGCGTCCAGGTCGCGCAGCGCCGGGGCGTTGTGGAGGGGCGCGAGCGGCTCCAGCCGCTCCAGCTCGGCCCGCACGTCGTCGTCCACCACCACCGGGTCGCGGAACCGCGCGCCGCCGTGGACGACGCGGTGGGCGACGCAGTCGATCCCGCCGGCGGCGACGGCGCCGAAGCCGTCCAGCCGCGCCGACTCGCCCTCCTCCGACACCCGGTAGAGCTTCAGGCTGGTCGAGCCCGCGTTGACGACCAGGACGTCGCCCACGCGGTCAGTGCGGCCAGGTCCAGTCGCGGATCTCGGGCACGTCCTCGCCGTGCTCGCGCGTGTACGCCCGGGCGCGCAGGCGCGTGTCGGCCATCTCCTGGCGCAGGCCCGCCGCCCGCGAGCCGAGCCCGGGGACGCGGTCGATCACGTCCATCACCAGATGGAAGCGGTCGAGGTCGTTCAGCATGACCATGTCGAAGGGCGTCGTGGTCGTCCCCTCCTCCTTGTAGCCGCGCACGTGCATGTTGGCGTGGTTCGTGCGCCGGTACGTCAGCCGGTGGATCAGCCACGGGTAGCCGTGGTAGGCGAACACCACCGGCCGGTCGGCGGTGAAGAGGGTGTCGAAGTCGCGGTCGGAGAGGCCGTGCGGATGCTCGCTGTCCTGCTCCAGCCGCATCAGGTCGACGACGTTCACGACCCGCACCCGCAGATCGGGCAGCCGCTCCCGGAGGATGGACGCCGCAGCGAGCGTCTCCAGGGTCGGGATGTCGCCGGCGCATCCGAGCACGACGTCGGGGTCCGCGCCCGAGTCGTTCGACGCCCAGTCCCAGATCCCGATGCCACGGGTGCAGTGGACGATCGCGTCGTCCATCCCGAGGTAGGTGAGCGCCGGCTGCTTGCCCGCGACGATGACGTTCACGTAGTGGCGGCTGCGCAGGCAGTGGTCCGCCACCGAGAGCAGCGTGTTGGCGTCGGGCGGCAGGTAGACGCGGATGATCTCCGCCTTCTTGTTCACGACGTGGTCGATGAACCCCGGGTCCTGGTGCGAGAAGCCGTTGTGGTCCTGCCGCCACACGTGCGAGGAGAGCAGGTAGTTGAGCGAGGCGAGCGGCATCCGCCACGGGATCCCGCGCGTCACCTTGAGCCACTTGGCATGCTGGTTGAACATCGAGTCGACGATGTGGATGAAGGCCTCGTAGCAGTTGAAGAGGCCGTGGCGGCCGGTCAGCAGGTAACCTTCGAGCCAGCCCTGACACTGGTGCTCGGAGAGCACCTCCATCACCCGTCCGTCGCGGGCGAGGCCGCTGTCGGTCTCGAGCAGCGCGCCCTCCCACGTCCGCCCCGTGACCTCGAACACCGCCCCGAGCCGGTTCGACGCGGTCTCGTCGGGCCCGAACAGCCGGAACGTCTCGGGGTTGCGGGCGATCACGTCGCGCAGGAAGGCGCCCAGGACGCGCGTCGCCTCGCTGAACCCGACCGCGGGCGCGGGGACGTCGACGGCGTAGTCGCGGAAGTCCGGCAGCTCCAGGTCGCGCAGGAGCAGCCCGCCGTTGGCGTGCGGGTTGGCGCTCATCCGCCGCTCGCCCTCCGGCGCCAGCCGTGCGAGGTCGGGGATGACCGCCCCGCCCTCGTCGAACAGCTCCTCGGGCCGGTAGCTGCGCATCCACTCCTCCAGCTGGCGCAGGTGCGCGGGGTTGTCGCGCACGCCGGCGAGCGGCACCTGGTGGGCGCGCCACGTGCCCTCGACGGGCAGGCCGTCGACGGTCTTCGGCCCGGTCCAGCCCTTGGGGCTGCGCAGGACGATCGCCGGCCAGCGCGGCCGCTCCGCCGCGCCCTCGTCGCGCGCGGCCCGCTGGTTGGCCGCGATCCGGTCGAGCGCGTCGTCGAGGACGCCCGCAAACCTCCGGTGGACGTCGGCGTGGTCGTCGCCGGCGGCGGCGTCGACCCGCAGCGGCTCCCAGCCGCACCCGCGCAGGAGGTCGTCGAGCTCGTCGTCCGGGATGCGGGCGAGCACGGTCGGGTTCGCGATCTTGTACCCGTTCAGGTGCAGGATCGGCAGGACGGCCCCGTCGCGGCGGGCGTTCAGGAACTTGTTCCCGTGCCAGCCGGTCGCGAGCGGGCCGGTCTCGGCTTCACCGTCGCCGACGACGCACGCGACGACGAGATCGGGGTTGTCGAACGCGGCGCCGAACGCGTGGGCGAGGGAGTAGCCGAGCTCGCCCCCCTCGTGGATCGAGCCGGGGGTCTCCGGGGCCACGTGGCTGGGGATGCCGCCCGGGAAGGAGAACTGACGGAAGAGCGCCCGCAGGCCCTCTTCGTCACGGCCGATGTGGGGATAGACCTCGCCGTAGGTGCCCTCGAGGTAGGCGTTCGCGACCAGTCCCGGGCCGCCGTGCCCCGGGCCCGTCACGTAGAGCGCGTTCAGGTCGCGGCCCAGGATCGCGCGGTTCAGGTGGGCGTAGATCAGGTTCAGGCCGGGCGTGGTGCCGAAGTGCCCGAGCAGGCGCGGCTTGATGTGCTCGGGCCGCAACGGCTCGCGCAGCAGCGGGTTGGCCAGCAGGTAGATCTGCCCGACCGAGAGGTAGTTGGCCGCCCGCCAGTAGGCGTCCAGCAGCTCCACGTCCGCGGCCGACAGCGGTTCGCTCACCGTCGCCATGTCGCCCCTTCCCTCGACGACCGGAGCGTACCCTCATCGAGCTCCAAGCAAGTCAATGAGGCCCACACGGCGCCTCCCTACCGTGGCCGGATGTCCCGCCGGCTCCCATCGATCACGCCCGGCCTCGCCCTCCTGCCCCTCCGGCTCTTCCTCGGTCTGACCTTCGTGTACGCCGGCTATCAGAAGCTCTCCGATCCCGGCTTCCTCACGCCGGGCGCACCGACGTACATCGGAACGCAGCTGCACGGCTTTGCCGCCGGCACGCCGGGTGGGTTCCTGCTGCGCTGGTTCGCGCTGCCGTACCCGCCTGCGGCGGGGATCGGCGTCGCGCTCGCCGAGATCGCGATCGGGCTCCTGACAACGGTGGGCCTTGTCACCCGGGCCGCGGCGGCCGCCGGCCTCGGGCTGAACCTGGTGCTGTTCCTCACCGCGAGCTGGCACACCACGCCCTACTTCCTCGGCTCCGACATCGTGTTCTGCTTCGCCTGGCTCCCGTTTGCGCTCGCCGGCGCACCGGACGCGCCCGCGGTCGATGCGCTCACCTCCCGCGTCCGCCGCGAGCGCCTGCGAACGCGCACCGGGGCGAGGGTCTACGGATCGGGCGACGCGGAGCCGCACACGCGGGCGGCCCACCTGCGCCGCGGCCTGGCGGCAGCCGGGGCTGCGACGCTTGCGATCGCGGGTCTGGCGACGGCGACGCGCGGCACCGCCCCGTCGGCTCCGGCGACGGCGGCCCTGTCGGGCAGGAGCGGGCGAACCGCGCCGCGCCGCCGCAGGACCCCTGCTCACGCCCCGAGCGGGAAGGCCGGCTCGGGCGGCAGGCTGCCCGCAGGCGCCGTGCGGCTGGGGCCGGCGTCGGCCCTCGGCACCGACGCCGCCGCGGTGTACCGCGACCCGGCCGACGGGTCGGCGGACATCGTCCTGCGCCACCGCAACGGCTCGCTGGCGGCGTTCAGCGCCGTGTGCACCCATGCCGGATGCCAGGTCGAGTACCAGTCCGGCGTGCTCCTGTGCCCGTGCCACGGCTCCGAGTTCGACGCGTCCACGGGCGCGGTGCTCCAGGGGCCCGCGGTCACCCCGCTCGCGCGGAAGCGGGTGATCCAGCGGCGCGGGTCGATCTACGCCGTGTGAGCGCTCGGCCCGCTCATTCGTGGATCCGGCGGCCCTCGCGCAGCATGCCCAGGAACGCCTCCAGCCGCCGGGCGCGCGTCTCCGGCCGGCGCGCCTCCTGCAGCCGGTAGAGGATCGCGTAGCGGTTGGCGCGGTCGAGACCGGCGAAGAAGTCCCGCGCCGCCGGGTCGGCGTCGAGGGCGGCCTGCAGGTCGGGCGGCACCTCGGCCGTCGCCGACGAGTCGTACGCCGCCTCCCAGCGGCCGTCGGCGCGGGCGGCCTCGACCTCGCGCACGCCCGCGGGCGCCATCGCCCCGGCCGCGAGGAGCTCTTCGGCCCGTTGCCGGTTGCGCTTCGACCAGCGGCTGCGGGGCCTGCGGGGCGTGAACCGCTGGCGCCAGTGGCGCTCGTCGATGCCGCCCTTCTGGCCGTCGATCCAGCCGTGGCAGAGCGCGACGTCGAGCGCCTCCGCGTAGGTGAGCGATCGCCCGCCGCCCTCCTTGCGGGCGAGCTTCAGCCAGACGCCGGAGGACGACTCGCCGTGCTCCGCCAGCCAGTCCGCCCACGCGTCGCGGTCGGGCAGCTCGAGGAGCGGCCCGTCAGCCGGCATCGACGTCGTCCAGCAGCGCGCGCAGCTGGGCGAGGGTGATGTTGCCGCCGCTCGCGACGAGCGCCACCCGGCGGCCGGCAAGCCGGTCGCGGAGGGCAAGCGCCCCGGCCAGGGCCGCTGCGCCGGCCGGCTCGATCAGGCTGCTCGTCGCGGCGATCATCCGCGCCGTCGCCGCCCGCAGGTCGTCGTCGGAGACGAGCACGAAGTCGTCCAGGAGCCGCCACAGGATCCGCTGCGGCAGCTCGAACGCCGTGCGGGTCGCGAGGCCCTCCGCGAAGGTCGTCATGTCGCCGGTCACGAGCCTCCGCGCATGCCAGGAGCTGTGCGCCGCGGGGGCCGCCGACGACTGCGCCCCGATCACCTCGATCTCGGGACGGATGGCCTTGGCGACGACGGCCGCGCCCGCCGCCCCGCTGCCGCCGCCGACCGGGACGACGATGACATCGATGTCCGGCACGTCCTCGAGCATCTCGAGCGTCGCCGTCCCGACGCCGGCGATGAGGTGCGGCTCGTTCCCGGAGTGGACGTAGCGGAGCCCGTCGCGCTCGGCGAGGTGCTCGCAGTGCTCGCGGGCGGCGTCGAAGTCGGGCCCGTGGGCGACGATCTCGGCGCCGAGCGCCCGGATGGCGGCCACCTTCAGCGGGTTCGCCCCCTCGGGCACGCAGACCGTGACCCGGACGCCGTACAGGCGCGCGGCGTAGGCGATCGACTGGCCGTGGTTCCCGGTCGAGGCGGTGACGAGGCCGCGGCCGCGCTCGTCGGGCGTGAGCCGGGAGACGAGGTTGATCCCGCCCCGCACCTTGAACGCCGCGGTGGGATTGTGGTTCTCGTGCTTCACCCAGACGTCGGCGCCGACGGCCTCCGCGAGCGCCGGGTAGGGCCGAAACGGCGTGCGCGTCAGGTGCGGCGCGATGCGGCCGCGGGCGGCGAGGACGTCGGCGAGGCCGGGCTCCTCCACGCGATCCCTACCGGGCGCCCGTGGCGGACGCGCCCGATCGCGACCGCCCGCGCAGGGCCCGCCGCCCGAGCCGCTCGAGCGACGCCGGGATGTGCTCGCGCACCGGGACGGCCAGCTCGAAGAGCTTCTTCGTGTACAGGGCGCGGCGCGCCTGGATCCGGTCCGCCAGGGTGTTCGCCGCCACCTTCTGGCCGACGGTCATCGTGCTGAAGACGAAGCGCACGTCCCGGAACCGCCGCGACCGGTAGACGCGCTCCTCTGCGACCCGCTTCGAACCCGGGAAGGGGCTGGTGGTGTCGTGCATGACCAGGTATCCGCCGTCCACCAGCCGCGGCACGAACAGCTCGAAGTCCTCCAGCACCATCGGGTACTTGTGGTTCCCGTCGATGAAGAGCAGCTCGATCGGCTCCTCGCCGATCGCGGGCAGCGCCTCCTGCGACGGCTGCCGGATGTGCGTGACCATGTCCTCGACGCCGGCCTCGGCGAGGTTGCGCTTGAAGTCCTCGTAGCCGATCCCGCGGTGCGGGTCGATGGCGTAGACGGGCAGGTTGCGGCCCGCCTGCGACCCGCGCGCCAGGCAGATCGTCGAGCGGCCCTTGAACGAGCCGATCTCGACGATCACGCCCCGGCCGGTGCACGCCCGCGCCAGCCGGTAGAGCGTGTCGCCCTCCTCCTCGGTCAGCCAGCCGCCCACGCCGGCGAGGTCGCGGTGCAGCCCCTCGAGGTCGTTCGTCACGCGGTCAGGATACCTAGCCTGACACGGGCGGCAGCGGGATCCCGCGCGTCTCCAGGCTCTCGCGCTCCGACTCGATGGCCGCGGCGTCGAAGCGGAAGTACGAGCGCGGAGGCAGCGGCCCCCACGTGTTCGACGAGAAACGGTCGTCCGGGAACGTGCGCGGCTCGTGCTCCGGCTCGAGCTGCTCCATGTCGCAGTAGCACTCGACGTGCAGCGGCTCCTCGGTGATGCGCACGTACCCGCACATGTTCTGGGCGATGCCGTGCCGGACCGGGCCCCACGAGAGCCAGCGGCCGTGCGAGGCGAGGTTGTCGAAGAGCGACCGCAGCGCGCCGAAGTCGACGTAGTCGAAGGCGATGTGGTGGAAGTGCGGGGCGGCCGAGCTGACGAGCGCCATCTGGTGATGCTCGGAGCTCACGTGCAGCCACGTGCCGGCATCCTCGAGGTAGTCCGAGATCTCCATCCCGAGCACGTCGGCGTGGAAGCGGGTGACCCCCTCCATGTCGGCGGTCAGGCGGTTGATGTGCCCGAGCTTGCGCGGCCGCAGCGCCGGCAGGTCGCTCGTCCGGCGGGCGACGGCCGGACGCCGGTCGTCCTCGTGCAGGTAGGGCACGAGGTGGTGCTCGACCCCCTCGGGGTCGGCGACGACGAGGTGGTCGCCGCGATCGTCCCAGCTCTCCCACGTGGACTTGAGCCAGTCGCGGGCGGCCTCGAGCGGGACGCTGCGGCGCAGCTGCCACGCGCAGTGCGCGAAGCCGAGCTCCTCGCCGGGGCCGGCGGCGACGAGCTCGAGCGAGTAGGGCTCGTAGTCGCACGCGAGCGTGGCGCGGTCGGAGGCGAGGTCGCGGATCGTGAGGCCGAACTGGATCGCATAGCGCGGCGCGGCCTCGGCGACGTCGCCGACCCGCAGGCAGACATGATCGATCTTTCGGAGCCGGATCACGGACGTCTCTCGGGCCATGATAGATCGGCGATGATGCGGGCATGAACGACACGCCGCTCGCACTCGGCGAGGCCCGGACGGAGACGCTCGAGCACGGCCTCGCGCTCATCCTCGAGTCGTGGCGCGGATTCGACCGCGCCCGCTCGTACCAGCCTCCGATCGCGGAGCACATCCGCACGCTCCTCGACCAGGGTCTGCCGCAGTCCGGCATCGGGCCGCACGCCGCCCTGGACGAGGTGTCCGAGATCCTGGACGAGAGCCTGGCCCACTCGCGCCCGCGCTTCTTCGGCTACGTCGGCTCCTCCGGCCTCGAGCTGGGCGTCCTCGCCGATGCCCTGGCGGGCTCCCACGACATCAACCTGGCGGCGAGCGCCGCGGCCGCCGACCTGGTCGAGCGGCAGACGCTGCGCTGGGTGGGCGACCTGGTCGGCTACCCGGCCGCGTGGGGGACGTTCACGAGCGGGGGCATGCTCTCCAACCTGACGGCCCTGACGGCGGCCCGCGAGCGCGCCCAGCCCGGGTGCAGGATCGACGGCTGCGACGGCCGCGGCGTCGTCTACGCGAGCGTCGAGGCGCACTCGAGCGTCGAGCGGGCGGTCGAGGTGCTCGGCCTCGGCCGCAGGGCGCTGCGGCCGATCGAGATCGACGCCGCCCGGCGCATGCGCCCCGACGCGCTCGCGGCGGCGATCGACCGTGACATCGCCGAGGGCCTGCGGCCGGTCGCCGTCGTGGCCACGGCGGGGACGACCCTCACCGGCGCGGTCGACCCGATCCGGGCGGTGGCCGAGGTGTGTGCCGCCCACGGCGTGTGGCTGCACGTGGACGGCGCATATGGCCTGCCGGCCGCGGCCACCGCGTCGGCGCGGCACCTGTTCGACGGGCTCGAGCTGGCCGACTCGGCCGCGCTCGACGGCCACAAGTGGCTCTTCGTGCCCAAGGCGTGCGGCGTGCTGCTCGTGCGCAACCGGGCCGACCTCGAGGCGGCCTTCTCCCACGACGCCCCCTACATCCCCGAGATCGAGTTCGGCGAGCACCCCGTCGAGTGGACGCTCGAGTACTCGCGGCCGTTCCGGGCGCTGAAGCTGTGGCTGGCGCTGCGGGCGCATGGCGCCGAGGCGTTCCGGGAGGCGATCGAGCACGACCTCGAGCTGGCGCGCCTCGTCGCCGACC
The DNA here is from genome assembly GCA_025928655.1 of Thermoleophilia bacterium. Classification (GTDB taxonomy): domain Bacteria; phylum Actinomycetota; class Thermoleophilia; order Gaiellales; family JAICJC01; genus JAICJC01. The sequence goes on along the minus strand of JAICJC010000047.1, from coordinate 10,187 downwards.
TCGTGCGGTCGGCCGACGACCTCGAGCTCTTGACGGAGCCGGCGCTCTCGATCGTGCCCTTCCGGCACGTCCCGTCGCGGGGCGACCCCGACGCCCACAACCGGCGCCTGGTCGGCGCCCTGCAGCGCGACGGCCGGGTCTACGTGACCGGGGCGGTGGTCGACGGCCGCTGGTGCCTGCGGCCGTGCATCGTCAACTACCGCACGAGCGCGGACGACGCCCGTGCGCTCGTCGACGTCGTGCGCGAGGTCGGCCGCCGCATCGAAAGCGAGGAGTAGGCGAACGCGGGGACTGTCCCCGGGTGGGGACAGTCCCCATTCCTACCGGTCGCGGCCCGTCCAGGGCTCGTGCCAGCCGCCGTGGCCCGAGGTGATCCGGTCGGCGTCCTCGGGGCCCCACGAGCCCTGCTCGTAGACCTGCACCGGGGGCGGGCTCTCGAGCACCGGCTGCACGATGCGCCAGGTCTCCTCGACGGCGTCCTGGCGGGTGAAGTGGCTGCGGTCGCCCCGCAGCGCCGCCGCCAGCAACTCCTCGTAGGCGGTCGGCGTCTCCATCCCCTCGACGGCCAGCTCGAGATCGAGGCTGACCGTGTGGATGCCGGGCTCGCCCGCGCGCAGCGACTGGAGCTCGATCGTGGTGCCCGGATTCGGGTCGATGCGCAGGACGAAGTGGTTGGGCGCCGGCCGATGGCTGCCGGCCAGGAACCCGAGCTTGGGCGGCCGCTTGAAGACGACCCGCACCTCGGTCGAATGGACGGCGAGCGCCTTGCCGGCCCGGATGAAGAACGGGACGCCCGACCAGCGCCAGTTGTCGATCTCGGCCCGCAGGGCGACGTACGTCTCGGTGTCGGAGCCCTTCCGGACGCCGTCGACGTCCAGGTAGCCCTCGTACTGGCCGCGCACGACCCGTTCCGGGTCGAGGTCGGGCATCGACGTGAAGACATCGCGCTTGCGGTCGTCGATGGCCGCGAGGCCCCTCCGCGCCGGCGGCTCCATCGCCACCAGCGAGAGCACCTGCATCAGGTGGTTCTGGACGACGTCGCGCAGCGCGCCGACCGCGTCGTAGAAGCGGCCGCGGTCCTCGACCCCGAAGTCCTCGGCCAGCGTCATCTCCACGTAGGCGATGTGGTTGCGGTTCCACACCGGCTCGAGCAGCGAGTTGGCGAAGCGCAGGTAGAGGATGTCCTCCACCGGCATCTTGCCGAGGAAGTGGTCGATGCGGAAGAGCTGCGACTCGTCGATCAGCTCGTGCAGGTCGGCCGCGAGCTGCCGGGCCGACTCGAGGTCGTGGCCGAACGGCTTCTCGACGACCACCCGGGCGTTCTTCGTCAGCCCCACATCGGCGAGCCCCTTCACGACCGTGGCGAAGAGCGACGGCGGCACCTCCAGGTAGAAGACGGGCGCGGAGGCCCCCTTGACGGCCTTCGCGACGGCGGCGTAGGTGGCCTCGTCGCCGAAGTCGCCCCGCACGTAGCTGAGGCGCTTCCCGAACTCGGCGAACTCCTCGTCGTCCACCTTCGTGCCCGCCTCGCGGATCGACTCACGGGCACGCTCGCGCAGGTCGTCGTCTGTGAAGTCGTCCTTCGCGACGCCGATCACCGGGCACGACAGGCCGTGCCGGCGGGACAGCAGGTAGAGCGCCTGGAACGTCATCTTCCGCGCCAGGTCGCCGGTGATCCCGAAGATCACGAGCGCGTCGGCGTCCGGGGAGCGGCTCACGGGCGCCAGACTAGAGCAAACGCCACTCCCTGAGAAGCGCAGCCTCACGTTCGCGGGTCATCGAGGCGCCCGGGCCGGGCCTCGCCGCTTCTGCCCAGCGCAGCGTGTCGGCGACGGTCTCGGCGATCGGCCTGATGGAGAGGCCGGCGGCGAGCGCGCGCGAGACGTCAGAGCGCTGGAACCCGGCCATGTCGGCGCCCGGCGTCCACAACGGGAGCTCCGTCCACGGCTCCACACCGCGCTCGAGCAGGAACGCCTCGTCGACCCAGACGACGCGGGCGCCGCCGCCCGCGGCCAGGCAGGCCTCGAGCACGCGGCCGAGGGTGAGCATCCCGGCGGGGCCGACGACGTCGAACGTGCCGCCGGCGTCGCGCTCCAGCAGGTCGAGCGCAAAGGCAACCAGGTCGCGCGCATCGACGACCTGGATCGGCTGGTCGGGCGGGGCGGGTGCGAGCACGTCGCCGCCCTCGGCGACCCGCACGGGCCAGTAGGTGAAGCGGCCGGTGGGGTCGTACGGGCCGACGATCAGGCCCGGCCGCAGGACGAGGATGCGCTCGCCGAAGGCCGCCCGGGCGGCGCGCTCGCACCGCACCTTGAGGGGCCCGTAGCTCTCCTCCGTGATCTCGTCCTCGGGCGCGCCCGGAGGGAGCTCGGCCAGCGCGGAGTCCTCGTTCGAGCCGGCCCGAGAGTGGTCGGCGTAGACGCTGCGGGTGGAGACGAAGAGGTAGCGGCCGGCCGACCCCGCGAGCAGCTCCGCCGAGCGCTCGACGTCAGGCGGGAAGTAGCCCGACATGTCGACGACGGCGTCGAACGTTCGCCCCCGCAGGCCGTCGAGGCTCCCGGCGCGCTCGCCGACCACGCGCTCGACCCCCGGATGCAGGTCTGCGCGCGTCCGCCCGCGGTTGAAGAGCACGAGGTCGTGCCCGCGCGCGAGGGCGAGCTCCACCAGGTGCCGTCCGGCGAACGACGTCCCTCCCAGCACCAGAATTCGCATCGGCGCAGTATACGCAACCACAAGGTTGCATGTCGGGGCGGGCGGCAGGCCGGTATGGGGACTGTCCCCATCCGGGGACAGTCCCCGGCATCGGGGCGCCGAGATTCGAACTCGGGACCTCACCGACCCGAACGGTGCGCGCTACCAGGCTGCGCCACGCCCCGGTGAGGCCGGGATTATCGCACAGGCGGCGGGCCGGGCCGCCCGCTCCCGCGGGCGGCGTCCCGGCGGGCGCAGTAGGCGTCGAACGCCATCATGCGGCGCAGCCAGCGCCCCTGGGCCTCGACCTCGATGTCGTACAGCATCCGGTCGACCTCGAAGATCTCGACCGCGCGGTCGATCTGGGCCAGGATCCGCGCGCGCAGGCCGCCGGCGGCGGGGCGTGTGAACGCCTCCCGGCGCAGCGGGCCCGCTGGCGGCGGCAGGTGGCCCTCCAGGCGCTGCTGCAGCGACAAGCGCTCTTCCATGCCGGAAGCATGGCGCAGGCGCGGGGCCTCGCGCAACGGGTGGGGTGGTTGGACCACCCGTTCGGGCGGTAGCGTATGCACGTGGCCGGAAGAGACGAGATCGTCGCCTTCGCGGATGGCCTGCTCCAGGCCGACGCCTATCCGGATGCCCTCCCGATCGGGCTCCAGGTGGCCGGCGCCGAGGACGTGACCCGAATCGCCACGGGGGTCAGCGCCTCGCTCGAGCTCTTCCGCCGGGCGGCGGACGCCGGCGCCCAGATGCTGATTGTCCACCACGGCCTGTTCTGGAAGTCCGACCCGCGCCGGATCGGCCCGCGCGAGCGCGACCGGCTGAAGGCGCTCTTCGACGCCGGTCTCTCGCTGGTCGCCTACCACCTGGCCCTGGACGCCCATCCCGACGTGGGCAACAACGCCCTCCTGTGCCGCCTGCTGGGCCTCGACGACCTGGAGGAGTTCGGCCGCGTCCATGACCGCACCATCGGGTTCATCGGCCGGGCGGAGCCGCCGATCTCGCTCGACGAGCTCGTCTCGCGCGTGCGCCGGGAGGTGACCCCGGAACCGCTCGTCTTCGCCGACGGGCCGGAGGCGATCGCGCGGGTGGCGATCATCAGCGGCGCCGCCGCCCAGGAGCTCGACGCGGCCGCGGACGCCGGCGCCGACTGCTTCATCACCGGCGAGCCGCGGGAGCCGGCGATGGCCTCCGCCCGCGAGGCGGGGATTCATTTCATCGCCGCCGGCCACTACGCGACCGAGGTCTTCGGGGTGCGCGTGCTGGGCGACCTGATCGCCGGCCGTTTCGGCGTCGAGCACGTCTTCATCGATCTCCCGAATCCCATCTGAAAGCGGCCCGCGAGACGATTGACGGCGTCCGGGCACCTCGCTACAGTGTGGGCATGGATGTCTGCGAGGAGCGCGCCTGAATTGCCCAGGGCGCGCGCATACGAGGAGCAGCACCACTGAGCCCACCGAGCAATCTGCGCGGTGGGTTTTTCAATTTCCGAACGCCACCAAGGGGGCAGGCATGGCCAACCACCTGACGCCGGACGAGCTTTCCAAGGAATACGGCATGAAGCGGGAAGATGTCATCCGCCTCTGCCACGAGCAGGCCGTCCCCATCTACCACGGCAAGATCGACAAGAGCCTGTTCCAGGCCGTCCGCGAGGAGCTCGCGGTCGCCCGTTAGCCGCGGGAGGGCCCTCCTCTTCCCTCCGCTTCGCTCGTGACGGCGCCACGGATTCTCGTCGCCGCCTGCGCGCTTCTCCTGACCGCCGCTCCGCCGGCGCTGGGCGCGTCCGCGCTCGACCGCAAGATCGGCGGCATGGTGTCCGCGTCGAGCTTCGCGGGGGGCCGCACCGGGGTCGCGATCTACGACCGCGGCCGGGGCCGGCTGCTGGCGGTCTACCACGGCCGCGTGGAGCTGCGCCCGGCGTCGAACATGAAGCTCATGACGAGCGCGGCGGCGCTCGGCCGGCTCGGATTCGCGAAACGCCTCTCCACGCGCGCGATGGCCACCGGCGCGCTCTCCGGCGGCACGCTTCACGGCAACCTGTGGCTGGTTGGCGGGGGCGATCCCTCGTTCTCGACCGTCCCGTTCTCGCGCGTCGCGTTCGGCGGCGCCTCCGGCCTCGTGCACGACCTGGCGGTCGCCGTCCAGGCGGCCGGCGTGAAGCGCATCACGGGCGCAGTGGTCGGCGACGAGGGCGCGTTCGACGCGGTCCGGCGGGGGCCCGACTGGAAGCGCGACTCGTGGATGGACTGCCCGCCGCTCTCCGCGCTCACGGTGAACGAGGACCTGGCCCGGTTCGGAGACTTCGGGACGTTTCCCTCCCCCGCTTTGCGCGCCGCGCAGCAGCTCTCGCTGGCGCTCCAGCGCCGGGGCATCCCCGTCGGCCGTCCCGCCCACACCGGGAGACGCCCGGGCACCGCGCGCACGCTCGCGACCGAGCTCTCGCCGACGGTCCACCGCCTCGTGTACGAGATGGATCAGGTCTCGGACAACTTCTACGCCGAGACGCTCACGAAGGACATCGCCGTTGCCGCCGGGCGGCGCGGCAGCACGAAGGCCGGCACGACGCTCACGCACCGCTACGTCCACAACCTCGGCGTCGACCTGGCCGGGGCGCGGATCTGGGACGGCTCGGGCCTCTCCAAGGGCGACCGCCTGTCGGCCCGCCAGATCCTCGCCGTCCTGCGCCGGGCCGCCGACGAGCCCTACGGCTGGTTCTACCGCCACGCGCTGCCGGTCGCCGGCGTGAGCGGCACCCTCGCCCACCGGATGCGGTCGGGGCCGGCGTTCCGAAACGCGCTCGCGAAGACGGGCACCCTGAACGGCGCGTCCGCGCTCTCGGGCTTCGTCACGGCCCGCAACGGCCATCACCTCGCCTTCTCGATCGTGATGAACCGGCCCCACATGAACATCCTCGCGGCCCATCGCCTGCAGGACCGGATCGTGCAGCTGCTGGCGGCCTCGGCTCCGCCGGCCTGAGGCTCAGCCGCCGGCGGCGAGATCGGCCAGCTCGGCCTCGGAGATGACCGGCACGCCCAGCTGCTCCGCCTTGGCCCGCTTCGACCCGCCGCCCGCGCCGGCCAGCAGGTAGTCCGTGCCGGCCGAGACGCTGTTCGTCACCCTGGCGCCCAGGCCGGTCAGATGCTCGGCGATCCCCTCGCGCGAGAAGCCCTCGAGCGTCCCCGTGACCACGAACGTCTTGCCCGCGAGCGGCCCGGTGGGCGCCTGCGCCCGCTTCGGCCCGGTCATGGTCAGCCCGGCCTCGGTGAGCGCGTCGACGACGCTCGAGTGCTCCTCGTCGACGAACCAGCCCGCCACCTGCTCGGCGATGACGGAGCCGACCCCCTCGACCTCGGCGATCTCCTCCGCAGTCGCCGCCCGCAGCGCCTCCATCGACCCGAAGCCGTCGGCCAGCGCCTGGGCGGTGACCGACCCGACGTGCGGGATCCCGAGGGCGAAGAGCACCCGCCCGAACGGCTGCCGCTTCGACGTCTCGATCGCCTCGATCGCCTTCTCGGCCGAGCGCTCCTGGAAGCCGTCGAGCGCGAGCAGGTCGGCGGCGGTCAGCCTGTAGAAGTCCTGCGGCCGGGCCACGAGCCCGACCTCCATCAGCTTGCGCACGAGCTTCTCGCCCACGCCGTCGACGTCCATGGCGCCGCGCGAGACGAAGTGGCGCAGGCCCTCGTAGCCGCGCGAGGGGCAGGCCCGGTTCGAGCAGTAGTGGCGGGCCTCGCCCTCGGCCCGCACGACCGGGTGGTCGCAGACCGGGCAGCGGTCCGGCATCGACCAGGGCTCACCCCGCCGGCCGGGCTGCTCCGGCGCCGGGCCGACCACCTGCGGGATCACGTCGCCGGCACGCTGGATGATGACCCGGTCGCCCTCGCGGATGTCCTTGCGGCGGATGTCGTCCTCGTTGTGCAGCGTCGCCATCGACACCGTCACGCCGCCGACGTTCACGGGCTCGAGCACCGCATAGGGGTTCATCGCCCCGGTGCGCCCGACGTTGAGGCCGATCCGCTCGAGCGTCGTCAGCGCCGTCGTCGGCGGGACCTTGAACGCCACCGCCCAGCGCGGGTCGCGGCCGACCGAGCCGAGCCGCCGCTGCTGCTCGTACGACGACACCTTGACGACGGCGCCGTCGACGTCGAACGGGAGATCTGCCCGGCGCGCCTCCCACCCGTGGCAGGCGGCGAGCGCCTCGGCCGGGTCGTCGTGCAAGCGCACGTCGGGGCTGACCGGGAAGTGGTGGTCGCGCAGCCACGCGAGCGCATCCCAGTGCGACTCGACGCCCAGCCCGTCGCTCGCGCCGATCGCGTAGGCCCACAACGCGAGCGGCCGCCGCGCCGTCACCGCCGGGTCCTTCTGCCGCAGCGACCCGGCCGCGGAGTTGCGCGGGTTCATGAACGGCCTGGCGCCGGCCGCGACCTGCTCCTCGTTCACCCGGGCGAAGCCCTGCAGCGGCAGGTACACCTCGCCGCGCACCTCGACCAGCGCGGGGAGCGGCCCGGCGTCGTCGGGGAGGGAGAGCGGGATCGAGCGCACGGTGCGCAGGTTGGCGGTCACGTCCTCGCCGATGACGCCGTCGCCGCGGGTGGCGCCGCGCACGAAGCTGCCGCGCTCGTACAGGAGCGAGATGGCGAGCCCGTCGATCTTCGGCTCCGTGACGAGCTGGAAGGGCTCGCCGTCGAGCAGCCGGCGCAGGCGCTCGACCCAGGCCCAGAACTCGTCGTCGGTGCGGGCGTTGGCGAGCGAGAGCATCGGCTGCAGGTGCTCCACCTCGGCGAACTGGGTCGACGGCGGCGCGCCGACGCGCTGCGTGGGCGAGTCGGGCGTGACCAGCTCGGGATGCTCGGCCTCGATCGCCTGCAGCTCGCGCACCCACCCGTCGTACTCGCCGTCCGACACGGTCGGGGCGTCCAGCACGTGGTAGCGGTGGTTGGCCTCCGAGATCAGGCGGCGGAGCTCGGCCGCGCGCGTCTGCGCCTTCACCATGCGAGCGCCTCCTCGGGCCGGCGCAGCTCCCGGTCGGGGCGCTCGGCCCGCAGCACGTCGGGCGGGAACGCGCCCCACAGCGCGGCCGCGGTCGCGACGCCGGCCGCCCTGCCCGCGCGGACGTCGTAGGGCGAGTCGCCGACGTACACGGTCGTCTCCGGGTCGGCGTCGAGCAGCGCGAGCCCGTGCAGCACGGGGGCCGGGTCGGGCTTGTGGCGGTCGGTGTCCTCGCAGGTCACGATCGCGTCGAACTCGCCCAGCGGGACGAGCGCCATGCCGGCGTCGAGGGCGGGGCGCATCTTCGAGGTGACGATGCCGATGCGCGCGCGCCGCCGCCGCAGGCCGGCCAGCATCTCCGCGATGCCGGGATAGGGCCGCAGCAGGTCGGCGTGGCGGCGCAGGTTGTGCTCGCGGTAGACGGCGACGAGATCGTCGGCTCGCTCGGCGTCGAGCTCGCGCATGTGCTCGCGCAGCGGCCGGCCGACCCGGGAGCGGAGGACCTCGTCGGGGACGACGTGGCCGAGCACGGTGCGGGTCGCGTGCCGCAGCGAATCCAGGATCAGCTCCACCGAGTCGACGAGGGTGCCGTCGAAGTCGAACAACCAGGTCGCCGGCCGCCCGCCGCCCGGTCTCGTGACGGGAGTCACACCGGCCAATCCGATCTCCGGGACGCAGCGTACAACGGCACATGCGAAGCCTACGCGTTGCGGCCGCGGCGGCCGCCCTCATCCTCGTCCTGGCCGCCTGCGGCGGAGGGGGCGGTGGTGGAAGCAGCTCCGCGCCTGCGTCCTCCGGGAAGAAGATCGACGTCACGCTGAAGGACTTCTCGATCACGGTCGCCGGCGGATCGTCCGTGCCGGCCGGCACCTACACGTTCGTCGTCACGAACGAGGGCCCGTCCGACCACAACCTCACCGTCAACGGCCCTGGCGTCTCCAAGCAGGCGACGCCCACCTTCGGCAAGGGGACGAAGGATCTGACCGTCACCCTGAAGAGCGGCACCTACGACCTGTACTGCTCCGTGCCGGGGCACAAGGCCCTCGGGATGGACGCCAAGCTGACCGTCGGGTAGACACCGGGCGTGCGCGGGACCCTGCCAACCGCGCCGGGACGGGGACAGCCCCCTCATACGGGGCTGTCCCCGGTCACCACGCGGCCGGCGATGCCGGGCCTGCCCGCCGCCGGGAGGGCTAGGCCCCCGGCCCGAGCGGCCACGACCCGACCTCGGTGAGGCCGGTGCCGCTCGTCAGGTCGAGATGCACAGGGGTGACGGCGATCCGCCCGTTGGCGATCGCGTGGAAGTCGGTGTCGGGCTCGTCGTGGTAGGAGGGGTCGTCGCCGTAGATGTGGTAGCGGCGGTGGCCCTGCTCGTCCGACTCGAGGTCGAGCCGGTCCTGGTAGATGCGCCGCCCGAGCCGGACGACGGACACCCCGGAGACGGGCGGCGGCGGGGCGTTCACGTTCAGGATCGTGCGCGGGGGCAGGCCGCGTTCCCCGACCTGCTCCACCAGCCCCGGCAGGAAGTCGGCGGCGGGCGAGAAGTCGTAGCCGGACTGGCGCCGGAAGTGCAGGCCCGCCTCCGGGCTCTGCTGCGACACGGCGATGGCGGGGATGCCGAGCACGATCCCCTCGAAAGCCGCCGCGACGGTGCCGGAGTAGGTGACGTCGTCGCCCAGGTTCACCCCGTAGTTGATCCCCGCGACGATCAGGTCGGGCGGCTCTCCGATCAGGCCGAGGGCCGCGAACCGGACGCAGTCGACCGGCGTGCCGTCGGTGGCGTAGGCGAGCGAGCCGTCACGCAGCGTGTGCTCGACCACTGTCAGCGCCCGGTCGATCGTGATCCCGCGGCCCACGCCGCTTCGGTTCGAGTCCGGCGCGATCACCGACACCGTCCCGACGCGCTCGAGCGCCTGCTTCGCGGCCAGCAGGCCGCGGGACGTGACCCCGTCGTCGTTCGTCAGCAGGATGCGCACGGCGACCGCAGCCTAGATGCGCCGCCACCTCCCCATGATCGATCGCGACTTTCGGTCCGTGCCCGGCCGCGGTCGTGGGTCGCGGCCGGTGAGGCGCTCGGGGCGCCGCGACGCGCGGCCGAGTGCCGTCGTAGTCCGGGTGGCACGGACGGTGGGGGTCGGCGGGTGGTGAGGAGCGCTGGGAACCGGCACTTGGCGCCGTTTGCATGTGTCATTTGCAGAATCCGGACGCTTCTGCAACACGTCGTCACCCACGTGTGACATCCGCACCGTCACACTCGTCGGTGTGATGGATGCGCCGCTCCCCACCCTCTACAAGGCTCGCAACCTGCCGTTGAAGCGGCCCGTCTGCGCCATCTGCATCGAGCGCACCAAAGGACGCACCGAGGAGGTGCGGCTCGGCTATCGCGTCAGCGTGTGGCTGTGCCCCGGCCACGCGAGCCGCGCCTTCCAGACGAGGCGTGGCGGCCGCGACTTCGTGCGCACCCTGATGGGCGTCTGGCAGGCGAACGGGTGTCTGACCCAGGCGCGTCATCG
>JAICJC010000167.1 GCA_025928655.1 Thermoleophilia bacterium | reverse complement strand
GCCCCGAGCAGCTCTGGTAGCAGACGGGGGGCCGGCCGCCCTTGCGTCTGTAAGGTTCTCGCCCCGCCGCCGGACATCTCCTCCGTCACCAATCCTGAGGAGTTCGCCGATGAAGGCTGCTGTCCGCCCGGAGCACCACCTCCTCGCCGTCGAGCACGAGCATGACGTGAACTGCCTGTTCGAGCTCGCCGTGCCCGCCGTCGAGGCAACCGGCGATCGCCCGCCGCTGCACATCGCCCTGGTGATCGACCGGTCGGGGTCGATGGCCGGCGAGAAGCTCGCGCACGCGTGCCGCTGCGCCGCCTGGCTGGGCGAGCGGCTCCGCCCGACCGACGAGCTGTCGCTGGTGACCTTCGACGACGAGGTGCGCCTGGTGCTCCCGCGCACGCCGGTGGACGCGACCCGACTCACGGCCGCACTGGCCTCCGTCCGCCCCGGCGGGACGACCAACCTGTCGGGCGGGTGGCTGAAGGGGCTCGAGCAGCTGCGATCGTCGCCGGCGGACGCGACCCGGCGCATCCTGCTGCTCACCGACGGCATGGCCAACGTCGGCATCACGAACGGCGGCACGCTGGCCGCGCTGCCGCGCCGGGCGCGGGTCGACGGCGTGGGGACGACCACCATCGGCTTCGGCGCCGGCTTCGACGAGGACCTGCTCACGGCCATGGCCGATTCGGGCGGCGGCAACGCGCACTGGGCCGAGACGCCCGACATGGCGCCCGAGATCTTCGCAAGGGAGTTCGACGGGCTCACGCGGCTGTGCGCCCAGAACGTGAGCGTCGAGATCCGGCCGTCGGCCGAGGTGGAGGTGCTCGGGATCCTGAACGAGTATCCCCAGGTCGCCGTGCCGGGTGGCGTCCAGATCTCGCTGGGCGACGCGTACGGCGGCGAGACGCGAAACGTCGTGTTCCAGCTGCACGTCCCACACCTGGCCGAGCTCGGAGCCGTCCAGGTCGCCGGGCTGATCCTGCGGTACGTGACCGTGGGGGACGAGGTCGCCACCCACGAGGTGACGGTCCCGCTCGTCGTGAACGCCGTCTCGGCCGCCGACGCCGCGGCTGCCGCAGCCGACCCCGAGGTGCGGCGGCAGGTGCTCGTCCTCACCGCCGCCCGCGCGCGGGACGAGGCGATCAGGATGACCGATCAGGGCGACGCCCGCTCCGCCAATCGCACCCTGCGGCTGGCCGCACGGACGCTGCGCGAGGCCGCCTCCCTCGATCCCGCCGCCGCGGCGACGGCGACCGCCCAGGCCGAGCTCCTCGATCAGGAGGCCGGCGACCTCGCCCGCGGGCCGATGACCGCGCAGCAGCGCAAGCGGATGCGCTACGACTCGACCAGGCGCCGGCGCGGCCGCTAGCGGCGGCGGAGACGCCGCTTCGACCGGTCGGCATCCCCCAGCGCGTCGCCCATCCCCCACAGCGTGGGGGCCCACAGGCCGACGAAGAGGGCGCGGCGCTCGGCGTTGCCGCGCTCGTCCTGATCCACCGTCTTGCCACGGATCCAGAGGGCGATGCAGAGCCCGACCGACCCGAGAGCGAGCGCATGGAACTGGGACTCGCGGAACCCGGCCCGGCGCAACAGCGTGACGACCATGCGCGTCTCCTGCCCCGTTCCGCGCGCGTTTAGTCGCGCATGGCGGCGGGCAGTCCCGGTGGACCATGGCCAGCCGGCTCTCACCCTCGCGACGCCTCTCGACCGCGGCGCGCTTCCCGCTCGGGATCGCGCTGACGTCCTGGAACTACATGTGGCGGACGACGCCGATGCACCGGCGCGAGGAGCCCGGCACCGCCGCCGACCTGCCGCCGGACCTTCCGGACGACCGGATCGACGAGGACGTGCAACGGCTCGCGGACGGCGTCGGGCCGCTGTTTCACCGGCTCTACCGCGCCCGCATCCGCGACGCGCGCCTCTCGCCGGACGAGCTGATCGGCCGCCTCGTCGCCGATCCGAACCGGGCGTCGCCGACCGAGCTCGCCCGCTTCCTGCCAGCCGACGGCCTCGCGGGTCCCATCGCGGTCGGAGCCGAGCTCGTCGTGCGCATGCCCGGCCCGTGGGACGGCCCCGTCCGCGTGACGCGGATGACCGACACGTCGTTCCGGTTCACCACGCTCGACGGCCACCTCGAGGCGGGCCAGATCGAGTTTCGGGCATCCCGGGCGGACGGGCTGCTCCAGTTCGAGATCGAGTCGTGGGCGCGCAGCGGCGACCGCCTCTCGAACCTGCTCTACACCCACCTCCGCATGGCCAAGGAGGTGCAGCTGCACATGTGGACCTCGTTCCTGGAGCAGGTCTGCCGGCTGGCCGAAGGCCGGCTGACCGGCGGCGTCGAGATCGTCAGCCGAAAGGTGGATGACCCGCTTGCGCTTTCCTGAGTTCGACCTGCTGGGGGGCCACGTCGAGGGGCGGCTGCAGTCGCTTCACGGCCGTCCGCTCAACTTCGACCCCGACGCCATGGCCGGACCGGGCTGGGAGCACGACGACTACCGCCAGGCGCTGCCGGCGGAGGCGCCGGGGCCGCACGAGCCGGGCGGGAGCTGGGAGACGGCGGTCGCGCTCAGCCGCGGTTACGCCTTCGCCGACCCGTCGCTCGTGGAGGCCCGGTTCGACCCGGCCGTCCCGCTCGAGGAGCGCGACATGCTGCTCATCCTCCACGCCCTCGGCGCGCGCATCTACGCCGGCGTGCGGGTGAGCGGCGTCGTGAACGAGACCCGCACCCACGGCGACCGGGAGGCGCAGGTCTTCTCCTGGAACTACCGCACGCTCGAAGGGCACGTCGAGGCCGGCCAGCGCGACTTCGAGGTCTGGAAATGGCTCGACACCGGCGAGGTCGAATTCCGGACGCACGCGATCTCGCGGGCCGCGGAGACGAGCCCGATCGTGCAGCTGGGCTTCCGGCTGCTCGGCCGCCACAAGCAGGTCGAGTTCGGGCGCCGGGCCTGCAGGCGCATGGCGCTCCTCACCGAGGTGAACCTGCAGCACCCGGACGGCGCCGGCTCGCCGGAGATCCTGGACGGCCACATGCTGGCCCTCTACCTGCGCGACCATCACGCGCTCCTGGTCGCGATGGACGAGCTCGCGGGCCGCATGGCGGGCAGGGGCCGGCCCGACGATCTGCGCCGGTTCGCGGGCGAGCTCGGCGAGGCGGCGGGCGACGACCGCGCGGGCGTCGAACGGCTGCTGGAGCGCCTCGACAGCGAGCCGTCGCCCGTCCGGCACGCGGCCGCCTGGTCGTTCGAGAAGGTCGGGCGGCTGAAGCTCAACGGCCGCATCGTGCGGCCGTCGCCGCTCGCGCCCGTCACCGAGCTCGAGGGCTGCAAGATCCTGCTCGAGAGCGACCGCGCCCTGTGGTCGGGGCTTGCGCATCTGGCCATCGGGCCCGCCGACTCGGCGGAGCGGGCGCGCCGGGCCCAGGGGCTGGTCGAGGCTGCCGAGCAGCTCCGCATCGACGCGTTCCACGGCGCCACCCATCACCGCGTCGACGCTCGGGGCGACCCGCGCTAGCCGCCGGAGACCCTCTGCCGCGTCAATCGGGGTACTCGTCCTTCCGCCAGCTGCGGAAGTCTCCCGGCCGCGGCATGGGCGTCCGTTCCAGCAGGAAGCTGAAGTACGGCGCGACGAACGGGTCGGGCGCCGACACGGTGTAGGTGTGATAGACGGTGCCGTCCTCGTACGCGAAGGCGATCCAGCTCGGGTTCTCGCGCAACCCGTCCTTCAGGTCGGCCCCCACCTGGCCCGCCCAGTGCTCGAGCCAGTCGGGCGGGTCCTGGATCAATTGCCGGACCTCGGGGATCTCCTGGGCCTGCTCCTCGGTCAACATGAGGCCGAAGTCGGCCGCGAAGTCGGTGTTGTACGTGGAGACGTACGGGAACTCCCACCCCATCCGCGCCTTGTACGCGGTCAGCTGCTCGATCGGCGCGCGCGAGAAGCAGATCAGCGTCACGTCGCGGTGGTTCAGGTGGACGAGCGTCCCGTCCAGACCGTCGGCGAGGCTCGTGCAGCCGGGGCAGGCGCCGAGCGTGTAGTCCGGGCCGAACATGACGTTGTAGGCCAGCAGCTGCGAGCGACCGTCGAAGAGCTCGGCCAGGGCCTTTCGGCCGTCCTCCGTGTCGAACACATACTCCTTCCCGACGGGCACCCAGGGGAGCGCGACCCGCTGCTGCTCGACCTCCTCGTTTCGCTCCGCCTGCTCGGCTTCGAGCTTCGCGAGCTCCGCTCGGGCCGCCTGCCATTCTTCGCGAGTTCCGATGGTGTGCTCGGGCATCTCGTTTTCCTCCTCGGTCATCCAGGGATCAGGGGATGAGACCGGCACACTCCCCGGAACTCATCGCAGCGCCCGATGAATTCCCCGCGGCCGGCAGGTCCACCGGGCATGCGCCTCACAGCTCGCAACCGTACGGCGGTCGTGTTCCTCGCCGCCGCATTCGCCGCCTGGGTGGTCACGATCCATCGCATGCGCGGGATGGACGAGGGCCCGGGCACGAGTCTGGGCGGGCTCGGCTGGTACCTCGGCGTCTGGGTCACGATGACGGCGGCGATGATGCTGCCCACCGCGTTGCCGGCGGCCCGGTCGGCGGCGGGGCGCGGCTTGCGCGCGCCGGTGCTCCTCTTCGCAGCCGGGTATCTCGGCGTCTGGACCGCCTACGGCCTCGTGGCGTACGGCCTCTACCGGCTCGTCGGCGCGGGCGGGATCCTGCACGGTCGCGACTGCGTCGTCTGCTCCGGGGCCCTCATGGCGGTGCTTTTCGTCCTGGGGTGATGAGCCTCTTCTGGATGGCGGTCGCGGCCGGCGCGATCCTGGCCGAAAAGGTCCTCCGCAGGGCCGGCGCCTCGTCCCCGCCCTGGCGGCGGCGCTCGCAGTGCTCGGGGTCTGGGTCGCGGCCTCCCCGGGGAGCGTGCCAGGGCTGACCCAGCCGCCGGCCTCGCCGGCGATGCGGATCGAGCGGTGAGGGCGGCGGCGTCTCAGCCCCCCGCGGGCGCCGCCTCGTACTCGTCGTGGCGGCGCAGCCAGTGGGGCCTGGCGCCGCCCTCATCACGGCCCTTCGGGGTGCGGTCGAGCAATCCGTAGTAGGCCATCGCCGGCTCGAGGCCGCGCGCCGTGCTGACGTACGTCCGGTAGACGCCGCCGTTGTCGAGCGCATACACGCTGAGGCCCGGCCCCTCGGTCACGTATCCCGCCGGGGTCGTGCCGCACATGTCCGCGTTCTGGACCACCGTCACCGGGATGTCGCCTTCCAGGAAGGGCCTCAGCTCCTCCTCCGTGTGCAGGAAACCGATGTCGCGGTTGAAGTCGCCGCCGACGGTCGAGACCCACTCGATGTCCCAGCCCATCCGATCGCGGTAGGCGAGCAGCGCCGCGAGCGGCCCGCGCGACGCGAGCACGAGGACGGTGTCCTTGGCCCGGAGGTGGGGCACCTGAGGTGCGAGCGTGTCCGCGATCGACGAGCACACCGGGCAGCCCGCCTCGTAGGACGGGCCGAACATGAAGTGGTACACCATCAGCTGGCTCCGGCCGTCGAAGAGGTCGGCGAGATCCCTCGTGCCGCGTTCCGTCTCGAAGCGGTACTCCTTCTCGACCGGGACCCAAGGCAGCCGCCGGCGTTTCGCCGCCAGCTCGTCGCCGCGGCGCGTCAGTTCCTTCTCATCCCGCAGCAGGGCATCGCGCTCGGCCTGCCACTCCTGCTGCGTCCCGATCCTGCGCTCTTCCATGTGCGCCTCCCTCGTCACGCGGCTCGATGTCGCGCGAAGGCTATCCTCATCGCGATGGCCGCCACGAGCCTCACCAAGCTCGGCAACCCCGACGCCAGGCCCGACCGGCGGCTGGAGGTCTTCGAGACCGCCGACCGAGGGCTTCACGTCACCCTGAACTGCGCCGAGTTCACCTGCCGGTGCCCGATCACCGGCCAGCCCGACTGGGCGACGATCGCGATCAGCTACGCGCCGGCCGGGCGGATCGTCGAGAGCAAGAGCGTGAAGCTCTACCTGGAGACGTTCCGCGAGGAGGGCATCTTCCACGAGCACCTGGCGACGACGATCCGCGACGACTTCGTGGCGGCGCTCGATCCGCGCTCGCTCGAGGTCACGGTGAGCTTCAACTCGCGCGGCGGCATCGCGATCTCGGCCCGCAGCTCGTACGACCGCGACTAGTGGATCGTCAGGCAACGTTTGCCGGATTCCGGCGGCTGCAACCCGTCGCATCGCGGTGTCCTCGGTCGGCCCGATATTCCCGAAATCGGGCCTCCCAGCGGCCATGCGCTGCTCGGGTTTAGCTCGCCGGCGACACCACCAACCTCACCAGACGACCCACAAGCCCAACGCCGGG
>JAICJC010000159.1 GCA_025928655.1 Thermoleophilia bacterium | reverse complement strand
TGTCCTCGGTGATCGGGGGCGACACCGGGGCGGGCGTGGGCCGCACGCGCGTCTCCTCGCGGGCGGCCAGCGCGGCGGCCGCCGCGGCGAGCATCTCCGAGCACGACGCGTACCGGTCGTCCGGCGACTTGGCGAGGCCCCGGGCGATGACGTCGTCGATGCCGCGGGGAAGGTCCGGGCGGAGGCTCGAGACTCGCTCCGGGGCCTCGTTCACGTGTGCCCACATGATGGCCACATCCGCGTCCTTCACGAACGGCACCCGGCCGGTGAGACACTCGTAGAGCACGCAGCCCAGCGAGTAGACGTCGGTCCGCGCATCGACGTGCTTGCCCTCGATCTGCTCCGGCGAGACGTAGTCGATCGTGCCCATGAACTGGCCCGTGGCGGTGAGCCCGCTGCGGGAGCCGGGATGCTTCATGAGGCCGAAGTCGGCCAGGTAGGCGTGAGCCCCCTCGTCGTCACCGCTGCGCTCGACCAGGATGTTGGCCGGCTTGACGTCGCGGTGGACGAGCCCCCGGGCGTGGGCTGCGTCGAGCGCCCGTGCGACCTGCGTGAGGACGGCGACGGCGACGTTCGGCGGCAGCGGTCCCCGGCCGCGGATCATGGCCTTGAGGTCGCTGCCCTCGACGTAGCGCATCGCGATGTAGAGCACGCCGTCGTGGGCGCCCGCGTCGTAGATCGGGATGATGTTGGGGTGGTTCAGCCCCGCCGCGAGCCGCGACTCGCGCACGAAGCGCTCACGGAACACCTCGTCGTTCGCGAGCTCGGGGGCCAGCAGCTTCAGGGCCAGCATGTTCCCCAGGCGCGGGTTCTCCGCGCGGTAGACGACGCTCATGCCCCCGCGCCCGATCAGCGAATCGATGCGGTAGCCCGCGAAGTCCGTGCCAATCCTTGGAAGGTCCGCCACCTCCTGCGATACTACGTGACAGGCAGGCTATGTCCAGGGTTGCGTCGCCACTCGTCGTCCGGCTGAACGGCCGGACGCTCCGCTTCACGGGTGACGCGCCCGTCATGGTCGGCCGCGATGCCGATTGCGACCTGCCGGTCGACCATCCCGAGGTCTCTCGCACACACGGGGTGTTCGAGCTGCAGGGCATCGCCTGGACGTATCGCGACCTCGGCAGCCGCAACGGCTCCTACGTCGACGGACGGCGGGTCGTGGTCGAGGAGCTGCGCGGCCCGACGCGGATCCTGCTCGGCGATCCCGCGGACGGCCTCGTGCTCGAGGTCGGGCCGGACGGCGAGCAGCCGTCGGACGTCATGCAGCTGGGGCGGCTGAGCGGCGTCCACGAGTTCCGCGGCGTCACCGTCATCGGGCGCGCCCCGGCGGCCGACCTCCGGGTCGACGATCTCGAGGTCTCCCGCCGCCACGCCGAGCTCAGGCCCGCCGAATCCGGCTTCGAGCTGCGCGACCTGGAGTCGTACAACGGCACGTACGTCAACGGCCGGCGGGTGAGCCGCGTGCTGCTCGCCGAGGGCGACGTCGTGAGCATCGGCCCGGCCGTCTTCCACTACGCCGGCGGCAGGCTCGTCGAGTACGCCGACCGCGGCGCCGCCTGGATGCTGGCGCGGTCCCTGCGGATGGAGATCGACGGACACGTCATCCTCGACGACGTCAGCTTCGCGATGGAGCCGTCCAGCCTCCTCGCGGTTGTCGGCCCGTCGGGCGCGGGCAAGTCGACGCTCGTGCGCGCGCTCACCGGATTCGGCGCGGCCACGGCCGGCACCGTCGTCTACGGCGGCCGCGACGTCTACGCCAACTATGCGTCGCTCCGCAACCGCATGGGCTATGTGCCGCAGGACGACCTCCTGCACACCCAGCTGCGCGTGCGCCAGGCGCTCGAGTACGCGGCGGAGCTTCGCTTCCCGCCCGACGTCGACCGCGCGGCGCGCCGCCGTCGGGTCGACGAGGTGCTCGAGGAGCTCGGGATCACCGCGCGCAGCGAGCTCCAGATCGAGCGCCTGTCGGGCGGCCAGCGGAAGCGCGTCTCGGTCGCGCTCGAGCTCCTGACCAGGCCGTCGCTGCTCTTCTTCGACGAGCCGACGAGCGGCCTCGACCCCGGCAACGAGGAGCAGGTGATGCAGCTCCTGCGCGATCTCGCCGACGGTGGCCGGCTCGTCGTCGTCATCACCCACAGCGTCCAGAGCCTCGACGTGTGCGACCGCGTGCTCTTCATGGCCCCGGGGGGCGTCGTCGCGTTCTACGGGCCGCCGCGGGAGGCGCTGGGCTACTTCGCCGATCGGGGCGTGCCCGACCGCTACGCCGGGGTCTTCCGGGCGCTGTCCGAGCGTGGCGACATCGACTGGCAGGGCGAATTCCGCCGCAACGAGGCGCATCGCCGGTACGTCGCCGAGCCGCTCGAGCAGGCCGGCCTGACGGCGGAGTCGGGCGCCCCGGCGGCCGCCGAATCGCGGACGCCGAGCCGGTGGCGCCAGTTCCGCGTGCTCACGCGCCGCTACCGCTCCGTCCTCGCCAGCGACCGCAAGACCCTGCTGCTCCTCACGCTGCAGGCGCCCGTCTTCGGCTTGCTGTTCCTGCTCCTGGTCGGCACCGACAAGCTGTCGACCAACTCGGGCACGCAGGCGACCATGCTGCTCTGGCTCGTGATCGTCGGGGCGACGTGGCTGGGCACCTCGAACGCCATTCGCGAGATCGTCAAGGAGTGGCCGATCTACCAGCGCGAGCGCGCGGTCGGGCTCTCGATCGTCAGCTACGTCGCCTGCAAGGTTGCCCTGCTGGCGCCGATCACCATCGTGCAGACGCTCGTGCTGGTCGCCATCGCGATCGTGCCGCAGCACCCGCCGCCGGGCGACCCGACCGGCCTGCTGGCGATGCCCGCGCACGGGACGGTGCTCGGATCGATGCTGGCCGAGATGGCGGTCTCGGTCGCGCTGGCCGGCCTGGCGGGGATGGCGACGGGCCTCCTGGTCTCGGCGCTCGTCAAGACCTCGGACCGCGCCCTCATGATGCTGCCCATCATCCTGATCGCGCAGATCGTCGCGTCCGAGCCGCTGTTCGCGTCGAGCAGCGCGGCGATGACGCCGGTCGAGCTGGTCTCGAGCGCGCAGTGGGGGACGGCCGGGCTCGCCGCGACCACCGACCTGAACCGCATCCGCGCGGTGGAGACCGGCGCCGCCACGGTCGGGAGGCGCTACGTCATCCGCGGGGACGCCGCCGGCACGCGGCGGGGCGCGGTGCTCCTCGCGCTCCGCGACGGCCGCTCGCGGTGGGACCACCGTCCCTCGGCCTGGCTGCGCAACATCGGCGTGCTCGTTGGCCTCGTGATCGTGCCGCTGGCCGGCGCCGCCGCCGCGCTGCGGCGCCGCGACCCGCGCTTCTCGGGCGCCGGCGCGAGCCGGTAGCATCGCCGGGAAATCAACGGCGGGGAGGCACAGATGCACATCACCTTGCGAGGCCGGCACCTCGCGCTGGCGCTCGTCGTCAGCGCGGTGCTCGGCGCGAGCGTCGCGGCCGCATACGCGGCCACTTCGGCGGTCAGCACCGTCCGCGGCGGCGCGATCGCCGCGGTCGCTGCGGTGAGAGGGGCGACCCCGATCACGGTGCTGCGCACCAACAGGAAGTACGCCAACGTCCCCGGCGCCGTGGTGCAGATGCGCGGCCGCGGGCTGCTGCTGATCCGCTTCACGGGCCAGTCCGACTGCACCGGCACGGTGTCGTCGGACACCTGCTCGGTCCAGATCGTGGTCGACGGCGCCGCCGCGAAGCCCGCCGCGCCGGACTACGTGTTCGACGCCAATGACGGGAGCGGGCCCCAGAGCCCGGCGATCGACCGCTCGATCAAGGTCGGCCGCGGCCTGCACACGATCCGCGTCAGGGAGAAGGCCAACGGCACCGCGGCCTTCGGCCTCAACGACTGGAGCCTGACGGTGGAGCGGGCGACGACCTGATCGGCCGCCGGCCGCAGCGCCTCGATCCCGGCGGGATACACTCGCCCGGAGGAGGTGTCGTGCCCCCCGACTGGCCCATCCTTGCCCCGCTGTCGGAAGACGAGAAGCGCCAGGTGCTCCTGGTCGCCCGCCGGCGCCGGTTCCAGCGCGGCGAGGTGGTCGTGCACCGGGATGACCCGGCCGACACGATGCACCTCGTCTCGTCCGGCTCGCTCGCCATCCGCGTGCTCACGCCGCTCGGCGACGTGGCGACGCTGGCGATCGTCGGGCCAGGCGGGGTCGTGGGCGAGATGGGCCTCGTCCGCCCGGCGGGGATGCGCAGCGCGACGATCCAGGCGCTCGCCCCCACCGAGACCTACTCCCTGAACCGGGAGACGTTCGACCGCCTGCGGCGTGACCACCCGGCGGTGGACGCCCTGCTGGTGGAGATCCTCGCCGACCGGGTGGTCGAGATGACCGACCGGCTCATGGACGCGCTCTACACCCCGGCCCCCCGGCGGGTGGCCTCGTTCATCGAGACCCTGGCCGGCCGCTACGGAGACGGGTCCGGCACGGCCACGATCCCGCTCACGCAGGAGGATCTCGCCAGCCTCGCCGGCACGTCCCGCCTGACCGTGAGCCGCGTGCTGCGCGACATGCGCGCGCGCGGCCAGGTCGAGGTCGGCCGCGGCCGGTTGACGGTGCGCGCGCCGGAGTCCCGATAGTGCTGCGCGAGATCGCCGAATACCCGAACTCGTTCGGCACCGTGCCTTCCGGAAGCGAGCGCATCGAGACGCCCCGCTTCACCCTCTGTATGGGCCGCGGGTCGACCTGGAACACCGTCCAGCGGCAGCGCTTCGACGCGGCCGAGATCGACGACGTGATGGGCGAGGTGCACGCGCTCCTGCACGCGCGCGGCCGCGGGTCGACCCAGTGGGAGGTGGGGAGCTCCGCCGAGCCCCCGGACCTCGTCGACCTCCTGCTCGCGCGCGGCGTCGTCCCCGACAGCGACCCGTACGCCGTCGCGCTCGTGCTGCGGCGCGAGCCGCCGCCCGGCCCGCAGGACGCCGCCGGCCGCCGGGTCGAGACGTTCGCGGAGTACGCGGCCGCCTGCGAGGTGCAGTTCGCCGCGTTCGGCATGGCGGGCGACGGGCTGGCCGAGGCCCGATCGCTCCTGCGCGACGGCTGGGCCGACCCGACCCGGATCACGCACGCCGTCTGGATGGACGGCGAGGTGGTCAGTGCCGGGGGATCCGCGCCGGTGCCCGAGGGGCTCCTGCTCTACGGTGGCGCGACCGCCCCGCACGCCCGCGGACGCGGCGGCTACCGGGCCCTCGTGCGGACGCGGTGGGAGGACGCCGTCGAGCTGGGTACGCCCGCCCTGATCACGCAGGGCGGGTCGATGTCCAGGCCCATCCTCGAGCGGGCCGGCTTCGAGCCGGTCGGCCATGTGCACATGCTGCTCGACGAGTTCGGCGAGCACGGCTCGCGGGCTACGGGGTGATCGTGACGGTGTCGCCCGTCCAGTCGCTCGCGTTGCCGTAGGCGTCGAGC
Source organism: Thermoleophilia bacterium (assembly GCA_025928655.1). Lineage (GTDB taxonomy): Bacteria > Actinomycetota > Thermoleophilia > Gaiellales > JAICJC01 > JAICJC01. The sequence continues at coordinate 1,672 of JAICJC010000159.1, read as the reverse complement.
GCCTCGAACCGCACCATCGTGGTGCCGACGGTCTTGACCGTCGCCGTCGGGCCGGTGCGCAGGGCGCCCCACGTCACGCCGCCGTCCGTGGAGGTCTGGTACCTGTAGCCCAGGAACCCGGGACCGGTCGAGGCGGAGCCCGACGCCGTGACGGTCACGGGATTGACGTTGGTCGGCGCGCCGGCGCAGCTGTCGGTCAGGATCGGCGCGTTGATCTGGGGAAACTCGCCGAAGCCCTGCTGGGCGACGCCGCCGATCTTCGTGAAGTCGCCGCCGGCCTCGACCGTGCCGTTGCCGGCCGCCATGGCAAACACGCCGAGGACGCCGTTCGCGCCCGGGTGCCACGGCTGGATGTTGCCGGTGGGCTCGTCGAGCGACATGAGGTGGTCGCGGGCGGTGTTGGTGCGGCAGACGTTGATGCCGGTGACATGGCCGCAGTAGTTGTTGAAGTGGCCGCCGACGTAGACCGTGCTCGCGGCGCTGTCCACGGCGATCGCCTGGACGTTCCCGTCCACCCCGCCGATCCACAGCTGCTGGCCGGTGGTCGGGTTGAACGCGGCGACGTTACCGCCGTTGCCGTTGCCCGCCACGTACACGCCCCGCGAGTCGAGCGCGAGCGTGATGACCGGGTAGCCCGGGTGCGAGAGCCACGACATCGCCGCGCCCGTCACCGGGCTGACGGCGCCGAGGTAGCGCTGCCCGGCGCCGTTGTCGATCGTGAGGAAGTTCCCGGCGACGATGAGCCGGGAGCCGTCGGCGGTGAGCGCGACGGCCGTCACCTTCTGGTCGGTGCTCGCCGTCCAGCCGGGCGCGATCGCGCCGGGGGAGAGATCGACCTCGGCCAGGTGGTTCGCAGTGGCCTTGTCGGCGGTGGTGAACGCGCCGCCGAGGAAGAGCCCGTTGGGCCCGACCGCCAGCGCGTTCACGGAGCCGTTCGTCTTCGCCTTGAAGGTCTGGACCGGCGCCCCGGTCGTCGCGTCGACGGCGGCGATGCGGGCGTGCGTCTTGGCCTGCACCGTCCCGAACGTGCCGCCCAGGTAGACCGTCCCGCCGGACACGGCGATGCTCTGCACCGTGTTGTTCGTGTTCGGGTCCCAGGGCAGGAGCGCCCCCGTCTGGACGTCCACGGCGTACGCGTGGTTGCGCGCCACCTCGCCCGTTCCCAGCGGCGATCCCGAGGGCCGCACCGACGTGAACTGGCCGCCGACGTACGCGGTCGATCCGACCACCACCATGGCCTCGACGCGGCCGTTGGTCTGCCACGAGGCACCGACCGGTATCGATCCCGGCGGCACGGCGGCCTCCGCTCCTCCGGCGGCGATCAGAGTGGCGAGCACCGCCACGACCGCCGCGCCCACACGTGTGCGCATCACTCCGCCTCCCGGCAGATCGAACTCCGTCCAGTCACTCGAACATACGAGCATGCTGCACGTTTGACAACAGACCAGGTGGAACCGCCGGCGCGGCCCCGGCCACTGACGCGGGCAGCGCTCGTGGGGTAGCCTTTGCCGCCGCAACCATGCGCAAGCTTCAGAGCCAGGGTGTCCACCACATCACGATCGTCGGCGCCGACCGGCAGACGTCGATCGGCTTCTGGGAGGGCGTGCTCGGGATGCCGTTCGTGTTCGAGCAGCCGAACCTCGACAACGAGTCGGAGAGCCACCTCTACTTC
>JAICJC010000017.1 GCA_025928655.1 Thermoleophilia bacterium | reverse complement strand
AGCGGCCAGGTGTCGCTCGCGAAGCGCTCGTCGTCGCTCATCCCGAGCGCGATCGCGAGCGGCATCCCGTGCACGTTGCCCGACGGCGACGTCTCGGGCGTGTTCAGGTCGGTGTGGGCGTCGAACCAGATCAGGCCGCCCGGTCCCCCGTGGACGGCCGCCAGGCCTCCCAGCGTGCCGACCGCGATCGAGTGGTCGCCGCCGAGCACCAGGGGCAGCTCGCCCGCGCGCACCGCGCGGGCGACGCCGCGCGCAAGCTGCTCGCACGTGGCCTTGATCGCGTCCCAGTAGCGGGCGCTGGCATCGCCCTCCGCCAGCGCCTCGGCCAGCTCGGAGTCGACGTTGCCGAGATCGTCGATGGTGTAGCCGAGCGCGCTCACCTGCTCGCTCAGCTGGGCGTAGCGGATCGCGGAGGGCCCCATGTCCACGCCGCGACGGCCGGACCCGAGGTCGAGCGCGGCGCCGATCACGGCGATCCGGCGGGCGTGGTCGGCGGCGGCGTTCACGGCGCGCAAGCCTATCCGAGCGACGGGCGCGGCGGGATCGAGGCTAAAGCCGCACGGGTAAAGCCCCGATAACCCTGAATGACGACCCCCTCGTCCCCACCGCCCTTCCGCGCCCGAGGAGTCCCATCCCACCATGATCGATCTCGCGAGCATCCGCAACGCATCGTTCACGCTCACGCCCACCGGGTACAACCCGGAGGAAGTCGACCGCTTCCTCGCCGACCTCGCCGACCAGCTGGCCGAGGGCCTGTCCGCGGTCCCCGCGCCTGAGCCGCAGTACGAGTCGCCCCAGACCTTCGAGGCCGTGCCGGCCCCCGTCGCCGAGCTGCCGGTCTCGCCCCGCGAGCCCGTGGACACCGAGCACCTGCGTCTCGTGATCGAGCGCACCATCGGCGCGATGGACGCCTTCGTCGGCACCGAGCTCGCGTCCCTCAAGGCCGCGACCGAGCTCGAGACCGAGGAGCTCCTGAACGAGCGCGAGCGGATGCTGGAAGAGGCCGCCGACGCCGCCCGTGCCCACCTCGACGAGACGCGCGCCCGCGCCGAGGCCATGCTGGCCGAGGCCCGCCGCGACGGCGAGGCGATGCGCGCCCGCTTCGACAGCGAGCTGCAGGTCGACCGGGAGCGGTTCGAGCAGTCGCTGGCCGACCGCGAGGCCGCGGCCCAGGCCCGCGCCGCCGAGATCGTCGCCGAGGCCGAGCGCCGCCGCGAGGAGGCCGACGAGCTGGTCGCGAGCGCGAACCGCGTGCAGACGCAGGTGCTCGCCTCCCTCGAGCACGCCCGCGCGAGCCTGTCCCCGGCGGCTCCCGCCGTCCCGGCCGTCCAGCCCGCGATCGCGCCCCAGACTCCGGCCTTCGGGGACGAGGCGAGCGACGAGTTCGAGGTCGAGACGGGCGCACACGCCGACCCGTTCGACAGCACGAGCGATGCCGCAGCTTGATGAGCAGCTGCCCGCATTCCAGCTGACCTCGCCGCGCGGCGAGCGGATCGCAGTCGACGACCTCGTCTGTCGCGGGCCGGTCGTGCTGGCCGCGATCGAGGCTGACGGTGCGGGCGACCCGCGGTCGGAGATGCTGACGGACCTGGCGCAGCGGCTCGGCGCGGGCCGCACCCTCGTCGTCATGTCGCCGGGCGCGTCGGCCCTCGGCAGCAGCCTGGCCGCGTCGGGCGGCGTGACCTGGCTGCAGGACCCGACCGGCGAGGCCTTCTCCGCGCTCGGCCTGCAGTACAAGCGCATCGGGCGGACGAAGCGGCTGGGCGGCCTCTTCGTGCTCGACCCGGAGCGGCGGCTGCGGTTCGCCTTCATGACGGCAGACCGCGACGCCTGGATCCCCGGGTCGTTCGTGCTGTCGCGGCTCGACCGCCTCGGCGCCGCGGCGCCGGCACAGGCGGCCACCGAGGTCGTCGACATCACGGAGGATGCGGCCGAGCCCGACCTCGAGCGGCTCGTCGGCGCCGTCGCCCGGCGGATGGGCCTGACCGGCGCCGATCTCTCCGACCTCGCGACGGCGACCCGCGTCCGCGACATCGGCATGGCGGCGGTCCCCGACGAGATCATCACCAAGGACGGGCCGCTCGACGACGAGGAATGGGCCGTCATCCGCATGCACCCGGAACGGTCCGCCGACATGCTCGACCCGGCCCCCGCCTTCGCGCGCGTGCGCGAGATCGTGCGGGCGAGCCACGAGCACCTCGACGGCTCGGGCTATCCCCACGGCCTCAAGGCCGACCGCATCCCGGTCGGCGCCCGCATCCTGCTCGCCGTCGAGTCGTACCTGGCGATGGCCGGCGAGCGCGCCTTCGGCGGCCTGCTCAGCGAGCAGGACAGCATCGACCGGATCCGGCTCGGCGCCGGCCGCATCTACGACCCGGCCGTCGTCGCAGCACTGACCGCCGAGGTCGCTCCGCCTGCGTAACGAATGAGCCTCCATGCAGGCAAAAGCTCCCCCGGACGGGGGACGCGCCGCGAACCTCGATCGACGAGCCTTCGCCTGTTGGGCTGACCGGTGGGCCGCCGGGCGGCGTGTCCGGTGCGACACGTCGGGCCCGCCCGTTCCTGCGCCGGGCACCGCAGGAAATTCCTGGCTGCGGTGTTTATTCGGGGCATGGTCCCCGAACGCCTACCAGCCCTGGAGCCTCGCGATGCGGTACGCGCCACGGTCGTGGTGTGCGACGCGAGCGAGATCTCGCGGGTCGGCATCGCGCGCCTGCTGGAGGGCCACGATCTGCGCGTCGTCGCCGAGGCCGGCAGCCGTGAGGCCGCCCTCGACGTCGCCGGTGCGCGCGGGATCGACGTGGTGCTCGTCGACGTCGGCCTCCCGCCGGCGCCCGAAGCCGCCTTCGCGGTGATCGCGGCCGCCAGGCGCACGGGCGCGATCCCGATCGCGATCGGCGCCGCGGGGACGGCGGAGGGGGTCTTCGCCGCCATCCGGGCGGGCGCCGCGGGATACCTGACGAAGGACCTTCCCGGCACCGCCTGGGCGGGGGCGATCAAGGCGGCGACCCGCGGCGAGGCGCCGCTGTCACGCGCGATGACGGCGCAGCTCGTGCAGCGGTTCTGCGCCGAGGCCGCCTACGCGCCGCTCGCGGACCTCTTGCCGTCGGACCGGCGGCTGACCCCGCGCGAGTGGGACGTGCTCCACTGCGTCGCCCGGGGGGACACCAACCGCGCCGTCGCCTCGGAGCTCTCGATCTCCGTGGAGACGGTGCGCACGCACGTCTCCAACATCCTCGCGAAGCTGGAGGCGCCCAGCCGCTCGGCGGCCGCGGCCAAGTACCACCAGCTGCGCGTCATTCAGGGCTGATCCGGCGGTCAGGCCCGCGGCGCGCGGGCGTTGAGCGCCCGCACCGCGACCGTGAAGAGGAGGGTTGCGACCGCGAGCCCGGCCTCGATCGCGACCACGGCCGCGCCGGCCGCCACTCCCCTCCACCACCAGTACAGCGTCGACGCGGAGGAGGCGACGATCACCGCCGCTCCGCCGAGGAGCGCGAGCCTGCGCGCCAGGTCGAAAGCCGCGGCCGCCGGCGCGAACGGCTGGCGCGAGAACTGCAGGGCGAGCGCGAACGCGACGATGCACCCGAACAGCGCCACGATCGAGGTCGCACCGGCCCATTGCGCGATCAGGTGAAGAAACGCCGTGCCCACGTCTCCGACCGTACGCGGGCGCCGGACTGACGCAACGCCGCCGCCGGGCATGCCCCCCGGCGCGCGGCGAGCACCACCCGGATAGGTGGCGGTGGGTGAGAAAAGTTCGCCCGCGCGATTGCGTCACCTGTGCGATTTCGCACACGGCCTGGTGACCGCAGCCTTGGCACATGCAACTGCGCATTGCCCGACGAACCCGCGCCGGCCGTAGGCCGCGTCGTGTGCTGCTCGTCGGGCTTCCTCCGCTGACGCTGAACGCGCTCGAGCCTGCTTTCCGCAAGGTGGCCGACGTGCGTTCCGTGCCGTTTCCCGGTGCTTCGTTCGACCGGGCGGCGGAGGAGTTCGACGCCGACCTGGTCGTCGTCGACGTCACCTACCTGGACGCCGCTCGCGTCCGCCCGCTGATCGACCGCCGGTTCTTCCGAACGCGGCCGGCGATCGTGTACCTCTCGGGCGGCGGCGAAGCCTGGCTGTACGACGTGCACACACCGCACGGCCGGCGGCTGGCCGATGCGAGCGTCTCCGGGCTGGTGGCGCTGACCTCAGGCTCCCCGCTGAGACTGGTGGCGGAGCAGTGATGGGGAACCGGCGCAGTTCTGTCATCGCCGAACTGTCGGCGGAACCGTCCGACCTGATGAAGGGAGGGGAGTTACATGATGGATCTCGTCAAGAAGCTCGAGGCTTCGCGCGAGGAGGGCCAGACCATGGCGGAGTACGCCGTGATCCTGGGCGTCATCACGCTGGCGGTGGTCGCCGTGTTCATCACGCTGTCGACCGCAATCGGCACCGCTGTGGGAGCGGTCGCGGCCGCGATCTAGAACCCATGGCTCCGGGGGGGCCGGTCCGGCCCCCCGGCCACCCCGCGGCGAGCAAGGGCAGAGCCTCGTCGAGTTCACGGTGGTGCTGGTGCCTCTGCTCCTGCTCCTCTTCGGCATCATTGAGCTCGGCGTCGTCATGTACGATAAGGTGACCGTCGTCCAGGACGCGCGTGAGGCGGTTCGCCTCGCATCGGTCAACGATCCGTCGGGCCACACGATCCTTTCCGATGCCCCCGCCGGGAGCACGCTGACTTTCAGCTGCTCGACGGACCCGAACAGCGGCAACGCCCAGGGGGCCTACAACGTGGGCGACAAGGTCACCGCACACGTCACGTATGTCCACAACTTCGTGACGCCGCTGATCGGTGATCTGTTCGGCGGCTCCATCGATCTCTCGTCCAACGCGACCATGACCCTCGAGGGTCAGCCGACGAGCTACTGCTGATGCGCAGGCACGAGACAGGAGGCGTGCTCGTGACCGTCGTCCTCGCGCTGACGGCCCTCATGGGGATCACCGCCCTGGTGATCGATCTGGGGGCCTTCCGCTCCCACCGGCGCCAGCTGCAGACCGCGGCCGACGCCGGCGCCCTGGCCGGCGCCCAGAAGCTCATCAGTACGCCGGGCCAGGCCTGCTCGACCGCCGCCTACTACCAGCGTCAGAACGACAACAGCACGGCGGCCCAGAACATGGTCTCTGACGCGAACCTGGATACGACCTATTGCGACATCCTGACGGCGCCCGGCTGCAGCCAGGCGTGCTCGGTGCGCGTGCAGCCCGTCGAGTCGAACGTGCCGTTCGACTTCGGCCGCGTTCTCGGCTTCACCAGCACGACCATCAATGCGCGTGCCCGGGCGCGGATCGTCTACCTGACGAAGTCGAAGGGTCTTCTGCCCTTCGGCGTCGAGGATCTGAAGCCGTCATCGGTCACGATCGTGATCGACAGGACGGGGCAGCGCATCCCGCTGGCCCAGTCGGGATGCTACGCCGGCACGGCCGAGGGCTACCCGTACTGGTGCTCGGGCGCATACGTCACGAACCTTCCCCCGGGCGGATCGAGCGTGTCGCTGCAGGCCGTCGACAGCACCGGCCAGACGATCACGTGGAACAACATCGGCTACATCGGCAGCGATCAGTCGATCGCGGGCGGCACGTGCACGGCCGGCGTCGTGTGCGTGAAGGATGTAACGCTCTCGCCGGCGAGCGACCCGTATCTGTATTACACGTCGACGTCGTCGCCGAAGTCGTTCACCGTGCTGGCGCACCTCACGGGCGTCGGCGACGGCACGCCGGTCAAGATCTCCTACGCGACCGGAGGCGGCGCGCCCGGCAGCGGGGCCTTCAACAGCGCCAACCTGATATCGGGCACGACGGCCGACGGCGTCTGGTCGGCCAGCTTCACGAGCGCCTCGACGGAGCAGACGGCCGGGCAGGACATCTACATCAGGGTCGGGAACGGCGGCAACGCCCCGACCACCGCCGTCCCCGCCCAGCACGCCTACGCGCGAGACGACGGCGACATCCTGCAGCAGTACGTCCAGGACCGCCACTACATCGACCCGGGGGCGGGGGCGACCAGCTCCACCCGGTTCGTGAACTTCGACGTCGCGTTCCAGGTGCTCGTCAAGGGCACGCTGATCACGCTCAAACTCGGAGGCGGCGGCGCGCAGGGCAACTCCGGCAACTACCAGGGCCTCGACCTCGACACGAACACGACCTGGCCGACCTATCACTGCTACGCCAACGGCGGCGTGCCCAACACCGCCGACGAGGTCCAGCACGGCTCGTGCACGCCGTATGCGATCGGCGACCCGGTGCAGACACAGACGGGGAACTTCGCCGGCCAGGTCGACCAGGGTCTGCAGGCGCGCGTCGGCAGCTCGCCGGATCAGTGGGACCCGAACAACCCGCCACCGGACGGGGATCCCCGCTGGATGAGCCTCATCCTGGTGCCGCCGCTGACGTTCTCGACCTGCAACGGCACGTGCACGACGCACGTGATCGGGTTCGGCGACTTCTACATCACGGACTGGTCCGGCCAGGCCGGAAGCACCCTCAAGCAGGGCGAGGTGCGAGGCGTGTTCTGGAACCGGCCGAACCCGATCAACGACTACTCGACGAGCTGCGACGAGCCGAGCGGCATCTGCCTGCAGAGCGTCGCGCTGGAGCCATGGGATGGATAAGCACCTAGGAGGACTCACATGTTGACCCGTGTCGTCACGTCACGAATCGGCGCGCTCGTCATCGCGCTTCTGCTGGCAGCCGCCGCTGCCGCGCTGGTGGTCGTGTATCAACAGAATCACGATTCGAGCCTGCAGAACCCGCACGGCAAGGTGAGCGTCTTGGTCGCCACCCAGACGATCGACCAGTTCACCCCCGGGAACCAGGTCGTCGACGGCCACATGTTCCGCCTCGACAAGGTGGCCCCGGACTCGGCCGCCGACGGCGCCATCTCGAACCCCGACGACCTCAAGGGCCTCGTCGCGCGCAACGACGTCTACCCGGGCGAGCAGCTGACGACGAACCAGTTCCAGCGCTCCCAGACGACCAGCATCGCTGTCAAGCTCCAGCCGAACCAGCGCGCGATCGCCTTCCCGGTGGACGCGTCCTCGGGGCTGATCGGCCAGGTGCAGGCCGGCGACCACGTCGACGTGGTCGCCACCTTCGACGTGCTCCCGCTCGGCCCGAACGGGCTGCCGCTGACCGGCGGACAGGCCATCCCGCTCACGCGCACGGTCGTGTCCGACGCCCTGGTGCTCACTGCCCCGGCGGCTAGCTCGGGCCCGACCAGCAGCAACGACTCGGCTCACGGCGCGGCGATCACGCTCGCAATCGGCACGAATCAGGTGAACGACGTGCTCTTCGCCCAGTCGAAGGGGACCGTGTGGTTCGTCATGCGGCCGCCGGGCAAGTCCGCGGACATCGGCGGGGGCGTGGTCGACGTCGGTGCCGTCCTGCGCGGGTCGAACCACGCCAGCGGAAACGTGCTGCGGGTGACGGGAGCAGGTCGATGAGCGCCACGGCAATGGACACGCGCCTCAGCATCGCGGCGCACCGCGACTTTCCCGGCGGGCTCCTCGACGGCGCCATGCCGAACGGCGACAGCGGCGTGCTCGTGGCGTCCGGGATGACCGACTTCGACGGGGCGCTGATGGCCGCGGAGCGCGACCGCAGCGAGGTGCTGCTCGCCTTCACCCCGACGATCGCCGAGGTGCTGGAACTGCTCGTGCAGAGCCGCAAGACGCGCCCGGAGATGGGCATCGTCGTCGCCATTCCGGGGCCGGCCAACGGCTCGCTCGGCGAGGCGCTCATGGCCGGCGCGCACGAGATCGTCATCCTGCCGGCGGAGCGGACGGTGGTCGCCGCGGCCGTCCAGAAGGCGGTGGCACGTGTGACGACGGCCGCACAGACGGACGGGGCTGTCGAGGCCCGCTCACCGCTGATCGTGGTGCTCGGGCCCAAGGGCGGCGTCGGCAAGACGACCGTCGCGACGAACCTCGCGACAACTCTGACGGCCGGAGGCCTGCGCGTGCTGCTGGTCGATCTCGACCTCCAGTTCGGCGATGTCGGGCTCGTGCTCGGCGTCCCGCCCGACCGGACCATCCACGACCTGGTTACCTCGCAGGGGCGACTCGACGGGGAGAGCCTGGCCGGCTTCATCGGCCGCACAGCCGACGGTGTCGACGTGCTGCTCGCGCCGGCCCGGCCGGATCAGGCCGAGGCGGTCACCGCCGAGCGGCTGGCCGAGGTGCTCGACGTGGCGGCCCGCGCGTACGACGCGGTTGTGGTCGACACGCCGCCGGCGATCACGTCGGCGACGATCACGGCAATCGACCGTGCCCAGCACCTGGTGATGGTCGGCTCGCTCGACCTGCCCGGCCTCAAGAACATGAAGGTGGGCCTCGAGACGCTCGACCTGATGGGCGTCGACCGCGGCCGGATCGTCACGGTGCTGAACCGGGCCAACTCCAAGGTCGGGCTGCTGGCACACGAGGTGAAGCAGGTGCTCGGCGGGACGCCCGATGTCAGCATCCCGTCCGACCGGGCCCTCCCGCGCAGCACGAACTCCGCCCGCCCCATCGTCGCCGCCGATCCCCGGTCGGCGCCGGCCAAGGCGCTGCGGTCGCTCGGGCAGCGCGTCTCGAGGGAGCTCTCCAAGAACGACGGGAAGGGGTGACTCGGATGTCGCTGACAGACCGCCTCGCGGGCGGAGCCTCGGCGGGCAACGGCGCCGGGCCGGTCGTCGATCAGTTCGCCGGGGTGCGCGAGCGCGTCCACCGGTCGGTGATCGACACGCTGGGCACAGGGCTGCTTGCGAACCAGGCCGACGAGGCCGTGATCGCCCAGCAGCTGCACGCGCTCGTCGAGAAGGCGCTGGCCGAGGACGAGACGCCGCTCTCGCGGGCCGACCGCGACATGCTCGCCCGCCAGATCACCGACGAGGTGGTCGGCTACGGCCCGATCTCGCGCTTCCTGAAGGACGAGACCGTCACCGAGATCATGGTCAACAACCACAGCGAGATCTACATCGAGCGCGGCGGCCGCATCTTCCCGACTGATGTGCAGTTCGCGAACGAGGCGCACCTGCGCCGGATCCTCGACAAGATCGTCGCTCAGGTGGGCCGGCGCGTGGACGAGTCGTCGGCGATGGTCGACGCCCGCCTGCCCGACGGCTCGCGCGTGAACGCGATCATCCCGCCGCTGTCCCTGAACGGCCCGGCGATGACGATCCGCAAGTTCGCACAGCGGCGGCTCGAGATGCGCGACCTGGTCGGCCTGGGGACGATCTCGGAGGAGATGGGCGAGTTCCTGGGGCTGTGCGTCCGCGCGCGGCTGAACGTGCTCGTCACCGGCGGCACCGGGTCCGGCAAGACGACCCTGCTGAACGTCCTCTCCTCGTTCATCCCATCCGACGAACGGATCATCACGATCGAGGACGCGGCCGAGCTCAAGCTCGACCAGCGCCACTGGCTGCGGCTCGAGTCGCGGCCGGCCAACGTGGAGGGCACCGGCCTCGTGAGCATCAGGGACCTGCTCCGCAACGCCCTGCGTATGCGGCCCGACCGCATCGTCGTCGGCGAGGTGCGCGGCCCCGAGGCGCTCGACATGCTCCAGGCGATGAACACGGGCCATGACGGCTCGCTCTCAACCGTGCACTGCAACTCGCCGCGCGACGCCGTGTCCCGCATCGAGACGATGGTGCTGATGGCGGGCTTCGACCTGCCGGTGCGAGCGATTCGCGAGCAGGTCGCATCGGCCCTGAACCTGATCGTCCACACGGAGCGCCTCCACGACGGCTCACGCAAGGTCGTCCGCATCACCGAGGTGCAGCGGATGGAAGGCGACCAGGTCACGCTGCAGGATCTGTTCACCTTCAGTGTCCATGGCACGACCGCCAATGGCAGCATCGCCGGGGAGCTCGAGTCTACGGGCCTGCATCCGACGTTCAAGGAGGACTTCCACCGCCGGGGCATCCCGCTCCCGGCCGACCTCTTCGCGCCCCGATGAGACGTCTCGCGGTCGTCATCATCACGGTACTGGCGGCCGTGGCCGCCACCGCATCCACGGCCGGAGCCGCCCCGCGATCGCTGCACCTCGCGCTCACGCCGGCGATGCGATTCCCCGACCGGCAGTTCACGCTCGACCTGCCTCCGGGCGTCTCGTCCTACACCCTGCACGTGACCGAGAACGGGGTGCCGGTCATCCCCCACCTCATCCCGATCGCCCGCAACGGCGTCCCGGTCAGCCTGGCCGTGATGCTCGACACGAGCGACAGCATGCGCGGCCGGGCGCTGCGGGCCGCCGTGGACGCCGCCCGAACGCTGATCGATGACAAGCCCGCCCGCTCCGAGGCCGCGCTCTTCGGCTTCGCCCGCACCCCGTACCTGATCCACCCGTGGTCGACGTCGGCGGCGGCGCTGGACGCGTCGCTCGGCGCGGTCAAGGTCTCCGAGGGCACGGCGATCTGGGACGCGGTCGGGATGGCGAGCCAGAGCACCGGCGAGCGCTCCGGCGCGTCTCGGGTGCTCGTCCTGCTCACCGACGGCAGCGACACCTCCAGCGGCGCGACGGTCTCCGAGGCCGCGAAGGCCGCCCGCAGCGTGCATGCACGCGTGTTCGTGGTGGGCCTGCCGGGCGCCCAGACGAACCGCACGAAGCTGGAGCAGCTCGTCCGCCAGACCGGCGGCACGTTCATCCAGGTGCAGTCGTTCAGCCAGCTGCACGCCGTCTATGCAGGCCTCGCCACCGAGCTCGGCCACCAGTACCTGCTCACCTACACCTCCCAGCAGCGCGGGACCGGGCGCACCGTCACCGTCAGGATCTCCGCCGGCGGCCTGGTGGCGTCCGAGCGCTACACCATTCCGCCGCTGCCGCGCGTCTCCGCCTCCCCCTCTCGGAGCTGGTGGGCGACACGGCAGGCCCTGAACGGCCTTGCGTCCGCGGTCGGCGTGATCGTCCTGCTCGTCGGCTACCTGCTCCTGGGCCCGAAGCGCCGCAGCCCGACCCGCCGCCTCCGCGGGTATGGGATCGGCGGGCCGCCGGCGCAGTCGGCCGACCTGTCCGTACTGATGGCAGAGCGGCCGCGACGCATCGGGCCGCGGCCAGGCGCCCGCAACGTCTGGGCCCGGTTCACCGCCGACGTCGAGCGCGGCGAAGTCGGTCCCGGTCCGGTGCGGATGCTTCTCCTCGGCATGACCATCGGCACCGCGGGCGCGGCCGCCGCAGCGCTGACCGCCGGCCAGCCGCTGGTGCTGGCGGCCGGTCCGGTCATCGGGGCGATCGGCTCCTGGGCCTACGTCACGAAGCGCGCCTCGGCATGGTACCGGCACTTCGACTCGACGCTCCCCGACGCCCTCACGGTCCTGGCGTCGTCTCTGCGTGCAGGCCACTCGCTCCTGCAGGCGGTCGACCATGTCGCCGAGGAGGCGGACGAGAAGACCGTCCGGGAGTGGCAGGAGCTCGTCCGCCAGACCCAGCTGGGCATCCCGGTCGAGGACGCGATCGACGCGATGACCCACCGCATCGGCAGCCGCGAGCTGCAGTGGATCTCACTCGTCGCCCGCGTCCAGCACCAGGTCGGCGGCAACATGGCCGAGATGTTCGACATCGTCGCCGAGACCGTGCGTCAGCGCTACCGGCTGACCGCACAGGTGCATACCCTCACCGCGCAGGGGCGGATGACCCGGTGGGTGCTGACCATCGCGCCGTTCGCACTCGGCGGCATCCTCGCGGTGATGTCGCCCTCATACATCAACACGTTCCTCGACAGCCGGATTGGCCTTGGCCTCATTGCCGGCGCGGTCGTCCTGATCGGGATCGGGTCCCTGTGGATCAAAAAGCTCGTCGAAATCGAGGTGTGACGTGACCGGCTTTGCGCTCTTGATCTCCGCGATCGTGGCCGCTTCGGTGCTGGCGGCGGCGTACGGCATCCGGCTCGGGCGCCGGGCGACAACCCAGGCCCTCGCCGATGTCAGCGCGTATGGCTACGGCTCGACGGCGCCGATCACGACGCTGCGCCAGGCGAAGCGTGGCCAGGAGAACCTGCGGCTGGAACGCGTGATGGCGAGGCTGGCGCAGCGCCTGAGCCCGGCCGACTACGAGAAGACCCTTCAGCTGCGGCTCCTCCAGGCAGGTCTGTACACCATGCGACCGTCGCGCTTCCTCGCGATCCGGCTGCTGAGCGCGCTGACATTCGGGGCGTTCGGGATGATGTACGCCAACCACGCCCCCAACGTCGGCCTCAAGCTGATGATGGGGATCGGTGGCCCGGTGCTCGGGTTCCTGGCCCCAGATAGCCTTCTCTCCGGCCGGATCCGGCGCCGGCTCGACCGCACCGAGCGCGAGTGCGCCGACATGATCGACCTGCTCGCCATCACGGTGCAGTCGGGCCTGGGCCTCGACCAGGCGCTCAAGGTCACCGCCGAGCGGCTCGATGGGCCGCTGGCAGAGCAGGTGCGGCTGATGCTGAACGAGATCCGCATCGGCCAGAGCCGCTCCGAAGCGATGCGGCGACTGGCCGAGCGCGCGCCGACGCCCACCGTGCGGTCGTTCACCCGGTCGATGTCGCAGAGCGAGTCGATGGGCGTCTCGATCGGCCAGACGCTGAAGGCGCTCGCCGTCGACGCCCGCACACGCAAGCGGCTCACGGCCGAGGAGCTGGCCCAGAAGGCGCCGATCAAGATGATCTTCCCGCTGGCGGCGTGCTTCTTTCCCGGGATTCTCATCATCACGGCCGGCCCGGGTGTCCTCGCGCTCCTCAAGGTGCTCGGATCGTGATCCGGACGGCGGCCGGCCGGATCCTTGCCCGCGCGCTGCCGGCCGCGGCGAGCGCCGCGGCAGCGACCGCGGTGACGGTCGCGGCGCTGCACACGGTCACCGGAAGTGACGGCACCTCCGGGCTTCTGCGCGGCGCAGTGCTCCTTCTGAATGCGGCCCTCTGGTGGGCCTTCGCCATCGTCACCGTGTACCGGACAGTGCCCGCGAAACACGGACCCCGGCTGCAAGGGGCCGCGTTGGTCGCTCTGGCATCGGGCGCCGCAGTGGCGGTCGATCCGTCAGGCGCTGCGCACGCAGGCTGGGGCCAGACGGCGGCCTCCGGCGCGGTGTCCGTCGGATCGCTGGCCCTGGCGTTCGGGGCCCTCGGCCGGTTGGGGCGCTGCTTCGGCGTGCTCCCCGATGCCCGCGGCGTCGTCACCCGCGGGCCCTACCGGCTCGTGCGCCACCCGATCTACCTGGGCGAGCTGGGCGCCGTCGTGGGCGTCCTGGTCGCGAGCCCGAACCCGCGCAACGTGCTGGCGCTGGCCGCGCTCGTCCTGGCCCAGATCGGCCGCGCCCGGCTCGAGGAGCGGACGCTCACGGAAGCCTTCCCCGCCTACGCGGAGTACGCGGCCCGCACGCCGATGCTGCTCCCGCGCCTTCGCCTCACGGCGGTGCTCTCAGCCCGACGTCCCGAGGGCGGCGCGGCCCTGGATCAGCGCGCGGACGGCCTTCGCGGCCTGTGACGCGGCCCGCTCGACGCCCGCAGGCGCGGGCCTGTCCGGCCCGTCCATGAGCAGCGCCGCATATCCGTGGGCCGTGGCCTCGACGGCGCCGGCGAGCGCCTCCGCCGCGCCCGGATCGTCCCCACATAGCTCGGCGACGCCCGGCTGCCCGCCGGGCGTCGACGGCCGCGTATGCACGCCGCAGCTCCGGATAACGCTCCTTCTCCTCCGATCCGAGGCCGAAGACGAGGCCGAAGAGCGCCGGCCGGCCCGCGGCGAAACGGACGTACGCGGCCGCCATCGCCGCCAGCCGGTCCTCGGGCGAATCGGAGTCGGACGACCCGGTCGTGAGGGCCCCGGCGAATGCCTGCAACGCCCGGACGGCCACCGCCACCAGGAGCTCGTCGCGGTCGGCGAAGTGCCGGTAGGGTGCGGCGGCGCTCACCCCGAGGCCTGCGGCTCAACTCCGCCAGCGAGAAGTGCCGCTCTCCGCGTTCGGCGATCAGCCCGACGGCCCCATCGATCAGCGCCGCTCGCAGATCGCCGTGGTGGTACGGCTTCTCTCGCCGCTTCGCCAACGCCGGCGGCCTCAGGCGATCGGGACGTGGTCGCGCCAGGAGTGCCGCGCCTCGTAGCCGATCGCCTCTCTGGCGCGGTTGGTCGCGAGCAGCGATTCGAACTTTCCCAGGTCACGGCGGCGCGGGACGCCGGGGAAGACCTCCTCGAGGAGCGCCACGGACGGGCGGTTCATCACCGTGTCCGCCGCCGCGATGACGAAGCTCGGGCTGGCGGCGACCGCGTCGTCCGGGGCGTCTAGCGCCAGGCGGCAGGCCGACGCGACGTCGCACGCACCGGGCCCGCGATCAGCGCGACGGTCGAGCGATGGGGAAGGCCAGGATCGAACTAGCGACACCACGATTTTCAGTCTTCGTGGGCGTTCTCGCTGGCTCTCGGCTCGGCGGGAGAACGCCGCTCGGATACGGCGCACAGAAACGCCGACAGGTACGCGGAGCTCGGGCTGAGTCGGGGGGTCTTGGTGACACCTTCGGTGACCTCGGCCTATACAGAGACGACGGGCTCTTGGAGGAGGGCGAGAATCCGTTCGGAGGCGAACACCCGTCCATACGAGCGGCCGGTAACCTCCTCGAGCACGCCAAGCTCCACAAGACGACCGATCGCGTTGTTTGCAGCCTCCCAGGAAACCTCGTATAGCTGGGACGCTGACGTCGGAGTGACATACGGCAAGCCGATTAAGTCCTGAGCGATCCTGAGTGCGACACCACGGACGTGCTGCTGGTGCAGACTAGCGACGATATCTTCCCGCGCCTTTTCAAGGCGCTCGGCCTTAGCAAGCGCCCGCCGGGACTGCGTTTCGATCCCGGAACAGAAGAACTCGATCCAAGGATCGAAGTTCCCCGTCGCGCTGAGCGACCTCAGGTGCTCAACGTACTCCTTGCAGTTCTCTTCCAAGAACGGAGAAATGTTGAGAAGGGGCGTCTCCAGTTCGCCCTGAACGATTAGGCCAAGCACAACGGCTAGGCGTCCGACGCGGCCATTCCCATCTATGAATGGGTGGATCGTCTCGAACTGGTAGTGAGCAAGCGCGGCTCGCACCACCGGCGGCAGCTCAGCTTGCTCTTCATTCACCCACCTCTCCCAGTCGTCCATGAGCCGCTCGACCTCGTCGCCTGGAGGCGGAACGAAAAAGGAGTCGCCGATGGAACTTCCCGGCCGTGGACCGATCCAGTTCTGACGCCTTCGGAATCGACCGGCTTCCGCGTGGTCACCGCGGGCGCCTTGCATCAGTTCCCTGTGAGTCTCCCGGAGAACTCGGAGGGCCAGTGGCATCTCGCGCACCATCGCCCACCCTCTCTCCGCTGCCCTGACGTAGTTCCGCACCTCGATGGTCGAAGCCGAATGGTCCGGCAGGTCGAAGAGTGCTGCCTGGAACACATCGTTCATGGATGCATGCGTGCCTTCAAGGGCCGAGGTGCTAACCGCCTCTTCGACTAGGGCTGGTCGGACAAGCAGGTGAGGATTGGGGAACCTTCGGGCGGCGCCGTCCAACCGAGCAAGAGCAGTGGCGGCTCGGACTGCGGCCGTCCACGCCGCCGACGACAAGGTGACCTGCCTTTGGAGGGGGTTAGGAAGGAACGCCCGGTACGCGATCCGCCGCTGACCTTCATAGACCTCGGTTGGCACGAGGCGTCCGACCGGGGAGTTCTCGAAGCGGGCGAAATCCATTAATTCGAAGTCTACCGCGGTTTAGTTCGATTTCAAGCAGGACAGTCGAAGGACACTTCGGCTCTTGGCCGACGATTCCAAGCGATTTCTCGAAAACATCGAAACCAAGCCTCGAATCCGAAGCGCAGTCTGAATCTGGCGATCGGAATCGAAGCTGCGGCTACCGCGCTTCGATTCTCTCGTCAGAGTGGCGAGTGAGGCGCGGCGGGCGCCCAGGCCCTTAGCCTCGGCCAACCCGACCCCGACATGCATGGCGAATCGAGGGCGTGACCTTCTTCGCTGGAGAACCCCTCCCGGTGTTCCACCTATTGGTCGGACCCCTTGCGGGCTACTTCCTGGACGAGCGATTCAACTTCAGATAGCGCCCTCGGCACGGGTCTCCAGCCGCAGTGACACTCCGGATGCCACCCGCCTCGACCGGCGGAGTTGAAAGAACGGCGAACCCGCCTGTCCTCAGGCGGTTCAGGGAGATGGCGAGGGCCAGGATCGAACTGGCGACACCACGATTTTCAGTCGTGTGCTCTACCAACTGAGCTACCTCGCCGGGCGGCGGACAGTGTATCGCCCGGGCGTCCGCACCCGCGAAACGTGCAACGGCCTCCGGGACGGTGCTACCGCTCCGCGAAGGCCGTTGCGATCACCTGCATCAGACCACGTTTCCGGCCCGTGGTCAAGTGGAATCTCCTGATAGCCCCGGCGCGAGGTCGATCGCGATCTGGTCGCCGACCTCCGCGGCGGTCAGCTCCGCCGCGTTGCCCCGGTTGAGCGCGATGGACAGCAGCCCGGAAGCATCTTCGTAGAGCACGAACTCGCCCGGTCCGACGTCGGTGAAGGTGTCGGAGCAGCGGGCGTAGTAGCGGTCGTCCCCCGTGTCGATCTCGGCCATCCGCCCGAGCTGGAAGAGCCCGTCGAGCTCCCCGGCGGAGACGGCGAGCTGGATGTTCCCGTACCGGTCGATGTATTGCACCGGCGCGTGCACGACCCCGCCCTCGATGCGGTGGTCGGGCGTCTCCCGGCGGACGAGGTCGGCCGGGTCGATCGCCGGCCCGAGCTCGGCCAGCGGCATCCCTCCTGCCAGCCGGGCCGCGGCCGGCGAGAACACGTCACGGCCGTGGAACGTGCGCGAGACCGGCTGCAGCATGATCTGCGGGTTCGTGATCGAGACCGCCTCGACCACACCGCCGCAGACATCGGCCGCCGGGATCAGGAGGCCGTTGTCGGGGCCGACGAACCGGCGCCCGTCGGCCGTCCGAAGCGCGATCGCGCGCCGCTCCGAACCGACGCCGGGATCGACGACCGCGAGGTGCACGCCGACGGGCAGGTACGGCATCGCGCCCGCGAGCACGCGCGCGCCCTGGCCGATCGCCTGCGGCATGATGCCGTGGGTCACGTGGATCACCTGCGCCTGGGGGCAGATCAGGTTGATGACGCCGTGGCAGATGCCGGCGAAGTCGTCCGTCGTCCCGAAGTCCGACAGGAACGTGACGAAGGGCGGCGCATCCGGGGCCGGCATGCGCGCACTCTACCGGCCGCCGGTCACCCTTCCGGCACGTGCACCGGCCAGCGCAGGACGACCGACGCGCACCAGGCCGCGGCCGCCAGCAGGAGCGCCGCCAGGACGAACAGCACCTGCGGGCTGCCGGCCGCCGCGAGGATCCAGCCGGAGCTGACGGTGGCGGCCGCGATCACGCCGTACTCGCACACGTTCCAGGCGATGGTCGCGCTGGGGCGGCGGGAGGGCTCGGTGCGGGCGAGCGCCGAATCGACGATCAGGGGCCAGGCCCCGGTGGCGACGAACGCCGTGCCGACGAGGACGGTCACGAAGATCCCGGCCTGGCCGACGAGCACCGCGGCGGCGAGCAGGGCGCTCAGGGCCGCGGCGGCGATCAGGAGCAGCAGGACGGCCCGCCGGTGGCCGCCGGACTCGGTCAGGATGCGGCCGGCGAACGCGCCGCCGATCTTGGCCGCCTGGACGCCGCCGACGGTGATGCCGACGACCAGCGGCGCCAGGTGGAAGCGGCCGGCCAGCACGATCGGCGCCAGGGGCAGGAGCAGGGCCAGCGCTGCGACCAGCAGGAGGTCGGGCACCTGGATCGCGACGCCGCGGGGCGAAAGCCCGTTCGAGAGCCGCGCGTGCGGGCCCTCGCCGACGCGCTCACGCCGCGCCGGCCTCCACACCGCCGCCGCCAGGGCCCCGGCGAGGATGCCCAGCACGTAGCTGTAGCGCGACGCCGTGACGGCCCCGATGCCGGCATCGCGCAGGAGCGCGATCACGAGCCCCGCCCCGGTCGAGCCGCCGGCAACCCCGAACGTGTACGCCGCATAGTGGGTCGCGAACGCCCGCTCGCTGCCGGGCCCGCCGGACGCCTCGCCGAGCAGCGTCTGGCTGGCGACCCAGAAGAGGCCGATGCCGCCGCCCACGAGTCCCGCGCCGGCCGCCATTGCGGGCGCGGCCGACGCGAGGAAGAGGAGGATTTCGCCCAGGCCCGATACCGCCAGTGCGGCCGCGAGGAGGTTGCGGCCGCCGCCGACCAGCCGGCCCACCCTCCCGGCGACCAGCGCTCCTCCCGCCACCGTCACGGTGCCGGTCGCGAGCACCTCGCCGGCCAGGGACGCCGGCCGGTGCAGCGCCTCGATGTGCATGGGCACGCTGAGCGCGAGGACGCCGAACATCATCCCGTCCAGCGCCGCCGCCGCATAGAAGGATCGCCCGAGCCGTCTCATGCCGCGACGTGCCCCAGCGCCTCGGAGACGCGCGCCGCCGCCCGCAGGGCCTTCGGCACGAGCTCGGACTCGAGCCGCTCGGGGCTCACCCGGTAGCGGGGCCCGCCGAGCGCGATCGCGGCGACGACGGCGCCGCGGTGATCGCGGATCGGCACGGCGACGCCCGTGTAGGCGTCGTCGGCGTCGCCCACGCACACGGCGTGCCCGCGGCGCCGGACGGCCGCGAGCTCGACGTCCGAGAGCCCGATCGAGCCCGGCGCCGCCTCGTCGACCAGGCGCTCGATGACGTCGGAGGGCTGGAAGGCCAGCAGCAGCCGCCCGGTCACGCCGTCGGTGAGCGCCTGGCGGCGGCCCACCCAGTCCACGTTCACGGTGACGTGCCGGCTCGACGCCTGGTCGAGGTAGATCACCGTCTGCCCGTCGAGCATGCCCAGCCACGCCGTCTCGTTCGTCTCGTTGCGCAGCTCGCGCAGCCGCGGCCGCGCCAGCGCGCGCACCGGGAACCGGTTGAGCACGAGGCCCGCGAGCGTGACCAGCCCCAGGCCGAGCCGGTAGCGGCCGGGAACGTCCGTCTGCTCGAGCAGCCCGTGCCGCTCGAGCGTCGCCATCATCCGCGACGCGGTGCTGCGGTGGACGTCGAGCGCCGCGACGACGTCGGCGATCGAGAGATCGGGCCTGCGCTCGTCGAACAGCTCAAGGATCGCCATCGCGCGCTCGACCGCCTGCGTGCCGCCGGGGGATTCCACGGTCGCAGCATACACGATGCGCTCATATTATGCACGTGTAGTGCACAGCCGTGCGAAAGCGGACGCCGAGGAACGGGGACAGTCCCCGGACGGGGACTGTCCCCGGCGTTTGCGCCGGCTCTACGCGACGACGTCCTCGGCCCGCTCGGGCGGAGCAGTCTTCTGCAGCTCCGTGAGCTCGGCCGGGGGGATGTGGCAGCGGTAGCGGTGGCGGGCGCCGTCCTCCTGCCACGGCGGCGCCTCGGTGCGGCAGATCTCGCCCAGCACCCGCGGGCAGCGGGTGTGGAAGGGGCAGCCGGTGGGGACGTCCGACGCGCTCGGGAGCACGCCGGAGAGCTTGATCCGCGGCCGGCTCTCCTCGACGTCGAACGTCGGGATGGCCGAGAGCAGCGCCTCGGTGTACGGGTGGTGCGGCGAGGCGAACACCTGCTCCGCCGCGCCGACGTCGACGAGCTTGCCGAGGTACATGACCCCGATCGAGTCGGCCACGTACCGGACGACGGCGAGATCGTGCGAGATGAAGACGTAGGACACACCCTGGCGCCGCTGCAGGTCGACGAGCAGGTTCAGGATCGCAGCCTGCACCGACACGTCGAGGGCCGAGGTCGGCTCGTCGCACAGCACCATGGCCGGGTTGCCGGCGAAGGAGCGGGCGATCGCCACACGCTGCTTCAGGCCGCCGGAGAGGGCGGCCGGGCGGACGTCGAGATGCCGCTGCTCGAGCCGCACCGACCGGGCCAGCTCGGCCATCTGCTCGTCCTGCGTATCGCGGCCGTGCACGCCCGCGAGGAGCTGCAGCGAGCGGCGCAGGATCGAGCGCACGCTGTGGGTCGGGTTCAGCGCGTTGTCCGGGTTCTGGAACACCATCTGCAGGCGCCGGCGGGCCTCGCCCGGCCGCTTCCCGGCCAGCTTCGAGACGTCCATCCCCTCGAACGAGAGCCTCCCCGAGGTGACGTCGATCAGGCCGACGATGCACTTCGCGAACGAGGTCTTGCCGCTGCCCGACTCGCCGACGAGGCCGAACACCTCGCCCCGCTTGATCTCGACGTCGACGCCGCCGACGGCGACCACCTCGGTGCCGGAGAACTTGTAGGTCTTGACGAGCTCCGACACCTGCAGGAGAACCTCGTCGGCCACCGGCGCGGCGTCCTCCTGGGCGGCGGTGGCCATCGGCGGGATGTCGGGCACCTCCTCGTGGAAGAAGCAGCGGGCGGTGTGGCCGTCCGCGACGGGGAACAGCTCGGGCGGCGACTGGACGCATCGGTCGCGGGCGATCGGGCAGCGGTCGGCGAAGACGCAGCCGGGCATGTCGGCCCCGAGCGGCGGCAGGGAGCCCGGGATCGGATCGAGCCGGTCGGTGTCCTTGCGCATGCCCAGGCGGGGCACGCAGCGCAGGAGTGCGAGCGTGTAGGGGTGGCGCGGGTCGCGGAAGACCTCGCTCGCGCTCCCCTGCTCGATCAGGCGGCCGGCGTAGAGGACGCCGACCCGCTCGCACATGCGGGCGACGATCCCGAGGTTGTGGCTGACGAAGAGGATCGACGTGTTGAACTGGTCGCGCAGGTTCTCGACCAGATCGAGCACCTCGGCCTCGACCGTCGCGTCCAGGCCCGTCGTCGGCTCGTCCAGCACCAGCAGGTCGGGGTCGGTCGCGAGCGCCATCGCGAACATCACCCGCTGCTGCTGGCCGCCCGACAGCTCGTGCGGGTAGCGCCGCAGCACGCGGGCGGCGTCCGAGATCTGGACCGTCGAGACCATGTGCGCCGCCGCCTCGGTCGCCTCCCGCTTGTCCATCCCGCGGTGGAAGCGGTACACCTCGGCGATCTGGGCGCCGACCCGGATCGTCGGGTTGAGCGCCGTGCCCGGATCCTGGTAGACCATCGCCATGCGGTTGCCGCGCCAGCTCCGCAGCGTGCGGTCGTTGGCGGCCAGCAGGTCGTCCCCGCCGAAGGTGATGCTGCCGGATTCGACCACCGCATTGGACGGCAGGTAGCGCATGAGCGACATCGCCACCGTCGTCTTGCCGCAGCCCGACTCCCCCACCAGGCCGTAGGCCTCGCCGGGCTTGATCGTGAACGACACGTCGGTGAGCACGCGCAGCAGCGCGCTGCGGCGGCGGTAGCTGACCGTGAGGCCGTCGATCTCGACGGCACCCGTCTGCACCGGCGCGACGCTCACTCCTCCACCACCCGCTTCAGGCCGTCGGCCACCAGGTTCACGCCGACGACGAGGGTGGCCAGGGCGGCGGCCGGGAAGATCACCATCCACCACGCCACCTGCATGTAGGCGCGGCCGTTCGCGATCTGCAGCCCCCAGTCGGGCGACGGATCCTGGAGGCCGAGCCCCAGGAACGAGAGCGTCGCGGCCGTGAAGATGGCGTAGGCGAGACGGACGGTCGCCTCGACCATGATCGGCCCCGTGATGTTCGGGAGGATCTCCCACACCATGATGCGGATCCCGCGCTCGCCGCGCAGGCGGGCGGCGGCGACGTACTCGCGCTCGCGCTCGACCAGCACCGCGGAGCGCACCGTGCGCCCGATCAGCGGCGTGAAGATGATGCCGATGACGAGGACGATGTTGCGGGTGTCGCGCCCGAGCGAGGCCAGCACCAGCACGGCGATGACGATGAGCGGGAGCGCGAGGAACGCGTCGACGATGCGGCTGACCACGTCGTCGACCCAGCCGCGGTAGAAGCCGGTGACGAGGCCGACGGCCGTCCCGCCGACGAGACCGAGCGCCGTCGCGGCCGGCGCGATCACGAGCACCGTCGCGGCGCCGGCGAGCACGCGCGAGAAGACGTCGCGGCCGAGGTTGTCGGTGCCGAACCAGTGGGCGCCGCCCGGCGCCTTCAGGGTGTCCACCGGGCCGACGGCGAGGGGGTCGTGCGGCACGATCGCCCGCCAGAAGATCGCGTCGAGCACCCAGAACGCCAGGATGACGGCGCCGACGACGAACGTCTTCGACCGGACGAGCGCGCGCAGGAGCTCGCGCCGGCGGCGGCGGCGCTCGGCCCGGACGTCGAGGACGGGTGCCGCGGGGGGCTGGATCTGGACGTCGCTACCCTCGACGCTGGCCATCTAGGCGACCCTCACGCGCGGGTTGAGAATTCCGTACGCGAGGTCGGCGATGAAGTTCGCGACGCAGTAGATGATGGCGATCATGAGCACGCACGCCTCGAGCGTCTGCAGGTCGTGGCCGTTTGCCGACTCGAGCGTCAGCTGGCCGATCCCCGGATAGGCGAAGAGGGTTTCGACGACGACCAGGCCGCCGACCAGGTAGCCGACCTGCACGCTGACGACCGTGATCGTCGGGAGCATGGCGTTGCGCACGACGTGGCGCCAGACGACGTAGCGCCGCGGCAGCCCCTTGAGGATCGCGGTGCGCGTGTAGTTCGCCTGCAGCGCGTCGACCGTGCCGGCGCGAGCCATGCGGGCGATGTACCCGAAGAGCACGAACATCATCGGGATCGCCGGCAGCAGCAGCTGCCGGAACCAGTCCACCGGATCGGAGCCCGGCACCTGCGACGAGGTGGGGAACCACCCCAGCTGGACGGCGAAGATGACGATCAGGATCACCCCGACCACGAACTCGGGCAGGGCGATGAACGAGAGCCCGGTGATCGAGATCACCCGGTCGAGCGTCTTGCCGTAGTTCAGGGCGGCCATCACCCCCATGAAGATCGAGAACGGGACGATCAGCACCATCGCGAACGCGCCCAGGATGAGCGAGTTGCGGAGCCGGTGCAGGACGAGCGGCCTCACCTCGACGTTCTGCACCGGCGAGACGCCCCAGTCTCCCCTCACGAAGTCGGAGGCCCAGTTCCAGTACCGCACCGGGAGCGGCTTGTCGGTGCCGAGCGTGTGGTCGAGCTCGTCCACCTGCTGCTGGGAGGCGTACGGGCCCAGGATCGTGCGCCCGACGTCGCCCGGGAGCAGCTGCGACGCGCCGAAGACCACGAAAGACACGATCACGAGCGTGATCACGGTCAACCCCAGGCGCTTCAGGATGTACCGGCTCATCGTCTGGGTGCAAGCGTACCGCCTCGGGGGCCGCGCGACTAGGGCGCGGCCCCCGAGGTCAGCGGCTCACGAGAGCCACATGGCGCTCGCGTCGAGGTGGAAGGTGGGCCCGACGGGCAGGCCGTGGACGTTGTTGCGCGTCGCGCGCAGCTCCTTGATCCAGTATGCGATCACGTCCGGCACCTCCGCCTGCTGGATCTTGGCGGCCGAGACGGCGGTCGCGATGCGCTTCTGCTGGTCGACCTCGCCCTCGAACTGCTCGACGAGCTTGTCGAAGGCCGGATCGCACCAGTGGGCCGAGTTCCAGCCCCCCGAGTTCGACAGGGTCTTGTTCGGCACCGACCGGCACAGGTACGCGGGGTCGATCGTCTGGCCGGCGGTTCCGCGGGCGCCCCAGTCCGTGATGCCGAACGGCACCTGCAGCCAGGGCTGGTTCGCGCCCGTGCCGTAGAACTGGCTCTGCGGCTGGGTGTCCAGCTTCACGTTGATCCCGACCGGCGCGCACATCTGCTTCACGAACTGCGCATATTCCGGGATCTCCAGGAACTGCTCGCTTGTGAGCGTGACGTTGATCGTCTTGCCGTTGAGGAGCGACTTGGCCTTGTCGACGTCCTGGACCCGCTGCGGCACCTGGTCGGTGGTGGGCGAGCCCGGGTAGATCGGCGCGAACGCGTGGTCGTTCCCGAGCTGGGCCTTGCCGTTGAAGAGGCCCGACACGAGCCCCGGCCGGTCGAGCGCATAGGCGACCGCGAGGCGCGCGTTCTTGTCGTTGAAGGGCTCCTGGTCGACCCGCATCTGCAGGGTGCGGTACTCGCTCGACGGCGTCTCGGTGACCGTGATGTTCGAGTCGGAGAAGAGCGCCTGCGAGCCCTGGTAGGGCACCTGCGGGAAGGCGTTGATCGCGCCGCCCTGGAGCGCGAGCACGATCGGCGGCGTGTCGGAGAAGTACTTGATCGTCGCCGCGTCGAGGTAGGGCTTCCCCTTCTCCCAGTAGTGCGGGTTCTTCGTGTACGTCACACCCTGGTCCTTGGAGAACGTCTTCAGGATGAACGGCCCCGTCCCGACCCCGCCCTTGGTGAAGTCACCGATCTGGTAGTTCTTCGGCAGGATCACCGAGTTGTAGTTGAACGCCGAGACCAGGTACGGGAAGTCCGCGTACGGACGGTCGAGGTGGAACACGATGGTGTCCGGCGCGGTGCTCTCGACGCTCCCTCGGGAGAGCACGCCCGAGAAGGCCGAGAGCGCCGCCGACCCGATCTTGGGGTCGAGCATGCGGTCGAACGAGGCGACGATGTCGTCGTTCGTGAACGCGGAGCCGTCGTGCCACTTGACGCCCTGGCGGATCGTGAACGTCCACGTGTCGGGGGTCGAGCCGGACTCCCACTTCGTGGCCAGCTTCGGCTGGAGGGCGTACTGCGCGTCGGGGAAGACGAGATAGTCGCAGGCCAGCTGCGTCGTCATGATGGCGCCGGTGTTGAACATCGTCACCGGGTCGACGTCGGACGCCGGCGAGGTGATGCCGAAGATGCCGGTCCCGCCGCGCTTGATCGCCCCGCCCGACGACCCGGCCGACGTCGAATTGTCCGAGGCCGACGATCCGCAGGCAGCGAGGATCGTCCCCAGCACGGAGGCCGAGATTCCCAGGACGCTGCCACGCACGAGCACCTGCTGGCGCGTCATCCGGCCCGCGCGGGCCTCTTCATAGAGGTGATATTCCAGATCCTTCACAGCTGGACCTCACTTCGTCGGGATAACCCGGGACGGCGCTCCGTGCAGGGGTGCGCGGCCGGGTGGCATGCAGGCTCGCCTCGGGTTCTCTAGATAGCTCCTCCCACTGCGCCGGGGCCCTCGAGTACCGCTGGAAGGCGCCAACGTATCACGGTGTCCGGCCATTACTCAATGAGACGAGATACGCTCGAGAAGAGTCAGGACGACTCCGTCGTCCCCCGGTCGGGCGGCCGCCTGGACCCCGATGGGGAGGCCGGCCGAACCATCGTCCCCGCCGTCGCGCGCCTCGCCCGGCCGCACGCGGGCGACGGGCGCGACGCCCGCGGGCATGCCGAGCAGGTTGTAGAGCGACGTGTAGCTCTGGCCCGCGACGACGTCGAGGGCCGTGCCGTGGGGCACGGCGGGCCGCGCGTGAGCGGGGCCAATCAGGGCGTCGAGCCCCTCGCGGTCGAGCATCGCGGCGAACCGCCGCCGCAGGGCGCCGATCCGCTCCTCCAGCCGGAGCAGCTCCTCCGGGCCGAGGGCGGCGTCCGCCGCGGCCGCGAGCGCACGGCTCACCTGGGGCGTGGCCCGGCCGCCGCGCAGCATCCGGCGCAGGCCGCGGCCTCCGTCGGCGGCGAACACGGCGTCGAAGAGCGCGAGCGCCTCGGGAGCGTCCGCGAGCTCGACGTCCAAAACCTCGAGGCCGTCTGCCGCCAGCCGCTCGGCGGTCTCGGCGACGGCGCGCCGGATCGCCGGCGCCGGAGTCAGCACCCCGTTCGCGCGCACGACGCCGATGCGACGCAGGGGCCGCGCCGGCGCGGGCGTCCCCGCACCGACGTCGAGGACGGAGATCACGAGCCGCAGGTCGGCCGCGTCACGGGCGAGCACGCCGGGGCGGTTCTGGATCAGCGTCTGGCCGGCGAAGAGCTGGTCGTCGCGGCTGCCGGCAAGGCTGAGCCGGCCGGGCGTCGGCGCCATCCCGAACACCCCGCACCATGCGGCCGGGATGCGGACGCTGCCGCCGATGTCGGTGCCGACGGCGACCGGGACGACGCCGGCGGCCACGAGTGCCGCCTCGCCGCCGCTGGAGCCGCCGGGCGACCGGTCGGCCGCCCAGGGGTTGTCGGTGCGCCCGTACACGGGGTTGTCCGTCTCGGCGTACCAGTTGAGCTGGGCGATGTTGCCCTTGCACAGGATCACGGCGCCGGCGCGGCGCAGCGCCCGGGCGATCGCACCGTCCGACCGGCTGCGCGAGCCGGCCAGCCGCTCGACCCCGGCACAGCAGGGCGTCCCGCGCACCCAGAGGGTCTCCTTCAGGCTGACCGGCACGCCCTCCAGCGGACGGCCGGCCGGGCGGGCGTCGATGCGCGCGGCCGCGGCGGCCGCCTGGGCGTAGAGCGGCACCGCCACGGCGTTCAGCGCCGCGCCGCGCGTCTGGGCCCGCCGCGCGGCGGTCTCGGCCAGCTCGACGGCCGTCACCTCGCGGCGGCCGACGGCGGCCGCCAGCGCTCCTGCCGACGCAGCGTCCATCTCGTCCTCGGCGGGGGGCGCCGGCCTCGAGGCATACCCGATCACGGCGGCGATCCTACGCCCCGCTGGTAGTATCTGCAACACCTGTTGGCGATCCGGCACGTTGGAGGCAACCGTGTTCCGCAATCAGATGCCGCGGTTCGAGGTCCTCTCCGAGGGGGCGCTCGAGACGGTCGACCGGGGCTGGCGCCGGCTCGTCTCGGAGATCGGCGTCCAGTTCGACCATCCCCGCGCCCTCGACCTCTTCCGGGCGGCCGGCTGTGAGGTCGAGGACACCCTCGTGCGGTTCGACCCGGACTTCCTCGTCGAGCAGGCGGCCAAGGCCCCGCGCGAGTTCGACATGCGCGCGCGCAACTCCGAGCACGACCTGCACATCGGCGGCGACTCGATGATCTTCGCCCCCACCCAGGGGCCGCCGTTCGTACGCATGGGCGGCACCCGCCGGGACGCCACGCTGGCCGATCTGCAGCGCTTCATCATGCTGACGCAGATGTCCCCGGAGCTCGACACGCCCGGCGGCGGCATCTGCGAGCCCAACGACACGGCGCTCGACTCCCGCCACCTGGCCATGAACATGTCGCTGATCCTGCTCTGCGACAAGGTCTTCGAGGGCGTGCCGATGTCCGAGGTGGCCGCGGCCGACTCCGTGCGGATGGGCGAGATCCTGTTCGGCGGCCGCGAGGCGATCGAGGAGCGGCCGGTGATGTTCGCGAACGTGAACGTGAACTCGCCGCTGCGCTACGACGTGCGCATGCTCGAGGCGATGCTGGAGTTCTCGGCGGCGAACCAGGTGGTCATGGTGACGCCGTTCCTGCTCATGGGTGCGATGGCGCCCGTGTCGATCGGCGCGGCGCTGGCCCAGCAGACGGCGGAGGTGCTGGCAGGCGTCGCCCTGCTCCAGCTCGTGCGTCCCGGCGCCCCCGTGGTCATGGGCTCGTTCCTCTCGTCGACCGACATGAAGTCGGGCGCGCCCGCGTTCGGCACGCCGGAGTCGGCGATCGGCCTCTACGCCTCCGGCCAGATCGCGCGCCGGATCGGGCTGCCGTGGCGGGCCGGCGGCGGGACGCTCACGGCCAGCCCCGCCGTCGACGCGCAGGCCGGCTACGAGGCGCTGAACACGCTCATGTCGGCCTTCCTGGCCGGGGCGAACGTCGTGTGGCAGTCGGCCGGATGGCTCGAGGGCGGCCTGGTCGCCTGCTTCGAGAAGTTCATGATGGACGTCGAGCTCCTGAAGCTGCTGCGCGTCCAGCTCGCCCCGACGGTCATCGACGAGGACGCCCTGGCCTTCGGCGCCCACAAGGAGGTCGGCCCGGGCGGGCACTTCTTCGGCTGCGAGCACACGCTCGCGCACTTCCGCGACTGCTTCTACCGGCCGTTCCTCGCCACCACGGACAACTTCGACCGCTGGAGCGGGAAGGGCAGCCCGACGGCCGCCGTGCGCGCCGAGGGGCTGTGGCGGGAGGCGCTCGAGCGCTACGAGCCGCCGCCGCTCGACGACGGGGTGCGCGAGGAGCTGCTCGAGTTCGTGGAGCGCCGTACCCGCGAGCTCGGCGACGACCCGATCGACCTCGGCATCCCGCCCCAGGCGCCGCCGGCCGCGGCCGCCTGAGCCACGATCACACGTCCTCCCACGGGAACGAGTCGAGCCGCTCCGCGCCCGAGCCGGTCACGAGCACCTGGGTCTCGAGCTTGACCGCCTCGCGCCCGCCCTGCTCGCCGATCAGGCTCTCGACGGCCAGCACCATGCCGGGCTCGAAGCGGCCGGCCTGGAAGTCGGCCGCGTCCTGCGGGGCGTAGACGCCGGGGTACTCGTCGCACATGCCCACGCCGTGCAGGAGGCACGAGTAGCGGTTGGCCAGGTAGCGCTCGGGGATCGGCCAGCTCCGCTCGGTGTACTCGCGCCAGTCCATGCCCGGCCGGATCAGCGCCAGGTTGTGCTCGACCTGCTCGAGCGCCGCGGCGTAGAGCGTGCGCTGCTCCGGCGTCATCGCCACGTGGTCGATCGTCCACGACCGCGAGAGGTCGGCGCAGTAGCCGTACGGCCCGATCATGTCGGTGTCGAACGCGAGCAGGTCGCCGCGGGCCGCGACCTGGTCGGAGCACTCCTTGAACCACGGGTTCGTCCGCCGGCCGACGGTGAGCAGCCGCGTCTCCAGCCACTCGCCGCCGGAGCGGGCGTTCTCGTGGTGAAGCTCGGCCCAGATCTCCTGCTCCGTCTTCCCCGACACGGAGGCCTCGTAGATGCGGGCCATCCCGGCCTCGCACACGCGGATCGTCCAGCGCATCAGCTCGACCTCCTCGGCGCTCTTGATCAGGCGCGCGTGCTCGGTCAGCTCCTGGCCCTCGACGAGCGTGACCCCGCGCCGGCGCAGGGCGTCGACGCCGGGCGGCTCGAGCTTGTCCACGGCCAGGCGCAGCGGGCCGGCCTCGCGCTCGCGCAGGGCGGAGACGATGTCGTCCGCCCACGTCTCGACCCACTCGTGCAGGTTCTCGGCGGAGTACTGGTAGAACCAGGCGAAGGCCGGCCGCACCTCGTCGACCGTCTCCAGGCCGTCCACCAGGTGCTCGGCGCCGCGGTACTCGAAGTCGATGCCGTGGCCGTCGGCGAACAGCAGCGCGTAGTGGAACGGGTTGTGGGCGGCCCACACCTGCATGTTGCGCGCGTCGAGCGCGTAGCGGATGTTGACCGGGTCGAAGAGCAGGATGGCCGTGCAGCCGCGCGCGGCGACCTGCTCCACCACGCGCCGCTTGCGGTAAGCGCGGGCCGCGACCAGGGTCGAGTGCGGGATCGGGCTGCGCAGCGGCCGGTCGGCGCCCTCGGCGTTCAGGTACTCGAGCTTGCGCGGATCCTTGAAGACGTCTGCCAAGGCGGTGCGGTCAGCGGCCGCTCAGCGCAGCGGACAGCTCGGCGGCGGCGTCCGCCACCCCGGCCCCGATCTCGGCCAGCCGCGACCGCACCCGGAACGACGGCCCGGACACGTTGATCGCGGCCACGATCCGGCCCTCGGCGTCGCGCACGGGCGCGGCGGCGGCCGTCAGCCCGGCGTCCATCTCCTCGTCGGCGACCGCGTAGCCGCCGTCGCGGGCCGCGCCGATACCGGCGGCGAGCCCTCTCGCCGTGGGGGCGTCGAAGAGCGCCTCGAGCTCCTCGGACGTGCGGTCGAGCAGGAGCGCCTTGCCCGCGGAGGTGCAGTACGCCGGGGTGTTGCGCCCGATCCAGTTCACGGCGCGCACGGCGTGCGGCGACTGCTCGGAGAGCACCGTCACGACCTCGTTCCCCTGGAGCACCGACAGGTGAGCGCCCTCGCCGAAGCGGGCGACGAGGGCGCCAAGCAGCGGCCGGGCCGAGTCCAGCAGGTGCCGGCTGCCCGCCAGCTGCCCCATCGCATAGATGCGCCAGCCGAGCCGGTAGGCGCGCGTGTCCGGGTCGCGGTCGACCAGGCCGTACTCGGCCAGGGTCGCGAGCGTGCGCGAGACCTGCGTCTTCTCCCGTCCCAGCATGCGCGCGACCCGGGTGACCCCCAGCCCCCCCTCGGCCGTGGCCTCGTCGCTCGCGAGCGTCAGCAGCGCCTCGACGCCGCGGCGGATGCTGGTCTCGCGCTCGGCCACCGTCCGGCAAACGTACCAGGCACCGGGCATTCAGGCGAGCGCGCGCAGCACCGCGTCGAGGAGGCCCTCGACGTCGTGCGGGTCGGCCTCGACGAGGGGCTCGACGCCGCACTCGCGCAGCGTCGCGCTCGTCACGGGGCCGATCGACGCGGCGGCCAGGCCGTCGAGGCCGCCGTCCCGGAGGGCGGCAACCAGGTTCGTCACCGTCGAGGACGACGTGAACGTGACCAGATCGGCGCCCCGCACCGCGTCCGCGGACACCGGCTCCGGGACGGTGCGGTAGAGGGGGAGCACGTCGACCCGAGCCCCCCGCTCGCGCAGTCCGTCCGGGAGCACCTCGCGGGCGCCCTCCGCCGTCGCGACGAGCACGCGCCGGCCCCCGACGTCGCCGAGGGCGGCCAGCAGCGACTCCGACACGGCCTCGGGCGGCACGACGTCGGCGACGATCCCGCGGGCGCGCAGCGCCGCCACCGTCGCCGGGCCGATCGCGGCCACCCGGGTGCCGTGCAGCGCCCGCACGTCGCCGGGGAGGAGCAGGTCGACGCCGTTCCCGCTGGTCACGACGACGATGTCGTACGCCGCCAGGTCGGGCGGGGCGAACGGGAGCGGCTCGATCCGGATCGCGGGCGCCTGCACCACCTCGGCGCCGAGGGCCTCCAGCCGCGCGGCGAGCCCGCTCGCCTGCGCCCTTGCCCGGGTGACGACGACCCGCTTGCCGTGCAGGGGCCGCCGCTCGTACCAGGCCAGCTGCTCGTGCAGGGCCGCGACGGCGCCCACGAGCGTGATCGCGGGCGGGCGCATGCCCTCGGCGGCGCGGGCGATCCCGGCGAGCGGGGCGACGACCGTGCGCTGGGCCGGGCGCGTCCCGTTCGAGATCACGGCCGCCGGCGTGTCGGGAGGCATCCCGTGCTCGATCAGCCGGGCCGCGTTCGCGGCCAGCGCCCCGACCCCCATCAGGAAGACGAGCGTGCCCGGCGTGGCCGCGAGCGACGCCCAGTCGAGATCGCTGTCGGGCTTGGACGGATCCTCGTGACCGGTGACGAACGTCACCTGGGCGGCGCTGCCCCGCTGCGTGACCGGGATGCCGGCGTAGGCCGGCACGGCATAGGCCGAGGAGATCCCCGGGACGACCTCGAACGGGATGCCGGCCCCGGCCAGCGCGAGCGCCTCCTCGCCGCCGCGGCCGAAGATGAACGGGTCGCCGCCCTTCAGCCGCACCACCCGCTCGTGGCGGCCGCCGAGCTCCAGCAGCCGGGCGTTGATCGCCTCCTGCGTCATCGCGTGGTCGCCTGGCCGCTTGCCCGCGTAGACCATCTCGGCCGAGGGCGGGGCGAGCGCGACGATCCGAGGGTCGGCCAGGCGGTCGTAGACGAGCGCGTCGGCCGACTCGACCAGCTCCCGGCCGCGGACGGTCAGCAGCCCGGGATCGCCCGGGCCGGCGCCGACCAGGTAGACCGTCACCGTGCCACCCAGGTGCGCAGCTCGAGCCCGTCGTCGCCCTCCCAGGCGTAGGCCGCGACCGGCACGTCGCAGCCGCCGCCGACGCTGGCCGCGAACTCGCGCTCGGCCTCGACGGCGCGCCGGGTGGGCGCGTGGTCGAGCCTCGAGACCAGCTCCTCCTCGCCCTCGCGCACCTGCACGGCGATCGCGCCCTGCCCGGCCTCGGGGACGAACACCTGCGGGTCGAGCAGGAAGGCGATGCGATCCGCCAGCCCGAGCCGGCGCAGGCCGGCGGCCGCGAGCACGATCGCGTCGGCCGCGCCCTCGTCGAGCTTGCGCAGCCTGGTGTCGACGTTCCCGCGCAGTGGCACGACCTCGAGGCCGGGGCGCAGCTCGCGCAGGAGCGCACCGCGGCGGACGGACGACGTCCCGATGCGGGCGCCGTCGGGGATCTCGTCCAGGGCGGCGAACGGGCCGCACACGGCGTCGCGGGGGTCGTCGCGCTCGAGCAGCGCGGCGACCACGAGCCCCGGGGGCATCTCGCCTGTCAGGTCCTTGGCGCTGTGCACGGCGGCGTCCACCTCGCCGGCGAGGAGCGCGCGCTCGATCTCGCGCGTGAACACGCCCCGGCCGTCGCCGATCTGGTCGAAGCGCCCGGCCGTGCGGTCGCGGTCGCCGGCGGTGGCGATCGGGACGATCTCGGCCTCGTCCAGCGCGTCGGCCACCAGCCGGGCCTGCACGAGCGCGAGCCGGCTGCCGCGCGTCCCCAGCCGGATCATCCCTCTGGCACCGGGGACCGGGCACCGGTTCTGCACGCCCACGGCACGCGGACCCGCCAGAAGGGGTCTGACCCCGCCTGTCGGGTGACGCGGCTCCCTCGCCCCCGTCGGGGCCGCAGAGCGGAGCGGGTCATTCCGGCGCGGTCGGCGCCGCCAGGCCGAACAGCTCGGTCACGGCTTCGGCGTAGGGCCCCGAGCGGTCGGCGGCGGCGAGCTGCTTCAGGCGGACGGTCGGCTCGTGCAGCAGCTTGTTCAGCATCGTGCGCGTCATCGCGTCGAGCCGCTCGCGGTCGGCCGGCGAGAGCGTCTCCCAGCGCTGCTCCATCCGCCGCAGCTCCTCGGCCCGGATGCGCTCGGCGTGGTCGCGCAGCGACGTGATCGCCGGCACGACCCGAAGCGCCGCCATCCAGTCGCGGAACTCCGCGGCCTGCTCGGCGACGATCGCGCGGGCGCGGCCGCTCTCGCCCAGGCGCAGCTCCAGCGTGCGCCGCACGGCGGCCTCGAGTCCGTCCAGGTCGACCACCGTCGTTCCCTCGACCTCCGCCGCGGCCGGGTCGACGTCCCGCGGCACGGCCAGGTCGACGAGCAGGCGGGTGCGCCCCGACGTGAGGCCGGCGGCGGTGATGACGTGGCCGGGCGCGGCGGTCGAGCTGACGACGACGTCGGCCGCGTCCGCGGCCCGCGCGAGATCGTCCCACGCGATGGCCGTCCCGCCGAAGCGGGCAGCGAGCGCCGCCGCCCGGTCGGGGTCGCGGTTTGCGACCAGCAGGTTGCCCGCCCCGCGGGCGGTCAGGTTCGCGGCCACGAGCTCGGCCACGCGGCCCGCGCCGACGACCAGGACGCACGCGCCGTCGATGCCGCCGAGCCGCTCGCTCGCCACCTCGGCGGCGACGGACGCCACGGAGCCGCCGCCCGCGCCGATGGCGGTCTCGTGGCGGACGCGCTTGCCCGCCTCGAGGGCGACGTGGAAGAGCCGGTTGGACACGGGCCCGGTCGAGCCCCACTCGAACGCGCTCGCGTAGGCGTCGCGGATCTGGGCCAGGATCTGGGCCTCGCCGGGGACGAGCGAGTCGAGCCCGGCGGCGACGGCGAAGAGGTGCTCGGCCGCCTCGGCTCCCGCCCGCACGTAGAGCATCGGCTCGAGCCGCTCGCGGTCGTGGCCGGAGAGCTCCGCCAGGCGCTCGACGGCGGCGTCGCGCATCGCCTCGGGGTCGGCCCCGACCAGGTAGAGCTCGCACCGGTTGCAGGTGGCGAGGCCGACCGCCTCGGCCACGGGCTCGGCGGCGCGCACGTGGTCGACCAGGTCGCGGCCGTGGTCGTGGGCGGCCAGCCGCTCGCGCACGCCCAGCGGCGCGCTGCGGTGGTTCGTCCCCACCAGCACGAGGTTCAGCGGCACGGCCGCCTCAGCCATCGGCCTTCGCCTCCAGCAGGCCGGCGATCTCGTCCAGCTCCCGCTCCAGCCGCCCCAGCTTCGAGTTCAGGATGACGACGTAGGCCAGCGTGACGAGCCACGCCAGCGCGTACACCGCGGCGACGTAATGGACGTATGTCTCCCGGATCATCGCGTGCCCTCGGCCAGGCGCCGCAGGCGGGTGACCTGCTCGTCGAGGCGCTTGCCGCGCAGCTCGACGAGGTACATCGCCACCGCCAGGCTCAGCATCGCCGCGAGCGCCATCAGGAACGTGAAGAGCATGGTGCCGTCCATGTTCGCGCCGCGGTCGGTGAACGTGACGGGGTGGATCACGTCCTGGCCGAGGTGCACCGCCAGCACCGAGATCGGGATCAGGCCGACCCCGAGCAGGGCGTAGACCGCGGAGTAACGGGCGCGCCGCTCGCCCGGCTCGACCGAGAACCGGAGCATGAAGTAGGCGCAGTAGAACAGGAAGATGATCAGGAAGGTGTTCAGCTCGGTGCTGCCCCAGTACCACCACGTGCCCCACGAGACCTTGGCCCAGATCGACCCCGTCACCAGGGTCAGCGTGCCGAAGATGACGCCCAGGTGCATGGGCACGTAGCTGCGCAGGTCGAGGCCCATGTCGCCCGTCCACAGGTAGCGGGCGGCGTTCAGCGCGCCCCAGGCGAACAGGGCGTACGTGGTCATCGCGATGGGGACGTGGAAGTAGAAGATGCGCTGCGAGAAGCCCTGGTCGACGTCGTTCGGCACGTAGAAGAAGATCAGGCCGAGAGCCACGGGCATCAGCACGGCCGCCACCAGGGCCGCGCTGGTCGCGCGGTCGAGGCGGGCGCCCGAAGTTGTGTTCACCGCGCTAATCCTCCACCACGAACTCGAAGAGCCCCCACCCGAAGAGCACGAAAACCGTATCATAGAGACCCAGATATCCCAGCCGTTCCAGGGTGTGCAAACCGCTTGTTTGCGGGGAAATCGTGCCGGTCGTCGCGCTCACCGCCCCCAGCACGAGCGGGATCGCGAACGGCAGGAAGAGGACCGGCAGGAGCACCTCCCGCGCGCGTCCCGCCGACGCGAGCCCGGCGACGAGCGACCCGAGCGCCGCGATGCCCACGTCTGCGAGCAGCACCGCGGCGACCAGCACGCCGTAGTCCGGGGCGGGGCCGTCCTGCAGGAAGAAGAGCCAGAAGGCGGGCAGGGCGACGACCTGGACGGCGACCAGGAAGATGCAGGTCGAGCACGCCCGGGCCAGCCACAGCAGCGCGCGGTCGATCGGCGCCGCCAGCAGCCCGTCCCAGATGCCGTGCTCCCGCTCCCGGGCGAAGGAGCGGGTGAGGGCCAGCATCGCGGTGAAGACGATCGCCACCCACAGCATCCCCGTCGCCGCCCGGGTGCCGCCCGCCGGCCGGCCGCCGCCGAGGCCGAAGCGGAAGAGCACGAAGGACGCCACGACGAACGCCACCATCGCGAGCACGACCTCGCTCCCCCGCAGCTCGAGCACGAGGTCCTTGCGCACGAGCGCCACCAGCGCGCGCCGGCTCACGCCGCCACCCGCCCGTCCCGGATCGGCACCTCGGTCGTCGCCAGGCCGGCGAACCAGCCCGGCTCGTGGGTCGAGACGATCACCGTCCGCCCCGGCTCGGCCAGCACCTCGCGCAGCAGGTCGCGGCCGTCGGCGTCCAGGCCGGCGGTGGGCTCGTCGAGCAGGAGCAGGGCGGGCGCGTGCAGGCAGGCGCGCGCCAGCGCGAGCCGCTGCGCCATCCCGCGCGAGAACTCGGCCACCAGATCGCCGCCGCGGGCGTCGAGGCCGACCCGGTCGAGCGCCCGCCCGACCAGCCCGTCCGGCACGCCGTAGAGGGCGGCGTAGAGCTCCAGGTTCTCGCGGGCGGTGAGCCCGGGATAGGTGAGCGGGCCGTGGGCGACGTAGCCGACCAGCGGCCGTGCCCTGTGCGCCGCCCGCGGCAGCTCGTGCCCGCCGACTCTGACGTCGCCGGCGCTCGGACGCAGCACGGTCGCGAGCACCCGCAGGAGCGTCGTCTTGCCGGCGCCGTTGGGGCCGGTGACGAGCACGAACTCGCCCTCGCCGACCCGCAGGTCGAGCCCGTCGAGGGCGGCGCGCTCGCCGAAGCGGCGCACGAGTCCAGCGCAGGCGACGGCCGCCTCAGGCAATGGCGTCGGCGAGCACGCCGGCCAGGAAGACGAGCGCGATGACCCCGTTCATGGTCAGGAACGCCATGTCCACCCGGGACAGGTCGTCCGCGCTCACGATCGAGTTCTCGTAGGCGAGCAGCGCCGCGACCACCGCCACCCCGAGGTAGTAGAGCGGGCCGAGGCCGAGCGTGAGCCCGAGCCACACCAGCAGCAGCACGGACGCCAGATGGAAGGCGCGCGTGACCAGAAGCGCGGTGCCGACGCCGAAGCGGCGCGGGATCGAGTGCAGGCCCTGGTCCCGGTCGATCTCGAGGTCCATGGTGGCGTAGATGATGTCGAAGCCGCCGATCCAGAGTGCGACCGCGCCACCGAGCAGGAACGGCGTCGCGTCGACGTGGTTCGTCACGGCCACCCAGCCGCCCACCGGCGCGAGCCCGTCCACCGCGCCCAGGAAGGGGTGGCACAGCCACGTGAACCGCTTCAGGTAGGGGTAGACGACGAAGCCGGCGACCGGGATCGGCCACAGCCACCGGGTGACGGGGGCTAGCTGCCACACGGCGATGAGGAACACGACCAGCGACGCGAGCGCGAAGGCGGCCACGTTCCCGCGCGAGAGCAGCCCGGCCGGGATCTCGCGCCGGGCCGTGCGCGGGTTGCGGGCGTCGATCGCGGCGTCGATCAGGCGGTTCAGCGCCATCGCCAGGCTGCGGGCGCCGACCATCGCCACCGTGATCCAGAACAGCAGGCGGGCCGAGGGCACCTCGCCCAGCGCCAGGATCGCGCCCGTGTAGGCGTACGGGAGCGCGAACACCGTGTGCTCGAGCTTCACGAGGCTGACGAACCGGCGGGCGTAGACGGCGGTCGCGCTCAATGCGAGGTGGGCCGGCCCAGCAGGAGCCGGAGCCCGTGGTCGAGGGCGGGCGCGATCGCGTCGAAGAGCTCGCCGCACGCCCCGGGGCTGCCGGGCAGGTTCACGATCAGCGCCGAGCCGCGGATGCCGCTGCGGCCGCGGGACAGCATCCCGTGAGGCGAGATCGCCGTCGAGACGGCGCGCATGTGCTCGTCGAGGCCCGGCGTCGGACGCTCGATCACGGCCTCCGTCGCCTCCGGGGTGACGTCCCGGGGCGCGAAGCCGGTGCCGCCGGTCGTGAGGACGAGGTCGGCCATCCCCGTGAGCCGGCGCAGCGCATCGGCGATCTCGGCCCGCTCGTCAGGGACGACGTCGTGCCCGGCGATCTCGAAGCCCGCGTCGCGCAGGCGCGACTCGAGCACCTCGCCGCTCCGGTCCTCGCGGGTGCCGGCGACGACGCCGTCCGAGACGGTCAGCACCGCCGCCCTCACGCCTCCGCCCGCCGCCAGTGGCCGCTCTTGCCGCCGGACTTCTCCACCAGCTCGGCGGCGCGGATCGAGATCGCGGGGTCGAGGCCCTTCGTCATGTCGTAGACGGTCAGGGCGGCCGCGACGGCGGCGGTCAGCGCCTCCATCTCGACGCCGGTCTGGGCGGTCGTCTCGGCGGCCGCGACGATGGCGACACCGCCGTCGGAGAGCTCCGGCGTCACCTCGACCATGGTCAGCGGCAGCGGATGGCACAGCGGCACGATGTCGGGGGTGTGCTTGGCGGCCATGATCCCGGCGATCCGGGCGGCGGCGAGGACGTCGCCCTTCGGCAGCGTCCCGTCCGCGATCCGCTCGCGGACGTGCTCGGGCATCGCGACGTGGGCGCGGGCCACGGCCCGGCGGCGCGTCGCCGGCTTGGAGCCGACGTCCATCATGCGGATCTCCCCCATGCGGCCAGGAAGTCTAGGGATTGGACGGGCGGCAGGGGGACTGTCCCCATGCGGGGGCGGTCACCACCGTCACCCGGGCGCCTACCGGCCCAGGAACGGCTGCAGCGCGCGGGCGTAGGCGCGGGCGCCGCGCCCGTCGGGGTCGCGGCGCGGGTTGCCGCAGCAGAGGCTCACGCCCACGACGCGCCCGGTGGCGGCGAGCGCCGCCATCTCGGCGTCCAGCCGGTTACCGCTCCAGCCGTCCGCCGCGGGGAAGTCGACGCCGGGGGCGTCGGCCGGGTCGAGCACGTCGCCGTCCAGGTGCAGGTGGATCGGGGCGCCGTCGGGCAGGATCGAGAGGGCGGCCGCCACGTCGTCTGTCGTCGCCAGCCGGGAGCGCTCGATCGCCGCCCGCTCGCCTGGATCGAGGTCGCGGGCGCCGACGAGGGCGGCCCGTTCCTCGGGCAGGGCGGGGTCGAGGCCGGCGGCGGCGCGCAGGCGGTCGTGGCACCAGCCGAGCAGGACCGCGAACGGCATCCCGCCCAGGAACCCGCTGGGGCTCGTCTCGGGCGTGTTCAGGTCGCCGTGGGCGTCGACCCAGACCAGCACCAGGCCGGGGTGCGACGTGCGCAGCCCGGCGGTCACGGCGGGGGCGAGCGTGCACTCGCCGAGCAGGACGAGCGGGCTCGGCCCGGCGTCCGCCACCGCCGCCTGGACCTCGGGCAGGCCGGCGGCGAGCGCGTCCTCGGGCGGCGCCTCCATGTCGATATCGACGGTCGTCGACTCGTCGGCGCCGAGCGCGGCCGCGACGGCGGCCGGGCCCTCCTCCATTCCGCCGCCGTGGAAGCGGCTGCACCAGGGCACCTGCACGAGGGCGCTCACCGCTCGACCGCCTCGGGACGGGCGCGGGCCAGGTCGTCCATGAGCGCCTCCACCCAGCGGGTGATGTCGTGCTCGCGCACCTGTGCCCGCAGGCCGGCGATGCGGTTGCGGCGCTCGTCCTCGGGCATGACCAGCGCGGTGTGGATCGCGTCGGCCTGCTCCTGCAGGTCGAACGGGTTCACCGTCAGCGCGTGCTCGCCCAGCTCCGGGTGGGCGCCCGCGTTCTCGGACAGGATCAGCACCCCGTCGCGGTCGTTCACGAGCGGCGCCTCCTTGGCGACCAGGTTCATGCCGTCGAAGATCGCGTTCACGAGCAGCACGTCGTACTCGGCATAGCCGGCGATGGCCTCGGGGAAGTTGTCGGAGATGCGCAGGTCGACGGCCTGCCAGTCGTCGGTGGTGTAGAAGCGGTCGTTGACCGTGCGGGCCGCGCGCTGGATGGCACCCATGTACTCCGTGTACTCGGGGATGTCCTGCCGCGATGGGTCGAGCTTCGCGAGCAGCGTCACGCGGCCCTCCCACTCCGGGTGGTCGCTCAGGAAGAGCTCGAACGCCTGGATCCCGCGGACGACGTTCTTGGACGGGTCGGTGCGGTCGACCCGCAGCACGACCTTCTCGGGCCGCCACGCCTGCAGCGCCTCCCGCTCGGCCAGGACCGCCTCGCTCGCCGCCAGCCGGTCGAACTCCTCGGGATCGACCGAGATGGGGCGGCTCGTCACCCGCACCGTCCGGCCGCGGAAGTGCACCGTTGCCGCCTCGGTGTCGACGCGAGCGTCGGTGAACTGGGCCACGGAGGCGAGGAAGTTGCCGACGTAGCGGGCCGTGTGGAGGCCGATCACGTCGCAGGCGAGCATCGACTCGTGGATCGTCTGGCGGATCTCCGGCGGCAGCACCCGCCAGTAGTCGGGCATCGGCCAGGGGATGTGGGAGAAGTGCTGGATGACGGCCTCGGGCACCCGCTCGCGGATGTCGGCCGGGGCGACGAACAGGTGGTAGTCCTGCAGCATCACCGGCGGCAGATCGCCCTCGGCGGACTCGAGCTCGGCCACCACCGCGTCGGCGAAGCGCTGGTTCACCGGCACGTAGCCCGCATCCCAGGCCAGGCGCACGTTGCGGTCGACCGACGGCTCGGTGGCGAGGCCCCAGAGGTAGTGGTGGATGAACCACAGGGTCGGGTTCGCGAAGACGTTGTAGTAGCGGTCGTACTCCTCGCGGTCGTGCACGACCATGCGGACGGTGAGATCCCCGTCGCGGTAGGGGCCGCGCGCGGCCATCTCGGCGTCCTCGTCCGAGAGGGCGCTCGCGATCCAGGTCACGGGCCGCACCGCCGCCAGGCCGCTCAGGGCGGTGACCAGCCCACCGCCGCCGCGCTGCGCCGTCACCTCGCCGTCGGGCCCGCGTGTGAACCGGCACGGCCCCCGGTTCGAGACGATCAGGAGTGGCTGCTCGGCCATGCCCGCACCCTAGCGTGGGGACTGTCCCCGCTCGCGGGGACAGTCCCCGTTTCGCCGGTTACGCCGAGATGATCTCGAGGTCGGCCTGGTCGCCGTCGCCGGCCATGCGGTGCATGAGCGCGAGCCAGTCGCGCAGGAGCCGCGGCGTGAGGAAGCGGCGGCGGACGTGCTCCTTCGCCCGGCGGGTCATGTCGCGGGTCGCCTGGGGGTCGGCGAGCACCTGCAGGATGCGCTCGGCGCACTCGTCCGCCGACGAGACGAGGTAGCCGGTCTCGCCGTCGACGATCTGGGCGACGATGCCGCCGACGTTGCCGCCGATCGTCGGCCGCGCCTTCCAGAGCGCCTCCGCGACCGTCAGGCCGAAGCCCTCGCGGATCGACTTCTGGATGCACACCTCGCTGTAGACCTGGAACGCGTTCACCTCGACCGCGCCGACGTTGTTCAGGTTCGAGAACATGTAGATGTCGGGGTCCTCCTCGCAGTAGTCGCGAGTGGTGTTCCAGAACTCCCACCCCTCCGGATCGTCGTGCGCCATCGAGCCGACCAGGGCGAGCTGGACGTCGCGGTGGGTCTCCTTCACCTTCCGGTAGGCGTCGATCACGCCCATCGGGTCCTTCCAGGGGTCGAAGCGCGACACCTGCAGGAGCAGCGGCCGGCTGACGTCGATGCCGAACTGGTCGACGATGTAGGCCGCGTCGTCCGT
>JAICJC010000104.1 GCA_025928655.1 Thermoleophilia bacterium | reverse complement strand
CCACCCGGGGCCGGGCACGCTCCCGCGCAGGAGCTGCGTGTACGGATGCTTGGGCGCGTCGAGGATATCGGTAGTCGTACCTTGTTCGACCGCGACACCGCGCTGCATGACGATCGTCGAGTCCGTGATCTGGCGCACCACGGCCAGGTCGTGGCTGATCAGGACGTAGCTGATCCCGGTCGCGGCCCGGATGTCGGCGAGCAGGTTCAGGATCTGGGCCTGGATCGACACGTCGAGCGACGCGACGGCCTCGTCGAGCAGGAGCACGCGCGGCTCCGCGGCGAGGGCGCGGGCGATTGCGACCCGCTGGCGCTGGCCGCCGGAGAGGGCGCCCGGGAGCGCGTGCAGCTGGCGCTCGTCCAGGCCCACCTGGTCGGCCAGCTCGGCCACCCGGGCGGCGCGCTCGCCCGCCGTGCGGTCGAAGTGCAGGCGCAGGACCTCGTCGATGCACGAGGCCGGCGTCTGGCGCGGATCGAGGGAGCTGTAGGGATCCTGGAACACGATCTGCGTCTCACGCCCGCGCCGGCGCCGCTCCGAAACCCGCCGCGCCGGTGCGCTGCGGTCGGCGCCCGCCACCGAGATGCGGCCGGACGTCGGCGTCTCGAGACCGACGAGCATCCGCGCGAGCGTCGTCTTGCCGGAGCCGGACTCGCCCACGACGGCCAGCGACTCGCCGTCGGCGACGGTGAAGCTGACGTCGTCGACCGCCACGATCTCCTCACCGCGGGCGGCGCCGCGCACCCGGAACACCTTGCGCAGCTCTTCGACCTCGAGCACGGGGCCGGGGCTAGCCACGGGCGCCCGCCTTCTCGCTCAGCGCGCGCAGGTCGGCGTGGATCTCTTCGGCGCGGCGGCAGCGCACGAGCCCGCCGCCGAGCGGGCGCAGCACCTGGTGCTCGGCCGTGCACTCCGGCTCGTGGTACGGGCAGCGATCGGCGAAGGCGCACCCCTCGGGCGCCTCGAACGCCGAGCGCGGCCGGCCGGCGATGGCGGCCAGGCGGTCGGTGGCGGCGTCCATGCGCGGGCGGGCGGCGAGCAGGGCGGCCGTGTACGGGTGCAGCGGATCGGCGTTCAGGCCGGCGCTCGACTGCTGCTCGACGATCGACCCGGCGTACATGACGCAGGTGCGGTCGCAGACGGCGGCCGCGAGCTCGAGGTCGTGGGTGATGAAGAGCATGGCCAGGCCGCGCTCGCGGCGCAGCTCGTCGAGGATCGCCATCACCTCGGACTGGGTGGTGACGTCGAGGGCGGTGGTGGGCTCGTCCGCGAGCAGCAGCTGCGGCTCGGCCAGCAGCGCCGCCGCGATCATCACCCGCTGCAGCAATCCGCCCGAGAGCTCGTGCGGGAACTGGCGCAGGCGGCGCTGGCCGTCCTCGATCCCGACCTCGGCCAGGGTCGCGACGGCCCGCCGCTTCGCCTCGTCCTCGCGCACGCCCTTCGACGTCCGCAGCGCCTCGGTGAGGAAGTCGCCGATCCGGCGCACCGGGTTCGTGTGCGCCCGCGGATCCTGGAAGATCATCGCGATCCCGTCGGTGCGGTAGCCGCGCAGGTCGCGCGCGCCCATGTCCAGCACGGGCCGCCCGGCGAACGAGATGCCCCCGGAGACGACCGCGCCCGCCGGGAGCAGCCGCGCGATCGCGCGGGCGGTCATCGACTTGCCGGAGCCCGACTCGCCGACGAGCCCGACCGCCTCGCCCGCGCGGATCTGCAGCGAGACGTCGTGGATGACCGGCTGTGGACGCCCGTCGATCACGAGCTCGACGTGCAGGCCGGAGACGTCGAGCAGCGGGCCGGCCGCGGCGGGCGCTGCGCTCACGAGCAGACCGCCGCCCCGTCGCTGCGCGGGTCGGACGCCGCCTCGAACCCCCCGTCGCCGACGGGCACGATCGCGTGGGCGTGGCCGGCGTCCTCGCTCAGCCGCGGCATCAGGTCGGGCTCGATCCCGGCCCGCCCGAGGGCGTCGCGGGCGGCCGCGAAGTCCTCCTCGACGGCGACACCGCGGCCGCCGATCTCGAGGTCGCCCACGATCATGCGCGGCGCCGAGACGGCCGTCGCGACGTCGGCGCCCGCCGCCCGGCGCAGCAGCATCTGGGCGTGGATCTGGGCCTGGGCGCGGCCGCCCATCGTGCCCGCCACCCACTCGGCGCGCCCGTCACGCGTCCCCACCAGCGGCATGAGCGTGTGCAGCGGCCGCTTCCCGGGGCCGAGCGCGTTCGGGCTGGCCGGGTCGGACGAGAAGCACGCGCCGCGGTTGTGCAGCAGGATGCCGGTCTCGGGCTCGAGCACGCCCGATCCGAAGCCGGAGAAGATGCTCTGGATCAGCGACACCGAGAGGCCGTCGGCGTCGGCGGCGACGACCGCGATCGTGTCGCCGTGGGCGGGCGTCGTCATCTCCGGGCGGGCGGCCGACGTCGCCGCGCGCTGCGCCAGGCCCGCGATGTGCTCGGGCGTGAGCAGGGACTCGACGGGCTGCGTCATCGCGGCCGGGTCGGCCAGGTGGGCGTCGCGGTCGCGGGCCGACTCGCGGAAGATGCTCGCGAGCATCGGCACCC
This sequence comes from Thermoleophilia bacterium, assembly GCA_025928655.1. Lineage (GTDB taxonomy): Bacteria > Actinomycetota > Thermoleophilia > Gaiellales > JAICJC01 > JAICJC01. The sequence continues at coordinate 11,831 of JAICJC010000104.1, read as the reverse complement.
CGGCTGCGAGCGGGTCGGCCAGGCCGAGGTGCGCGACCGCGGCCAGGATCTGCAGGAGGCAGAACCCCTGCGAGTTCGCGCCCATCGTATGCAGCTCGAGGTCGCCGACGGTGCCCGACAGCGCCGCCTCCACGTCCACCCGGTGGGCGTCCAGGTCGGCCTCGGTGAGGCGGCAGCCGAGCGCGGCCAGGCCCGCCACCAGGCGGGCGCCGGTCTGGCCCCGGTAGAGCTCGTCCGCGCCGTTGTCGGCCAGTCGGCGGAGCGTCGCCGCCAGCGCGGGCTGGACGAGCGTGTCGCCCATTCGCAGGATCCGCCCGTCCCGCATGAAGACGCCGCGCATGCCGGCGTCCGCCGCGACCACGCCGCGCTCGTCGTCGAGCGCGCCGGCGAGCGAGCGGGCGACGGGCACGCCGTCCTCGGCCAGCCCGGCCGCGACCTCGATGGCGGCCGCCGCCGGGCGCGAGCCCCAGCGCTCGGCCATCACATGCCAGGCCGAGACGGCGCCCGGGACGGTGATCGAGCCGACGCCCCGCTCCGGCACCTCGCCGCCCGCCGGGGCGGCGGCCGGCGCGCGGCCGCTGGCGTTGATCGTGTGGGCCTCGCCGTCGTGGACGAGGGCCATGACGTCGCCGCCGACCGCGCACATGTGCGGGTAGACGACGGTCAGGGCGCAGGCCGCCGCCAGGGCGGCGTCGACGGCGTTGCCGCCGGCGGCGAAGGCGGCTCTGCCGGCCTCGGTCGCATCGGCGTGGGGGGAAGCGACGGCATAGCCGCCGCCGTGGGCGGGATCAGGCATCGCGCAGCTCCTCGACGGCGTGGGTGAGCTCGTGCAGCGCACGGGTGTTGGGGACGGGGACGCCGACCATGTCGGCGATCTCGACGACGGCGCCCGTCATGCAGTCGGTCTCGAGCGGCTTGCCGGCCTCCCAGTCCTGCAGCATGGACGTGCGATGGTCGCCCACCGCCAGGCCGGCCTCGAGCCGGCGGTCGAGCGACACGGGCAGCTCGATGCCGAGCGCCGCCGCCACCGCCGCGGATTCCTCCATCACCGTGCGGGCGAAGGCGGTCGCGGCCGGCGAGGTGCCGAGGCCTCCGAGCGTCGACCGGGTGACGGTCGTGAGCGGGTTGAACGCGGCGTTTCCGACCAGCTTGAGCCAGATCTGGGGGCGCAGATCGTCCTCGACCGGGCACTTCAGCCCGCCGGCGACGAAGGCCCGGGAGATCGCCGTGCAGGCGTCGGTGCGCTCGCCGCCCGGCGTTCCGATCGTGAACCGCGTGCCCTCCAGGTGGCGGATGACGCCGGGCGCGGTGATCTCGGTGGCGCAGTAGACGACGCAGCCGACGACGTGCTCGGGGGCGATCGACCGGGTGATCACGGCGTCCGGGTCGACGCTCTCGAGCGTGCGTCCGGCGAAGGGCCCGTCGACGCGCTGGAAGTACCACCAGGGGATGCCGTTCTGGGCGAACACGACCGCAGCGCCGGGCCGCAGCAGCTCCCCGATCCGCGGCGCCATCGCGGGCAGCCCGTAGGACTTGAGCCCGAGCACGACGACGTCCGCCTCGGCGATCGCCCCGACGTCGTCGGTCGCCTCCGGGTGGGCCTCGAAGTCGCCGCGCGGGCTCTCCACCCGCACGCCGCGCTTGGCCATGGCCCGCAGGTGCTCGCCGCGCGCGATCAGCACGACGTCGGCGCCGCCGCGGTCGAGCGCGGCCCCGACGTAGGCCCCGATCGCTCCCGCGCCGAGCACCGCGAACCTCACGACCCGCCGTCCGCCAGGTGGGCGGGCATGCGCGAGCGCTGCACCTTCCCGGTCGGCGTCTTGGGGATCTCGTCCAGGACGTGGATCGTGTCGGGGACCTTGAACGCCGCCAGCGACTTGCGCGCGTGCGCGCGCAGCTCGTCGGGCTGGGCCGGCCCGGTCAGCACCACCGCCGCGGCGACGGTCTGCCCGTACTTGCCGTCGTCCACGCCGAAGACGACCGCCTCGCCGACCTCGGGGTGGGACAGCAGCACCGCCTCGATCTCCTGCGGCGAGATGTTCTCGCCGCCGCGGATGATCATCTCCTTGAGCCGGCCGCGCAGCCGCAGGTAGCCGTCCTGCAGGGTGCCCTCGTCGCCGGTGCGGAACCACCCGTCGAAGAAGGCCTCCGCGTTCGCGCGCTCGTTGTTCAGGTAGCCGGGGGTGAGGCCCGGGCCGCGGATTGCGACCTCCCCGGCGGCGCCCGGCGCGACGTCGCGGCCCTCGCCGTCGACCACCCGGATCTCGGCCCCCGCCGACACGCCGACCGAGCCCTCCAGGCGCTGCGCCGGCGGCAGCGGGTTCGACGTCATCTGGTGGCCGGCCTCGGTCATCCCGTAGGCCTCGATCATGGGGACGCCGTAGCGGGCCTCGGCCTCGCGCATCAGGCGCGGCGAGAGGGCCGAGCTGCACGAGCGGGTGAAGCGCAGCGTGGCCGGCGCCGTGCCCGGGTGGTCGAGGATCATCTGATGCAGCGTCGGCCCGGCCGAGACCCAGGTGACGCCGTGCGCGTCCGCCTGGCCGAAGAACCGGCGCGGGCTGAACCGGCGGGGGACGACGACCGTCCCGCCCGCCGCCAGCTGGGCGAGCGTCGATGCGACCAGGCCGTGGACGTGGAAGAGCGGCATCGCGCAGTAGGAGACGTCCTCCGGGGAGAGGCCGTAGTGGGCGGCGATCGAGCGGGCCTGGGCGGTCAGGTTGCGCTGGAGCAGCGGGACCTGCTTCGGGCGCGACGTCGTCCCGCTCGTGTGCAGGAGCAGGGCGACGTCCTCCGGCCTGCCGTCGGGGCCGCTCCCGTCGGCCGGGAGCTCGGCGCCGTCCAGCGTGAGCAGCGGCTCGGCGCCCGCGCGGGGCGTCACCTCGATCACCGGGATCCCGTCGGCGGCCGCGCGGGCCGCGGGCGCCGCGCCGGCGCCGACGACGAGCACCTGCGGGGCCAGGTCGTCCAGGTAGAAGCGGTACTCCGGCTCCGTATAGGCGGGGTTGAGGGGCGCGGCGGCGGCGCCGGCCGCGGTCACCCCGAGCAGCACCTCGACGATCTCCGGCCCGTTCGGCAGCACGATCGCCACCCGCCCGCCCTGCGCGACGCCGGCCGCGCGCAGCCGGCCGGCGATCGAGGCCGCCCGCGCGTGCAGCTCGGCGTGGGTGACCCGCTCGCCGTCGTCGGGGCAGGTGAGCGCGGGACGCCCCCCGTCCGGGTCGATGAGCTCGAGCAGCGGTTCGGGGGGCTTCGTCACAGAGGTGGATGATGACGGTTGACGCGAGCGAACGGGGGTGATACGTTCGCGGTCGGATGGTCCGACCATTGCGGCAACCCTACCACACCGACTGAGGTGGGCGGGGCCGAGAACCCGGCTCCGGCCGTCGACTGGGGAGCGCTCAGCCCGCGGGCCGTGCGCCTCTCGGAATCGGTCGCCGCGCGCCTTGAGGCGATGATCGTCTCGGGCGAGCTGGCGCCGGGGCGGAAGCTGCCGCCGGAGCGCGAGCTGGCCCAGCTCCTGGGCGTGTCGCGCGGCCTCGTGCGCGAGGCGATCCACGAGCTCGCCCTGAAAGGGCTCGTGTCGCGGCGCCAGGGCCGCGGGACGGAGGTGCGGGGGCCGTACCGGTCGGAGTTCACAAGCGCGATCATCGGCTACCTGACGCAGAACGTCCGTGAGGTGGCCGAGCTGCTCGACTTCCGCGAGGCGCTCGAGCCGCCGATCGCCGCCCGCGCCGCCGAGCGGGCGACCGCCGCCGACGTGCAGCGGCTCCACGGCATCACGCACGAGCTCGAGTCCGAGACGGACCCCGAGCGGGCGGCCGACCTGGACGCCCGGTTCCACCACGCGATCGCGCTTGCCACCCGCAACCACGTGCTGGTGAAGCTCGTGGAGACGTCGATGGAGGTGCTGAACCAGACCCGCCGCCGCAACCTGCAGACGCCCGAGCGGCGGCGGCTCTCGCGCGACGCCCATCGCGCCATCCTGGCGGCGATCGAGGCGGGCGACGCCGAGACGGCGGAGCGGGCGATGACCGATCACATCCGCGGCGTCGCGAGCCTGGTGATGGGCTCGGACGACGCCGGCCAGTCACGAGTCGAGAGGACGGGGGAGGACGATGACTGAGGATCGCTTCGACCTGTACGAGGAGCTGACCCGGGACGGGCTGTCCCGAGCCGACCTGTTTCGCCGGGGCGCCGCCCTCGGCCTGTCCGTGCCCGCGATCGCCGCCATCGCGGCGGCCTGCGGCAACACCTCGCACGCGACGTCGGGCTCGTTCCACGGCGGCAACGCTTCCCAGATCGGCACCGCCGTCACGACGCCGGCCCCGAGCGGCGAGCTGGCCCAGCTCAAGTGGGGGCTCTTCTACGAGCCCTCGTCGCTCGACTGGATCTACTCGTACAACTACGAGGAGAACACGGTCGTCACGAACGTGACCGAGTGCCTGATGCGGCTGACGCCGCAATTCGAGATCATCCCGTCGCTGGCCGAGTCCTACAAGCTCGCCGACGACCTCACCCACGTCTACACCATCCGGCAGGGCGTGAAGTTCCACGACGGCAGCCCGATGACGACCGCCGACGTCATCTACAGCCTGAAGCGGAACCAGAACCCGAACTCGTACTGGTTCTTCGCCTTCTCGAACGTGAAGAGCATCGACCAGACCGGCGCGTGGGAGGTGACGGTGCGGATGAAGCGCGCCGACGTCACCTTCCCCGGCCTGATGGCGACGCCCGCCGGTGGGGTGGGCCCACAGGCCTACCTCAAGACCAAGGGCAAGAACTACGGCACGCCGGCCGCGGGGCCGGTCGGGACGGGGCCGTTCAAGTTCACGGGCTGGAACCAGGGCGCGAACATCGGGCTCGCCCGCAACGACGACTACTGGGACACCGAGCACAAGCCCATGACGAAGGCGATCCAGTTCAGCTTCATCCCGGAGGAGTCCACGATGACGACCGGGCTTTTGAGCGGCGAGATCGACGGCGCCTACCACACGCCCTACAGCGGTCTGAACCAGCTGCGCTCCACGTCCGCCGGCAAGCTCTACCTGGGCAAGAGCATGCTCTTCACCGTCATCTACGTCGCGACGACCACCGGCCCCATGGCGGACATCAACATCCGCCGCGCGCTGCTGATGGCGGTCGACCGCAAGGCGCTCGCGCAGACGGTCTACAACGGGGCCGCGACGCCGCTCCCGTACACCCAGCTGCCGCTGGGCCAGTGGGGATATGCGCGCTCGGAGGCCGCGGCGGCCTACGCCAAGCTGCCGCAGCCCGTGGTCGACCTCGAGGGGGCGAAGAAGCTCGCCGCCAAGGGCGACACCAGCGGCACCGTCGTCATCGGCACCCGCGCGTCGTTCCAGCGCTACATCAACATCGCCTCGATCATCCAGGACGCGGGCAAGAAGATCGGGCTCGACGTCCGCATCAAGGCGATCAACCCGAACGACTACGGCGATCTGTTCTTCTCATCCGACGCGCGCAAGGGCATCGACCTGTTCGTGTCGGAGAACTACGCCGACATCCCGGAGCCGCTCGAGACGCTCTACGACACCGTCACCCCGCAGCCGCCGGACGCCGCCGTCTCCTACAACTACGACAACTACGACAACGCGACGGTCACGAAGAACCTCGACGCCGCGATCGGCGAGTCCGACGACGACAAGCGGGCGGCCCTCATCATCGGCGCCCAGAGCATGCTCGCGAAGCAGCCGGCCAACCTGCCGCTCGTCTCGCCGGCCGTGCCGCTCTTTCTGAACTCGCGCGTCACGGGCGCCCCGGCGTCGTTCTGCTACCTGTACTACCCCTGGGCGCGGGACGTCGGAGCCACGTAGGTCGTGGGCCTGGGAGCGTTCATCGCCCGCAGGATCGCCGCCCTCGCGGCGACGCTGCTCGCGACGAGCTTCATCGTCTTCGGCGCGGTCTACCTCGCGCCCGGAAGCCCGCTCGACGCGGTCACCGGCGGCCGCCCGCTGCCGCCGGCGACGCTGGCCGCGATCAGCCACGAGTACGGCTTCGACAGGCCGTTTCTCGAGCGCTACTGGGACTGGCTGACCGGCGTCCTGCACGGCGACTTCGGCCGCTCGATCGTGTTCCGGCAGCAGGTGTCGCAGCTGATCGAGCCCCGGATCGGGACGACAGTGTTCCTGGTCGTCTACGCGGCCGTGCTGATCCTGCTCGTCGGCGTCGCGCTCGGCGTCGTGTCGGCCCTGCGCAAGGGCCACACCGACACGGTGATCCTGGGCGCGACGGCCGTCGGCACCTCGACGCCGTCGTTCGTGGCCGCGATCGTCCTGATCTCGATCTTCACCCTCCAGCTGGGGTGGCTGCCCGCGCTCGGCACCGGGTCGGGCTTCTCCGACGAGCTGCGGCACATGACCATGCCGGCGGTGGCGCTCGCGCTCTCGGGCGTCGCCTACGTCGCCCGGCTCACCCGCGCCGCGGCAAACGACGAGCTGCGCCGCGAGCACGTCGACACGGCCCGCGGCCGCGGCATCCCGGAGCGGCTCGTGATCCGCCGCCACGTCCTGCGGAATGCGTTGATTCCGATCACGACCGTCGCCGGCCTGACGATCGCGAGCCTGATCGCCGGCACCGTCGTCGTCGAGAACGCCTTTGCCCTGAACGGGCTCGGGTCGTACCTGGTCGAGGCGGTCGGCCAGAAGGACATCCCGGTCGTGCAGGCGATCTGCCTCATCCTGGTCGCGGCGTTCATCGTCGTGAACACGATCGTCGACGTCCTCTACGCCGTCATCGACCCCCGTATCGAGATCGGGGGGAGCGGGCCGTGACCGGCGTCTCGATCGCGCCCGCCGGCCGGCGGCTCGGCTTCGCGCGGCTGCCGCGGATCGGCCCGGTGGGGGTCGTGAGCGCCATCGTCATCGTGGTGCTGGCGCTGGTTGCGATCTTCGCGCCGCTCCTGACCCCGCACGACCCGAACGCGATCGACCTGCTGCACCCGTTCGCCGGCCCGTCGTCGACGCATCTGCTCGGCACGGACGACACCGGGCGCGACCTCTTCTCGCGCCTGGTCGCCGGGTCGCGCACGAGCCTCGTGGGGCCGCTCATCGTTGTCCTCATCGAGGTCGCCCTGGGGGTGCCGATCGCGCTGCTGGCGGCCTGGCGGGGCGGCGTCGTCGACGGCGTCCTCTCGCGGGTTCTCGACGTGATCTTCGCCTTCCCCGGGATCCTGCTCGCGATCCTCGTGATCGCGTTCTTCGGCGCCGGGCTGCGCTCGGCGGTGATCGCGCTCGCGATCGCGCACATGCCCTACCTGGCCCGGGTCACGCGCGGCGCGGCGATCCGGGAGCGGCGGCTCGCGTATGTCGCAGCGCTCGAGGTGCAGGGGTTCTCGGCAGTTCGCATCTGCGCCCGCCACCTGGTGCCGAACCTGGTGCCGCTGATCGTCGCCCAGGCGACCGTCTCGTTCGGCTACGTGATGATCGACCTGGCCGGGCTCTCGTTTCTCGGCCTGGGCGTGCAGCCGCCGACGGCCGACTGGGGCGTGATGGTGGCCGCCGGCGAGCAGAACATCCTGGCGGGCCACCCGGCCCAGTCGCTCTACGCGGGCGCCCTGATCGTGGTCACGGTGTGCGCCTTCACGCTGCTCGGCGAGCGGCTCGCCGACCGCAAGGCGACCTGACCGGCGCGGTGGGTGGGGAGGGTCCCCGTCCGGGGACTGTCCCCACGGTATCGAGCAGCCCCCACAAGGGGACAGTCCCCGCCCGGGGACTGTCCCCGGGTATCGAGTGGCCCCCGGGTGGGGTCAGACCCCGAACGCCGGCCGTGACAGGTTCGTTGCGGTTCGGTCGGGGGTCTGACCCTGGCACCCGAACGGGGGGTTGTCCGGTTCCTCACCGCCTCGTAGCCTCGAATTGACGCGGGGTGTGGGCCCCGCGGTTTCCCCAAGGAGCGCAGGTGCCACTTCAGACGGCGGATATCGCCCATGTCCTCATCGCGTTCGCCGCGCTCCTGCTGGTCGCGCACGGCATGGGCTCGGTGTTCGTCCGCTACCGCCAGCCGCGTTCGATCGGCGAGGTCGTCGGCGGCCTCCTGCTCGGCGCGACGCTCTTCGGCGAGCTCTTCCCGCACGCCCAGGCGTGGATGTTCCCGAAGACGGGCGCCACCCCGACGGTGCTGTCGGCGGTCAACCAGCTCGGCCTGCTGCTGCTGCTCTTCATCACGGGCGCCGAGATCCGGCGGGTCTTCCACCGCGAGGAGCGGCGTACGGTCGGTGCCGTCTTCGTGTCCGGGATGCTGATCCCGTTCCTCGCCGGCATCGCGATCCTGCAGTTCACGGACCTGCACCGGATGTGGGGCCCGAACGGCAACAGCAAGTCGTTCCTGCTCGTCTTCGCGGTCTCGATGGCCGTCACCAGCATCCCCGTGATCTCGCGGATCATGCACGACCTCGGCATCCTCGACACGAGCTTCGCGCGCGTCGTCCTGGGCGTCGCCGTGCTCGAGGACCTCGTGCTCTACATCGTGCTCGCGATCGCGATCGGCTACGCCGGCGCCCAGGCGGGCGCGCTGTTCGGCCTCCCGAACGAGCTCGGCATCGCCGGCGGCTCGAACGACGACCTGGCCTACCACGTGCTCGCGACGGTCGCCTTCCTCGCGGTGTCGCTCCTGCTCGGGCCGACCGCCTACCGCTGGATCGGCGGGCTGCGCATGAACCTGATCCAGCGCGCGAGCCCGATCGGCCACCAGCTGACGTTCATGTTCCTGCTCACGATCGCCGCGCTCGGCCTGGGCATCGAGGCCTTCTTCGGGGCGCTCGTCGCGGGCATCGTCGTCGGCTCGACGGAGGCCGAGCCCTCCGAGGCCACCATGGCGGTCACGAGCTTCGCGCTCGCCTTCTTCATCCCGATCTACTTCGCGATGATCGGGCTCGGCCTCGATCTGGTGCACGGCTTCAGCGCGGTCTTCTTCGTCGGCTTCCTGGTCGCCGCCTGCGCGATCAAGGCCGCGAGCGTCTATGCGGGCGCCCGCATGGTCGGCGAGACGGGCCGCTCCTCGCTCAACCTGGCGGTGGCCATGAACGCGCGCGGCGGCCCCGGCATCGTCGTCGCGTCGACGGCGTTCGCTGCCGGCATCATCGGCCAGCCGTTCTACGCCGTCCTCGTCCTGCTCGCGATCGTGACGTCGCTCGCGGCCGGCGCCTGGCTCGACCGGGTGCCGCGCGACGAGCTGCTCGTGCGGCCCGGCGGTGCGCCCGCCGAAGCGGCTCTCGAGGCGGTCGCGACCGCCGTCTGACCCGACCCTGACCCGAACGTCGCGCCGGTGGCACACCCGTCCCGGCGCGACTAAGGTTAGAGAACGGCTCCGGGGGCTCGACCCGCGGCGTCCCCCGTATGAAGACTCAGGTCTCCGAACTCGCCGACAACCGCGTCCGTCTCGATGTCGAGGTGCCCGCCGGTGATGTCGACCACGCGTTCGACCACGCGTTGTCCGATCTCTCGCGCAGCATCCGCGTGCCGGGATTCCGGCAGGGCAAGGCGCCCAAGCCGCTCGTCATGCGCCAGGTCGGCCGCGACACCGTCGTCGAGGAGGCGCTGCGCGACCACCTGAGCGGGTGGTACTCGCGGGCGGTCGCCGTCGCCGGGATCGACCCGATCGACCGGCCCACGATCGACTGGTCGGACGAGCCCCTCGAGGGCGCGCCGTTCGCGTTCACCGCCGAGGTGGAGGTGAAGCCCCCGCCGGAGGTGAAGACCTACAAGGGCCTCGAGGGCGTGAAGCACCCGACCGAAATCCCGCAGGACGCCGTCGACGCCGAGATCGAGCGGCTGCGCTCGACGGTCGCCGAGCTGACCGCGGTCGACCGCGGCGCGCAGGAGGGCGACTTCCTCGTCATCGACTTCGAGGGCACCATGGACGGCCGGCCGTTCGACGGCGGGTCGGGCTCGCAGTACGCGGTCGAGCTCGGCACCGGCCGGCTCGTGACCGAGCTGGAACAGGGGCTGGTCGGCATGCGGGCGGGGGAGGAGCGCGACATCCTGCTGACGATGCCCGAGGACTACGCCGCCGAGCACCTGGCCGGCAAGGAGGTCAGCTTCCACGTCAAGGTGAGCGACGTGAAGGAGCGCGTGCTGCCCGAGCTCGACGATGAGTTCGCGATGTCCGTGAGCGAGTTCGACACGCTGGCCGAGCTGCGGGCCGACATCGAGGAGCGCGTGCGCATCGTGGTCGAGGCGGAGTCCGAGCGCCGGTTCCGCTCGTCGGTGCTGGACGCGCTCGGCGCGGAGCTGCAGACGCCCGTGCCCGACGCCCTCGTCCAGAGCCGCCTGCAGAGCATGACCCGCTCGTTCAGCCAGACGCTGCAGGCCCGCGGTGTCGCGCTCGAGGACTACCTGCGCGTCACCGGCATGACCCCGGAGCAGCTCGTGGAGGACATGCGCGGGCAGGCGCTCGACCTCGTCCGCAAGGACCTCGCCCTCGAGGCGGTCGTGGCCGCCGAGGGCATCGAGGTGACCGACGCGATGGTGGAGGAGTGGGTGCGCGAGCAGGCCGCCGAGGCCGACGAGGACGTCGAGCAGGCGGTGGAACAGCTGACCGGCGATCCGGCCGCGCAGACGGCCCTGCGGCTCGACCTGGCGGCGCAGAAGGCGCTCGACATCGTCACGGAGAATGCGAAGCCGATCACGGCGGAGCAGGCGGACGCGAAGCAGAAGTTGTGGACGCCCGAGAAGGAAACCGCGCAGGAGAGCGCCAAGTCTTCTGCGATCTGGACCCCCGGCGCGAGCTAGCCGGCCGACCCGAGGAGTACATGTGAGTCCACTGATTCCGATGGTGATCGAGCAGACGTCGCGGGGCGAGCGCTCCTTCGACATCTACTCGCGGCTGCTGAACGAGCGCATCATCTTCCTGGGGACGCCCGTCGACGACCAGATCGCCAACCTGATCGTGGCCCAGCTGCTGCACCTGGAGAGCGAGGACCCCGACAAGGACATCTCGCTCTACGTCAACTCGCCGGGCGGCAGCGTCTACGCCGGCCTCGCCATCTACGACACGATGAACTTCGTGAAGCCGGACGTCCAGACCATCTGCGTCGGCATCGCGATGAGCATGGGCGCGCTGCTGCTCGCCGGCGGCGCGAAGGGCAAGCGCATGGCACTGCCGAACGCCAAGATTCTGATCCACCAGGTCAGCTCTGGATTTCAGGGCCAGGCGACCGATATTGAGATACATGCACGCGAGATCATCGACCTGCGCAAGCGCCTCGACCAGATCATCGCGGACAAGTCGGAGCAGCCGATCGAGAAGGTCGCCCGCGACACGGAGCGCGACTTCTTCATGAGCGCCGACGAGGCCAAGGAGTATGGGATCATCGACCGCGTGATCGCCCACCACTAGATGGCACGTCCCACCGACACGAACGAACAGCTCCTGTGCAGCTTCTGCGGCAAGTCGCAGCGGCAGGTCAAGAAGCTCATCGCCGGCCCCGGCGTGTACATCTGCGACGAGTGCATCGATCTCTGCAACGAGATCATCGACGAGGAGCTGACGACCCCCGCCCAGCTCGATCTCGACAACCTGCCGAAGCCGAAGGAGATCTACTCCGTCCTGAACGACTACGTCGTCGGCCAGGAGGGGGCCAAGCGGACGCTGTCGGTGGCGGTCTACAACCACTACAAGCGCGTCCAGATGGCGGGCCAGACCGACTCGGACGTCGAGCTTCAGAAGTCGAACATCCTGCTGCTCGGGCCCACGGGCTGCGGCAAGACCCTGCTCGCCCAGACGCTCGCCCGGATCCTGAACGTGCCGTTCGCGATCGCCGATGCGACCGCGCTGACCGAGGCCGGCTACGTCGGCGAGGACGTCGAGAACATCCT
>JAICJC010000177.1 GCA_025928655.1 Thermoleophilia bacterium | reverse complement strand
TGATCGTGATCCAGTTCGTCGTGATCACGAACGGCGCCGGCCGCGTGGCCGAGGTCGCCGCCCGCTTCACCCTCGACGCCATGCCCGGCAAGCAGATGGCGATCGACGCCGACCTGAACGCCGGCCAGATCACCGACCAGCAGGCCCGCGACCGGCGCGAGCAGATCGCGCGCGAGGCGGACTTCTACGGCGCCATGGACGGCGCGTCCAAGTTCGTGAAGGGCGACGCCATGGCCGGCATCATGATCGTGGCCATCAACCTGGTCGGCGGCATCGGCGTCGGCCTGCTCCAGCGCGGCATGTCGTTCTCGGACGCCGCCCACGTCTTCCCCATCCTCACGATCGGCGACGGCCTGGCCGCCCAGATCCCGGCGCTCCTGATCTCGACCGCGATGGGCATCATCGTCACCCGCTCGGGCAGCGAGGCCGACCTCGGATCCGACATCTCGGCCCAGATCCTGCGCCAGCCGCGGGCGCCGATGATCGCCGGCGCCATCATCGCCGCGATGGGCATCGTCCCGGGCATGCCGGTGATCCCGTTCGTGGCCATCGGCGCGATCTTCTTCATGCTCGGCCGCGCCATGGCCGCGCACGCCAAGGCCACGGCCGCGACGCAGGCCGCGCAGGACGCGCTGCCGGCGCCCGCCGCCTCACCCGGGGATGCCGCCGTCGGGGCCCTGCAGATCGACCCGCTCGAGCTCACGATCGGCTTCGGTCTCGTGCCGATGGTCGACGCGAAGTCCGGCGGCTCGCTGCTCGGCCGCGTGGGCGTCGTCCGGCGCCAGATCGCCTCCGAGCTCGGCATGGTCATCTCGCCCGTGCGGATCCACGACGACGTCGCGCTCGACTCGCACGAGTACGCCGTCAAGGTGCGCGGCGCCGAGGTTGCCCGCGGCCGCGTGATCCCCGGCCACCGGCTGGCGATGGACCCCGGCGACGCGACGCCGGGCGTGTCCGGCATCCCGACCGTCGAGCCGGCCTTCGGGCTCCCGGCGGTGTGGATCGACGAGAACCACCGCGCCGAGGCCGAGGCGCTCGGATACACGGTCGTCGACGCCGAGTCGATGATCGTCACCCACCTCACCGAGACGATCCGCCGGCACGTGGACGAGCTGCTCACCCGCCAGGAGACGAAGAAGCTGATCGACGCGCTGAAGGAGCAGAACGCCGCCGCGGTCGAGGAGGTCGTCCCCGAGAAGCTCGGCGTCGGCGAGGTGCAGCGCGTGCTCCAGCACCTGCTGCGCGAGAACGTCTCGATCCGCGACCTCGGCACGATCCTCGAGGCCATCGGCGACCGGGCCGCCTCCACGCGCGACCCGGCCATCCTGGCCGAGTACGCCCGCCAGGCGCTGGCCCGCTCGATCACGTTCCACTACCTCGACTCGAGCAAGTCGCTCCAGGCCATCTCGCTCGACCCGAACCTCGAGCAGGAGATCGCCGAGTCGGTCACCCAGACCCGCGACGGCGAATACCTGGCCATGGATCCTGCGCGCGCCCAGACCGTCGTGCGGCTGCTGAGCGGCGAGGTCGAGCAGGCCACCGGCATGGGCCTGCGGCCCGTCCTGCTGTGCTCCGGCCGCATCCGCCGCCATCTGCGGCGTCTGATCGAGCAGGCATTACCGCAATTGCCGGTCGTGTCCTACAATGAGATCCTGCCGGGGATCCGTGTCGAGTCCACCGGGGTCGTGGCGGGCTAGGGCACCGCCGGCGAAATGCACACCATGCCAGAGACCCGCACCTACCAGGGCGCGTCCCTCGAGGAGCTGCTTCCCAAGATCCGTGAGGAGCTGGGAGCCGGCGCGGTCATCACGCGCCGGCGCGAGGGCGTCACCGGCGGGTTCGCCGGCTTCTTCGGCAAGCGCTGCATCGAGGTCGAGGCCCAGGCGGGCGGGCCCGTGCAGTCCGTCCCGGCGAGCAGCGTGTTCGACGCGTACGACACGGCCCGCGAGCCCGGGCTCGACATGGACTCCGACCTCGACCTGGGCGTCGACGCCGACGGCCCGGTGATGCGCTCGTTCATCGAGCAGGCAAGCCCCTTCGCCGACGTCCTCGACGACGCGCTGGTCGAGCGTGACGAGACGCCGGCCGTCCCGTCGGGGTTCGAGGGCATCGACCTCGTCTCCGCCTCCGGGTCGGTCGAGGTGGCCGCGCGCCAGATCGCGACCGGCGACTGGGAGCAGGTCTCGGCCCGGCTCGTCGATGCGGGCATGCCCGCCGACGTCGTCGAGGCGATCGTCTCCGACGCGATCCGCCTGCTGGCGCCGTTCGCGCCGGACTCGACCGAGGCCGACCTCGTCCGTCAGATGCTCGCCCGCTCGGTGCGGGTGGAGCACGGCTGGCGCTCCAAGAGCCGCACGATCGCGGTCGTCGGCCCGGCGGGCGCCGGGAAGACGCTCACCATCGCCAAGCTCGCGCACGCCTTCGCCGAACGCTCGCCCTTCACCGTCCGCCTCGTCAGCCTCGAGCCCGGCGAGGGCGCCGAGCGCCTCGAGGCGATGACCGAGGGGCTGGACGTCGAGCGCCGGACCGCCGACACCCCCGAGGCCGCCAAGTCAGCCGTGCGCGCGCCCGGCACGGACGGCGTCGTGCTGATCGACACGCCCCCCGTCTCCGCCGGCGACGGCGAGAGCATCGCGACGCTCGGCAGGCTGCTCGCGGGCGCCCGGCCGGACGAGACGCACCTGATCGCCCCCGCCGGCTACGACGCCCGCTCGCTGCTGCACCTTAACGCCGCCATCGACCCCGTCTTCCCGGCCAACCGCATCCTCATCTCCCGCATCGACGAGGCGCCCACCGCGGCCGTCCCCGTCGGCATCTCGCTCGGCCTGAAGCGGCCGGTCTCCTACATCGCCGACGGCCGCCGGCCCACCGGCGGGCTGCGTCCCGCCGATCCCAACGAGCTCGCCGCGCTGGTGATGCCCTGATGGACCCCAAGCCGCCGCTCGTCGCCCTGTCCGACCATCCCCGGGCCGCCGCGTCCATCCGCCAGATCAAGGCGTGGGGCGGCCTGCTGGGGTTCGTCGTCGTCGCCGGCTTCAGCTACCTGGGCGGGATGGGCGTGGCCGACGCGCTCCTGCGCGGCGTGATCGCCGGCATCGCGGGCCAGATGCTGGCCTGGGTGGCCGCGATCGTGCTCTGGCAGCACCTGCTCGAAGGCCAGGCCAAGAGCGCCGTGCGGCGGGCGCAGGAGAACCAGCGGCGCGCCCTCCAGCGGGGCTCGCAGGGGACTGAGGCGTGACCGATCCGATCGACCGCATCCCGCAGATGCCGCCCGCGTGGGCCCTGCGCGAGCGCGACGCGCGCCGCGACGGCGACCCCCGCCGCCCGAAGCAGCAGCCGCACGTCCCGGCGGATGAGCCCGAGGACGACGAGCCGCACCTGATCGACGTCCGCGCCTAGCGAATTCTTCCTGTCGCGGCTGGAGATGGAGCAGTGTGGGGGTCAGACCCCACGGACCCGCGGAGAGCAGGCGTGGGTGGGGTCTGACCCCGGGTGGTTGCGGGCCGGTTGAGGTGCCCTCATTTGCGATCTTTACAGATCGCTAAAGAGCGGAGGAGGCCGGCCGATTATCGGTATGCGCGCCGCAAGGACGCGGGCGCAAAGGACACACACCTATCTTCAAGGAGGAAGATATGTCCCTCTCCGTGCAGACCAACATCGAGGCGTTCGACGCCCATCGCAACCTGATCAAGACGAGCAACGCCTTGGCCAGCTCGATGGAGAAGCTCTCCTCGGGTTACCGCATCAACAAGGCCGCCGACGACGCCGCCGGCCTGGCCATCTCCGAGAAGCTCAGCGCCCAGGTCAGCGGCCTGAGCCAGGCCCAGCAGAACGCGCAGGACGCCGTCAACCTCGTGCAGACGGCCGACGGTGCGATGGGTGAGGTCACCGCCATGCTGCAGCGCGTCCGCGACCTCGCGGTCGAGTACAACAACGGCACGCTGTCGACCGCCGATCAGGCCGCCATCACGGCCGAGGTCGCCCAGCTCTGCGCCGAGGTCTCGAGCATCGGTAGCGACACCAAGTTCAACGGCATCGCGCTCCTGACGGGCAGCGCCACCATCACCTTCCAGGTGGGCGCCAACGACAACGAGACGATCTCCACGAACGCGGTCAAGCTGTTCGGCTCCGGGGCGGGCTACGCCGTCGACTCCGGCATCTTCAGCTTCTCCGGCTCGACGATCAACATCTCGGCGATCGACGCCGCCATCCAGAACGTCAGCACCGATCGCGCGACGTTCGGCGCCGTCCAGAACCGGCTGCAGCACACGCTGAACAACCTGGCCAACTACCAGGAGAACCTGTCCGCTTCCGAGTCGAGCATCAAGGACGTCGACATGGCGTCGGAGATGGTCAACTTCACGAAGCTGCAGGTGCTTCAGCAGGCCGGCATGAGCGTCCTCTCGCAGGCCAACCAGAGCCCGCAGTCGGTGCTCTCGCTGCTCCGCTAGTACCACGCTTCACTCGCATGACGACGAAGGGCCACCCTCGGGTGGCCCTTCGGGGTTAATGCGTGGGGGAACCCATGGTTCCCCCGCGGGCCCAGCGGGGACAGTCCCCAGGCGGGGACTGTCCCCGTTCTGGCATAGGGTGGTCGCGTGTGG
>JAICJC010000094.1 GCA_025928655.1 Thermoleophilia bacterium | reverse complement strand
TACGGCGGCAGGATCTGGCCGTAAATCGTTAGAACGTCCGGCGCCCGCGGTCGCGCGACCTGCGGGGCGCGACGAGACCTGGGGCCGCGGCGGGCAGGCCGCGGCTCAGGGCTCGAACGCGACCGGGTTCCGGAGCGTTCCCACGCCGTCCACCCAGACGTCGACCACGTCGCCGTCGCGGAGGTAGCGCGGAGGCGTGCGCGAGTCGCCCACCCCGCCGGGGGTGCCGGTGGCGATCACGTCACCCGGCTCGAGCGTCATGCCGGCCGAGGCGTACTGGATCAGCTCGACGATCGAGAAGATCAGGTTGCGCGTGTTCGAGCTCTGGAGCTCCTCGCCCGAGACGGTCGCCTTCACGTCGATCGCCGCCAGGTCGACGCCGTCCGCGCTGGCGACGCACGGCCCCATGGGCGCGAACGTGTCGAAGCTCTTGCCGAGCGTGAACTGGCGCAGGGGCGTCTCGAGCTGGGCGCGGCGGCCGGAGACGTCGTTCATGGCCGAGATCCCGCCCACCGCCGCGCGCGCCGCATCGGCGTCGGCCCGGTAGGTGCGGCGGCCGATCACCACGGCCACCTCGGCCTCGTAGTCGGGCCGGGTCTCCTCGCGCGGCACGACGATCGTCTCGCCCGCGCCGATCATGGCCGACGGCCACTTCGCGAACAGGACCGGCACCTCCGGGATGTCGAGCTCCGACTCCTCGGCGTGGTCACGGTAGTTGAGGCCGATCCCGATCAGCTTGCGCGGGACGCACGGGTGCAGGAGGCGCGCGGCGGCGGCCGCGACCCGGTCGCCGGAGGCACCGGCCACGAGCTCCCAGGCCTCGGGCGAGGCGTCGAACCCGACGGCGGGCGCCGGGCCCGCGTCGACGATCGTGTCGTCCTCGAGCCGGCCGAGCCGGGCGGCGCCGTCGGCGCCGGCGTAGCGGACGGCCCTCATCGTCCCTGCTCCGTCCGCAGCACCTTGAGCGCGTTGATGGCGCGCGGGATGCCGGTGTAGGGGGCCGTCTGCAGGATCGTCTCCTCGATGTCGGCGTCCGGGACGTCGATTGCCCGCAGCGCCTCGATGTGGGCCGCCACCTGGGGATCGGAGCTGCCGAGCCCGGTCAGGAGCGCCAGGATGATCAGCTCCCGCTCACGGGCCGAGAGGCCGCCGCGGCTGTGGACGTCGCCGAAGACCCAGTCCACCAGCCAGCTCGCCATCGGCTCGCCCATCCGCTCCAGAAACGCCTCGCCGCCGGGGTGATCCCCCAGCTCGGCGAGCCGCGCCGTGCCGCGCTCGCGGCGCTCCGCCTGGTCCGTCATCGAGTCCTCCTTGACCCTCTCCGGGCCACGGGATACTGTATCCACTCGTGGCCGACCCCCGTGTGCGCGTGGACGTTACCGGATCTCCACGGTGGGGCGCCCTGCGGGGCGACCGGGTGGTCCTGGACGACGGCGGCGAGCTCCCGGCCGCCGAGGCGACGTTCCTCGCGCCGGTCGAGCCGACCAAGATCATCGCCACCCATCTCACGTACCGGAGCCGGGTCGAGGAGTACCGTGCCAGGGTGCCGGCCGAGCCGTCGTACTTCATGAAGCCGCCGTCCACGCTGAACGGCCACCGCGGCCTCCTGCGCCGCCCCCGCGGCGCCCGCTTCCTGAACTACGAGGGCGAGGTGGCAGCCGTGATCGGCCGGCCGATGCACGGCGTGCCGGAGTCCGAGGTGCTCGGCTACGTGGCCGGCTACGCGCCCGCGAACGACGTCGGGCTGCACGACTTCCGCCACGCCGACCGCGGCTCCATGCTGCGGGTGAAGGGTCAGGACGGCTTCTGCCCGATCGGCCCCGGGCTGACCGCGGCGGCCGACTTCGACCCGACCGACTTCCGCCTTCGCACCTATCTGAACGGCGAGGTCGTGCAGGACGGGACTGCGGACGACCTGATCTGGCCCATCGCCTACCTGCTGGCCGACCTCAACCGCCTGATCACGCTCGAGCCCGGCGACGTCGTCCTCACCGGCACGCCGGCCAACTCGCGGCCGATGGAGCCGGGCGACGAGGTCGCCGTCGAGGTGTCGGGGCTCCGACGGCTCGAGAACCGCGTCGTGGACTGGGACGTCGACCTGGCCGGCCCGGGCGAGCGGCCGCAGGTGTCGGCGCAGACGCTCCACGTCGCGACCGCGATGCCCGAGGACGAGGCCGAGCGAGCCGTCACCGCGGGGGAGACGGCGTGAGCGAGACCGCCCAGTCCGCGGGCGTCGCCGCCCGCACCGGCCGCCAGTTCCTCGACGGCCTGCGCGGCGACGCGCGCGAGCTGTGGCTGAACGGCGTCAAGATCACCCACCCGCTCGACCACGACGAGCTCCACGGCGCGGCCCTCTCGCTGGCCCGCGTCTACGACCTCCAGCACGAGCACGCCGACGAGATGCTCGCGCCCTCGCCCGCGGACGGACGGCTCGTCAACGTCACCCACCTGATCCCGCGCTCGCGCGAGGACCTCGAACGGCGGCGGCGCGCGATCGAGATCACGGCCGCGCTCTCGGGCGGGACGATGGGCCGCACGCCCGACTACCTGAACGTCACCTTCGCCTGCTTCGCGGGCCGCGCGGACGTGTGGGCGCGGCGCGGCAACGAGCAAGGGGCCGAGAACATGGTCGCCTACCAGGCCGAGATGCGTGACCGCGACCTCTCGACGACCCACTCGATCATGAACCCGCAGGTCGACCGCTCCAAGCCCGAGGCCGAACAGGCCGCCGGCCAGGTGGCGCTGCACAAGATCGGCGAGACCGAGAGCCACATCACGGTGCGGGGCGCGCGCATGCTGGCGACGCTGGCGCCGTTCGCCGACGAGCTCACGATCTACCCGGGCTCGGACATCCGCCCCCAGGACGGCCGCTATGCGCTCTCGTTCGCGATCCCGATGGGGACGCCGGGGCTCAAGTTCATCTGCCGCGACTCCTATTCGAAGCCGCGCTCGCAGGTCGACTTCCCGCTCTCGTCGCGCTTCGACGAGATGGACGCCGTGGCGATCTTCGACGACGTCGAGGTGCCCAAGTCGCGCGTGTTCCTCGACGGCGACACGGAGGGCTACTCCGAGGTCATCACCGACACCGGCTGGCGCGGCCACATCATGCACCAGGCCTTCACGCGCGCGTACGTGAAGCTCTCGTTCGCCTTCGGGCTGGGGCACCTGATCGCGAACACGACCGGCGTCGGCCGCTTCGACCACATCCAGGAGAAGCTCGGCCAGATGTGGAACATGGCCGAGCTCACCCGCTCGGCGATCGTCTCCGCCGAGGCCGGCTCGGCCCTCGACGAGGGCGGGGTCTGGTACCCGGACGACCGCCCGTTCCTGGCCCTGCGCGGCGAGATGCCGAAGTGGCTGCCCTACTGCAATGAGCTCCTGCAGCTGATCGGCGGCGGCGGGTTCATGTGCACGCCGTCGGAGGCGGACATGAAGGGACCGATGGCCGACGCGATCGCGACCTTCTACCAGGCCGCGGGCGCCGACGCCGAGCGCCGCATCCGCCTGTTCCGGCTGGCGTGGGACTACATCGGCTCCGACCTGGGCGGCCGCGGCGAGCTCTACGAGCGCTTCTACCTGTCCGACTCGTGGCGGATGACGGCGCTCGCGTACAAGATCGCCGACAAGCGCTTCGCGGAATCACTGGTCGAGCAGTTCCTGCAGGACTAGCCTGCGAGGATGGCGCACCAGTCCGGATACTCGCTGCCGCTCTCGCCGGGCGGCACCGCGTCGCTCGTGCCGGCGCCCCCCTGGCACTACGTCGGCGACTTCCTCGTCATCGAGTACTGGGCCGACCCGGCCGCGGTCGCAGCCGTCCTGCCGCCGGGCCTCGAGCCGCACGCCGACCCCGGCCGGTGCGCCGTCCTCTTCGTGGACTGGCAGTCGTGCGGGGACTCCGGCGAGGAGCTGCTCGAGCCCGGGCGGGGGCAGTACAAGGAGTTCTTCATCGTCGTGAACGCGATGCTCGACGGCGAGGAGGTGACGACCTGCCCGTACATCTGGGTGGACAGGGACTTCGCGCTCGTGCGCGGGTGGATCCAGGGCTTCCCGAAGAAGCTCGGCCAGATCGAGATGACGCGGTCGTTCGGGCTCGACTGCCGGGCCGAGGGGCGCACGTTCGCCGGCACGCTCTCGGCCAACGGCCACCGCCTCGCCCAGGGCACCGTCACCCCGGAGCGCGTCTCCGAGTCGGGCCCGACGCACAACGACCCGCCGCTCGTGAACCGGCGCCACTTCCCCCGGCTGGCCGCCGGCCGCCACGCCGACCCGGCGGTGCACGAGCTCGTGCGCGCCCGCAGCCGCGACCGGTCGATCTCGGCCATCCACGAGGGCCCGGCGACGCTCGAGCTGTTCCCGGCCCCCTCCGAGGAGCACGCCGCCCTCGCGCCGGTGCGCATGGGCAAGGGATTCCGGTTCCAGTTCGCCTACACGGTGGACGACCTCGAGACGGTGCGTGAGCTGCGAGCGGACGAGGCGCCAGGCCCCGGTGGTCGCCCGTGAGCACGGGCGCCGGCGTCGACGTCTCGCCCGATCACTACATCGGCGGCATGCGGGTGCCGTCGGCGGAGCGGTTCAGTGACCGTTCGCCCATCGACGGGACGCTGCTGGCCGAGGTCGCCCGCGGGGGACAGCGCGAGGTCGACCTGGCCGTGCGCTCGGCCGCCGCCGCGTTCCCGGAGTGGGCGGCGCTCGGCGCCGCCGGCCGCGCCCCGTATCTGCACCGGCTGGCCGACCTGATCGATGCGAACGTCGAGCGGCTCGCCACCGTCGAGTGCCTCGACATGGCCATGCTCGAGCGCTCGCTGCGGGCGCGGGTGATCGGCCGCGGCGCGCGCAACTACCGCAGCTACGCCGACCTGGCCGCCGGCTACGAGGAGCGCGTCTGGGAGAGCAACGGCACGCGCAACCGCGTGATCCGGATGCCGCCGGGGCCGGCGGCGGTGATCACGCCGTGGAACGCGCCGTTCATGCTCTCGACCTGGAAGACCGCCCCGGCCCTGGCCGCCGGCTGCACCGTGATCCTGAAGCCGGCCGAGTGGTCGCCGCTCTCGTGCTCGCTGCTCGTCGACCTGGCCGGCGAGGCCGGGCTGCCGGCGGGCGTCTTCAACGTCGTCCAGGGGATCGGCGAGGAGGCCGGCGCCGCCCTCGTCTCCCACCCCGGCGTGCGCCGGGTGAGCTTCACCGGTTCGCCCGAGACCGGGCGCCTGATCGGCACCGCGGCCGCCGGGAACCTGGCGCCGTTCACGGCGGAGCTGGGGGGCAAGGGCCCGCTGATCGTGTTCGAGGACGCCGACGTCGAGGCGGCGGCGAAGAAGGCGGCCGGCCAGTACGACGACGCCGGCCAGGTGTGCCTCGCGGGCACGCGGCTGCTGGTGGCCGAGTCGATCCGCGACGACTTCCTCGAGCGGTTTCACCGCCACACCGACGCCCACGTGCTGGGCGACCCGCGCGCGGACGACACCACGGTCTCGCCCCTGATCCACCCCGACCACCTGGCCCGGGTCGAGGGCTTCGTCGAGCGAGCGCGTGAGCACGGCGACCGGATCGTGCGCGGCGGCCGCCGGGCCGAGCTGGGCGGCCTCTACTACGAGCCGACCCGGAGCGAGCCGCGCGGAAACGACTCCGAGGTCGTGCAGCGGGAGGTCTTCGGGCCGGTGCTGACGCTCCAGACCTTCGCCTCCGAGGACGAGGCCGTGGAGCTCGCGAACTCGACCGCCTACGGGCTCTCGGCCATCGTCTACACCGGCTCCTCGGAGCGGGCCGAACGGGTCGGGCGCTCCGTCCGCGCGGGCACGGTGTGGGTGAACACGTTCCTCGTCCGCGACCTGACCGCGCCGTTCGGCGGCATGGGGATCTCCGGCATCGGCCGCGAGGGCGGCGACTACGCGCTCGACTTCTACTCCGACCTGAAGACGCTCCAGATCGTGGAGGGGTCGACCGCATGAGCGCACCGCCCGTCGCCATCGACTTCGAGAACGACACCTTCGCGCAGGGCATCCCGCACGAGATGTTCCGCTGGCTGCGCGACAACGACCCGGTGCGCTGGTACGACTGGCCGCACGGGAAGGGCTACTGGGCGGTCACCCGCCACGATGACCTGGTGGCCGTGCACAAGGACACGGCCACCTTCTCGTCCGAGACCGGCGCGACCGCGCTCGAGGACCTCGAGCCCGACGCGATCGAGGCGCGCAAGTCGATGCTCGACACCGATCCGCCCCGCCACACCCGCCTGCGCGCGCTCGTGAACCGCGGGTTCACCCCGCGGGCCGTGGCGGCCTACACGGACCTGCTGCGCGGGCTCACCGGCCACATCCTCGACCGGGCGCTCCCGCAGGGTGAGTTCGACTTCGTCGACGAGGTCGCCGCCGTGCTCCCCATCCGCGTCCTGTGCGAGATCCTGGGCGTCCCGCACGAGGACAACGGGAAGCTGATCGAGTGGGGCGACGCGATGATCGGCTCGACCGACCCCGACCTCTCGGACATCTCCTACGAGCACCCGGACAGCGAGCGCTACCGGCTGCTGCCGTTCCGCAGCCCGGTCGCGCTCGAGCTCTATGAGTACGGGCACCGCCTGGCCGCCGAGCGGCGCAAGGAGCCGCGCGACGACATCGTCACCAAGCTCGTCCAGGGCGAGGTCGACGGCGAGCGGCTGACCGAGCGGGAGTTCGACGCGATGTTCCTCCTGCTCGTCGTGGCCGGGAACGAGACCACCCGCCAGGCGATCGCACACGGCATGCAGGCGTTCATGGACTCACCCGAAGAGCTCGAGCGGCTGCGGGCGCACCCGGAGCTGATGCCGACCGCCGTCGAGGAGATCATCCGCTGGGCCACCCCGGTGCTGCACTTCCGCCGCACCGCGACGCGCGACGTGGAGCTGCGCGGGGCGCGGATCACGGAGGGCGACAAGGTCGTCACGTGGTATGCGTCGGCGAACTTCGACGAGCGGGTCTTCGCGGACCCGCTGCGGTTCGACGTCGGCCGCAGGCCCAACGACCACGTCAGCTTCGGCCGCGGCGGCCCCCACTTCTGCCTGGGCGCACACCTGGCCAAGCTCGAGGTCAGGATCATGTTCGAGGAGCTGCTCCCGCGGATCGCGGCGATCGAGCCGGCCGGCCCGGCCCGGCGCATGCGCACCAACTTCACCAACGCACTCAAGGCGATGCCCGTCCGGGTCGCCGCGGCATGAAAGGATCACCGCGTGGCCGATAGCACCCTGAGCGCGCTCGAGCAGCGCGGCGTCCGCACCGTCCGGATGACCTATCCCGACCTGCACGGCATCTCGCGGGGCAAGGACTATCCGATCTCGCACATCGCGCACATCGCGGCCGACGGCGGCACCTACTGCGAGGCGATCATGACCGTCGACCTGCGCCACAACGTGGTCGCCGGCCCGGAGCACGGCTTCCAGGACATCCTGGCGCGGCCCGACCTCGAGACGCTCGTGCCGGTGCCGTGGGAGCCGGACACCGCCTGGTGCCTGGCCGACCTCTTCCGCATGGACGGGTCGCCGTACGGCGTCGATCCGCGGGGGGCGCTCAAGCGGGCGATCGAGGGCTACGCGGAGCTCGGCGTGTCGCCGGTGATCGGGCCGGAGCTCGAGTTCTACCTGTGCACACCCGACCCCGCCGCGCCGCACGGCTACCGCCGCTACGTCGACAACCCGAGCCACGTCTATACGGTCGGCCACGTCGCGGATCCGCGCGGCGTGCTCACGACGATGCTGCACGCCTGCGTCGACATGGGCCTCGGGGCGATCGCGGCCAACCACGAGTACGGCCGTAGCCAGTACGAGATCAACCTGATGCACGGCCCGGCGCTCGACGCCGCCGACCGCGCCTTCCGCTTCAAGGCGGTGGTGAAGGACCTGGCGGCGCGCGAGGGGCTGCTGGCGACGTTCATCGGCAAGCCCTGGAACGACGACGAGGGGTCGGGCTTCCACCTGCACATCTCGCTGGCGGACGAGGAGGGGAAGAACGCCCTGAACGGCGACGGCGAGGACGGCCTCTCGCCCATGGCGCGGCACCTGATCGGCGGCCTGCTCGAGCACGGGCCGGGGCTGATGGCCTTCTTCAACCCGACGACGAACGCCTACCGGCGCCTGCATCCCGAGGCGCTCGTGCCGACGCTCGTGAGCTGGGGCCACGACAACCGGCTGACGCTCGCCCGCGTCCCTCGCGAGCGCGGCGGCGCGACCCGGATCGAGTTCCGGGTCGGCGACGGGGCGGCCAACCCCTATCTCGCGATCGCCGCGGCGCTCTTCGCCGGGCTGGACGGCATCAAGCGCGAGATCGAGCCGCCGGCGCCGCTGGAGGGCCTCATCTACGAGCTACCAGAGGCCGAGACGCTGACGCCGCTGCCGACGACCTTCGAGGCGGCGCTCGAGGCGCTCGAGGCCGACACCGTCCTCACCGAGGCGATGGGCTCCGAGCTCGTGCGCATCTACCGGATCATCAAGGGCGTCGAGCTGGAGCGCGCCCGGCTGGCCGTGACCGACTGGGAGTTCGCCGAGTACACCCACCACCTCTAACACGGGGGAACCCGGGGTTCCCCCATGAGCCCCCTCCTTAAGGGGCGCTCGGGACGTGGTGGGGGCTCCGGCGAGACGCGGTCTCGCCGGAGCCACGATCGACCCGCCAAACGGGGTCAGACCCCTTCTGGCGGGTAGACGCACTCCCCGTGGGTGCAACCGGGGACAGTCCCCGGATGGGGACTGTCCCCGCCTACCAGCCGGAGCCGGCGATGCCGATCACGCGGCCGCTGGGCACGAGCGCGTCCTCGTCCAGGCCGCCGAACGCGCCCCGGTGAAAGATGAGCGGCTCGCCGCCCGAGCCCTCGAAGTCGACCACCTCGCCGACGACGAGGTCGTGGTCGCCCGCGACGTGGACGCCGACGACCTGGCAGCGCAGGATCGCGAGGGCGTGCATGACGGCGAGATAGCCGGCCGGGTCGACGATCGTGTGCCCGGGCGGGAAGGGCGCCCCCGGCTTGGCGAAGGCGAGCGCCACGTCGCGCTGGCGCCGGTGCAGGACGTTGACCGCGTACTTCTCGCTGCGGCGCACGATCTCGAGCGTGCGCGTCCCGTGCGCGAGCGAGACCAGCACGAGCAGCGGGTCGAGCGACACCGACGTGAACGAGTTGAGCGTCATGCCGGCGTGGGTGTCGCCGAAGCGGGTCGTGACGACGGTGACCCCGGTGGCGAACGCGCCGACGACCTCACGGAAGTCGAGCCGGAGCCTGGGGTCGTGCGTCACGGGGCGACGATACCCCTTTTCTTCACGGATGCGACACCGGCATTGCCGCTTCGGCAATGATGTGGGGATGCCGCCCACCGGACGACCGGCCGAGCGGCGCCTGGCCGCGGTCGAGCGGGCGCTGCGCGTCCTCGACGCCTTCCTGCGCGTCCGCGGTGACGCGGGGACGAGCGAGCTCGCGCGCCTGACCGGGATCAACGCGAGCACCGTGTCGCGGACGCTCTCGACGCTCGTCGACGCGGGCTATGTCGAGCACGTGCCCGACACCGGCCGCTACCGGCTGGGCACGCACCTGCTCGCCCTGTCGAACCACGTCCTGGCCGGGCTCGACCTGCGCGCCCTGGCCCGGCCGCACCTGGAGGCGCTCGAGGCCGAGGTGGGCGAGACGGCGACCCTGTCGCTGCCGTCGGAGCCCGACGCGATCACCGTCGACTTCGTCCCCAGCCGGGAGACGGTCGCCTCGGTGGCCCGGGTCGGACGCGCCAGCATCGCCCATGCCACCGCGACCGGCAAGGTGATGCTGGCGTTCGCCGGCGGCCCGCCCAGGGCCGGCCGCCTCGAGCGGTTCACCGACCGCACGATCGTCGACCCGTCGGAGCTCTCCCGGGTGGTGGACGCGGTGCGGGAGCGGGGCTGGGCGCGCGCGATCGGCGAGCGCGAGGAGCACCTGAACGCGATCGCCGCCCCGGTGCTCGGCGCCCGCGGCGAGCTGGCCGCGATCCTCGGCCTCCAGGGTCCGGACACCCGCTTCGACGAGGCCGCCCAGGATGCGGCCGCGGCGCCGCTCGTGCGAAGCGCGGTGGCGCTTTCGGCGGAGCTCGGGTATCATGGGCCCGCAGTTTGGAAATAGCATTGCCGCAACGGCAATAACGATTGGAGAAGTTCGAATGGCCGATCTGCCCGACCGCGTCAAGTACCTCGTCATCGGAGCCGGCGTGCACGGCCTGTCGAGCGCCTGGCACCTGGCCAAGGAGCAGCGGGCGCGGGGCGAGGAGCCGGACGTGCTCATCGTCGACAAGACCGGCATCGGCGCCGGCGCCTCCGGCATCGCCTGCGGCGTCGTGCGCAACAACTACTTCCAGCCGGCGATGTCCGAGCTCATGGCCGCGAACGTCGAGGTGTGGGAGCAGGATCCCCCGGGCTTCAGCTACCACCCGGTCGGCTACGTCGCCCTCGGCTGCGGCGCCCAGGTGGACGACCTCACCGCCGTGTACGAGCGCCAGCAGCGGATCGGCTACCCGTCCGAGCTGATCGTCGGCGCCGACGCCGTCCGGAGCCATATGAAGGAGATGTTCCCGGACTGGCGCGCGCAAGGGGTCGAGGTGTGCCTGCACGAGGAGAAGGGCGGCTACGCCAACAACATGGCCTCGATGCAGGGCCTCGCGAAGAAGGCCCAGGAGGCCGGGGCGCGGCTCGTCACGGGCGTGACGGTGACCGGGTTCGACATGGACGACTCCGGCGCGGTCAAGACGGTGCAGACCGACCAGGGCGACATCGCCGTCGAGCAGGTCGTGGTCGGCGTCGGCCCGTGGATCGCCTCGCTGTGGGAGATGCTCGGCCTGTCCGACCGCATCGACGTCCGCACGCCGGAGGGCGACGTCCACAAGGATCAGGAGATGTGGACGTACTGGTACCTCCAGGAGGGCGAGATCTCGGTCGACCCGAAGCTGCTCTCGCTTCCCGACGGCTCGATGCCGCCGGTGCTGCACGTCGACTCCGACGCGCCGCTCTACGACGACGACGGCAAGCTCATCACCGACGAGCTCTGGGGCAACTACTTCAAGCAGGACCCGCACGGCGTGCAGGGCGGCGCCGCCCCGATCATCGTGGGCCACGAGTTCGAGGTCGACCCCTATCCGACCGCGAGCGTCGAGTCGAGCTTCGCCGACATGTGGTGCGCGTCGCTCTCCCACTGCATGGAGCGGTTCGAGGGCAAGCGCGGCACGTACGCGAACGTGCGCTCCGGCGGCGTCGGCTGCTTCACCGCCGCCAGCTTCCCGATCTTCGACGACATGCGCCCGAACGTGTACGTGATCGCCGACTCGAACCACGGCTACAAGATGATCGGCGTCGGGCGCGAGGTGGCCCAGGTCATGACCGGCGGCCACTCGAGCGTGCTCTACCCGTTCCGGTACGAGCGCTTCGCGACGGGCGATCTGCACCCGGTTTCGAACAGCCCCTACCCCTGGAGCTAGGGCCACGGGCGACAAGCCGCTCATCGGGGTCTCGGCCGGATTCCACGGCGTCGGCGACTACGCCGGGGTCGGGTACCAGCGCGCGCTGGTGATGGCCGGGGCGGTGCCGATGGTGTTCTCCCGCGTGCCGGGCGGGCTGGACGACCAGCTCGACCGGCTCGACGGGGTGATGCTCGCGGCCGGGCACGACATCGATCCCGGCCGCTACGGCCAGGAGCCGCACGCGCTCCTGGGCGCGGTCGACGCCGCCCGCGACGCGTTCGAGGTCGAGCTCGTCGAGCGGGCGCTCGACCGCGGCCTGCCGATCATCGGCACCTGCCGCGGCATGCAGATGCTGAACGTCGCGCTGGGCGGGACGATGGTGCAGGACCTGAGCCTCGTCGAGGCCTGGCGGTCGCACCCGTCCGATCCGACCGGCCGCTACTGGCGCCGGTTCCAGGCGGCGGCCATGGCCGACCTGCCCGCGCCCGACCATCCCCGCCACCCGATCGCGGCCGCCCCCGGCACCCGCCTCCACGACCTGCTCGGCGACGAGGTCGTCGTCGACAGCTTCCACCACCAGGCCGTCGACGAGATCGGCGCCGGTCTCGTCGTCTCGGCCCGCGCCCCCGACGGGGTGGTCGAGGCGATCGAGATGCCCGGGCGCTTCGTGCTCGCGATGCAGTGCGAGCTGCACGAGGAGTGGAGGATCGAGCCGCGCCTGCAGCTCGTGGTCGAGGCGTTCGTGGCCGCGGCCGGCGAGCGCGTCGCCGTCTGACCCTATGCCAGGGCCAGGGCGACGACGCCGGCGCACACGAGCGCGGCGCCGAGCGCGCGCTCGCGGGTGACGCGCTCGTGCAGGTAGAGGGCGGCGAGCGCGGTCGCCATGACCACGCTCGTCTCGCGGACGGCCGCGACCGGGGCGGCCGGCGCCAGCCGTAGCGCGGCGAGCACGAGGCCGTAGGCCCCGAACATGCCGATGCCGGCGGCCATCGACCAGCGCGAGAAGCCGCGGCGGACGACTCCGGAGCCGCGCACGGCGGACAGCCCCGCCGCGTAGATCACCGCCTCGAGCCCCAGCTCGAGCTCGAAGTACGGGATCGTCGCGGCGTGGCGCAGGCCGCTCTTGTCGATGACGGTGTAGCAGGCGATCGTCACGGCGATCGCGGCGGCCATGCCGGTCGAGCGCAGGTCGCCGCGGGCGCGGATCCCGCGCACGAGGGCGATCCCCACGGCGACGATGAGCACGCCGACCACCGCCACGGGCGCCAGGTGGGCGCCGGTGGCGACGGCCGCGCCGATCAGGACGAGCACGGGCGCGAGACCGCGGGCGATCGGATAGACCAGCGACATCTCCGACCGCCGGTAGGCGGCCGCCAGGAGGGTGAAGTACGCGAGCTCGGCGACCGTCGACGCGGCGATGTACGGCAGCGCGGCCGCCTCGACGTGCCAGGTCGCCGCCGCCAGCGGCGCGAAGACGACGGCGGCGAAGAGCTGGGCCGCGGCCCCCGCGCCCTCCGGGTCGCCGGCGCGCGCGATGAGCAGGTTCCAGCCCGCGTGCAGCGCCGCGGCGGCGAGGGCGAGCGCGAGGGCGTCGGCAGGCACCCGGCGGGGCTACCGGACGAGCGTGCGGACCGCGTTGACGTGCCGGGTCACGGCGGCGCGGGTCATCGCCCCGGCCGGCAGCTCGACCGCGAAGGACGAGCCGCGGGAGAAGTGGTGGTTCTGCCACCGCGACGCCGTCCCGCCGGGGTTGGGGTTCAGATACAGCCGCAAGCCGACGATGTGCGCGTAGCGGCGGGCGGCGGCCGCGCTGCGGCCCCAGGCCCACACCAGCCGCTCGTGCTGGTGGAACCAGACCGACAGGGTGGGCCGCACCCGCTCGATCAGGCGCCGGGCCGCCCGCGTCTCGGGCTCCGAGAACGGGCGCGGGCCCGAGTAGTACGTGCTCCAGGGCGCGCCGTGGCGCGTCCACCCGGCGGGAAAGTTGCGGTTCAGGTCGACGCCGTGCCCGTTCTGGCGCGTGTCCGCGGCGCGGCCGTCCGGGTTCAGCGTCGGGACGAGCCACATGTCGAACATCCGCGGCGGCCGCATCTGCCGCAGCCGCCGGATCACGGCGACGCCGGCGCACTCGTTGCCGTGGATGCAGCCGACGACGAGCACCCGCCGCGGCGCCTGCGGGGCACCGGACTCCGTCGCCATGATGGCGCGGCCGCCGGCGGACGTTCCGATCTGCTGGGTGACGTGCACCGAGGGCCCGTACGGCCCGACGCCGATCAGCGGCAGCGCGGCGAGCAGTGCGGGGAGGGCGAGCACCGGCTCATCGTACTCGTGGCACCGACGGGGATAGTCCCCGGATGGGGACTGTCCCCGGTTTCCGGCACGCTCGACCTACCCCGCGACGGCGAACGCGCGCACGGGGAAGGTGCCCATGCCCTCGATGGGCGGCGGCACGGCGTAGAAGCGGGCGCCGTCGGGCACGGCCGCCAGGCCGGTCATGTGCTCGACGATCGGGATGCCGGCGCCGAGCAGGGCGGTGTGCACGGGCCGCTCACCGTCCGCGACCGAGTCGATGTTCAGGCAGTCGATGCCGACCAGGGCCGCGCCGGCGTCGCGCAGCGCCTCTGCCGCGGCGCCCGTCAGGAACGGGTGGCCGCCCGAGAGGTACTCGTCGGTGCCCCAGTGCCGGTCCCAGCCGGTCTGCACGAGCACGGCCCGCCCGCGCACGTCGAGCCCGGCGAACGCCGCGGGCCCGATCGCGGCGCCGTCCTCCGGCTCGGGCCGCACGACCACCGCCGGACGTCCCGCCAGCGGCCACAGCGGCTGCCGGGCCAGATCGTCGCCGTCGGCGTAGCGGTGGAACGGCGTGTCGACGTAGGTGCCGGTGTTCGAGACGAGCTCGATCTTCCCGATCTGGAACTCCGTGCCCGGCGCGTAGCGCGCGCGGCTCTGCTCCCGGGAGAGGTAGTCGCACACGATCGGCCCGGACAGCCCGGGATAGGTCGTCATCCCGTCCCGCACGACGTGCGCGAGCTCGTACAGCGCCGGTGACCGCGCGCCGCTCAGTGCAGCGGGGCCTCCCAGCCCTCCAGCACCGGCGCCTTCCAGTCCGTCCCGACGGTCGCCGAGCCCGGCACCCACGAGCCCAGCTCGGGCTGCGGGAACTTGCAGTGCTTCGACTTCAGCTGGATGCCGTAGGAGTTGCCGGACTGGAGGTGCTTCACGAGCACCTTGCGGGCGATCTCGTTCTCGCGCCCCTCGGGAATCGGGAAGTAGATGCGCAGGAACGAGTTCGAGTAGCGGTCGAACACGGCCGGCACGCCCTCCTCCTCGAGGAGCTCGACGTCCTCCAGCCAATTGATGTCGTGGCCCGGCGTCGCCCCCAGCAGGTCGACGTCGTCGATGAGGGACATGTCCTCCTGGTAGGGGAAGCGCTTGCCGGCGAGCGTCTCGGCGTCGATTGCGATGTGGCGTTCTTCGGCCATGCTCTACTCCCCCGCCGCCTCGAGCGGGCGGCCGACGTGGGTGACGGACTCCTCCTCGTGCTTCTTCTCGAGGAGGCGGCGGATCTCGGACAGGGTCTCGCGCTCGGTCACGCCCGGGATGTAGTCGGTGCCGGCCAGCGGCACCTTCGCCATCGCCGCGGCCTCGGTGGTGAGCGCGCACAGATCCTCGGGCTCGAGGCTGTGGATGTTCGTCTTGCCGCACGCGCGCGCGAGCATCTGCACCTCGAGCGTGAGCGTGTGCAGGAAGTTGTAGACCCGCTCTGCGGCCTCGTCGACGATCAGCCGCTTGCGCAGCTCGGGATCCTGGGTCGTGATGCCGACCGGGCAGCGGCCCGTGTGGCAGTGGTAGCACTCGCCGGCGGGCACGCCGATCGTGCCCTCGTAGTCGGTGACGCCGGGGATTTCCTTGTTGCAGTTGAGCGCCATCAGGGCCGAGTGGCCGATCGCCACCGCCTTGGCGCCCAGCGCGAGGCACTTGGCGACGTCGCCGCCGTTGCGGATGCCGCCCGCGACCACCAGGTCGACGGAGTCGGCCAGGCCGACGTCCTCGAGCGCCCGGCGGGCCTCCGGGATCGCCGCCATCAGCGGGATGCCGGTCTCCTCCGAGGCGATGTGCGGGCCCGCGCCCGTGCCGCCCTCGGCCCCGTCCAGGTAGATGATGTCCGGGCCGCACTTGGCCGCCATGCGGACGTCGTCGTACACGCGGGCCGCGCCCAGCTTGAGCTGGATCGGGATCTGGTAGTCGGTCGCCTCGCGGATCTCCTGCACCTTGAGGGACAGGTCGTCCGGGCCGAGCCAGTCGGGGTGGCGGGCCGGCGAGCGCTGGTCGATGCCGGC
>JAICJC010000068.1 GCA_025928655.1 Thermoleophilia bacterium | reverse complement strand
GTGCCGTCGCGGTCGTCATCGTCGCCGGCGGGCAGGGCACCCGGCTGGGGTTCGACGGCCCCAAGGGCTGCTATCCGATCGGCCCCGTGACCGACCGGTCGCTGTTCCAGATCCACTGCGAGAAGGTGGCCGCCCTGGGCCATCGGTACGGCCGCACGCCGCCGCTCTACGTGATGACGAGCGGCGACAACCACGCCGCCACCGAGGAGTTCTTCGCCGGTCACGCCTGGTTCGGGCTCGAGCACGTGCGGCTCTTCCGGCAGGGGACGATGCCCGCGGTGGACGCCGGGAGCGGCGCGGTGCTGCTGGCTGCGCGCGACCGGGTTGCCCTCAGCCCGGACGGCCACGGGGGCACCCTGCGGGCGCTGCGGCGCACCGGCTGCCTCGACGAGATGCGCGAGCGCGGGATCGAGACGGTCTTCTATCTCCAGGTGGACAACCCGCTGATCGCCGTCGGCGACCCGGGGTTCGTCGGCGCCCACCGGCTGGCGGGCGCGGAGGTGTCGTCGAAGGTCGTGCGCAAGACCGACCCGGCCGAGAAGGTCGGGGTGGTGGCGGCGCGGGACGGGCGCCAGCTCGTGATCGAGTACTCCGACCTGCCCGACCGGCTGGCCGAGGAGCGCCGCCCCGGCGGCGGGCTCACCTACGCGGCCGGGAGCATCGCCCTGCACGTGTTCTCCCTCGACTTCGTCGAGCGGGTGGCGGCCACGGCCGAGCTGCCGTACCACCGGGCGCTGAAGCGCGTGCCGTACGTGGACGACCGGGGCAGCCAGGTCGAGCCGGACGAGCCGAACGCGGTCAAGTTCGAGCAGTTCATCTTCGACACGCTGCCGCTCGCGCGCCGCTCGCTCGTTCTCGAGACGAGCCGTGAGGGCGAGTTCGAGCCGCTGAAGAACGCGGAGGGCTCCTCGTCGCCCGAGACGGTGCGGCAGCGGCTGAGCGATGCGGCCGCCGACGTGCTGGAGGGGGCCGGCGCGGTCGTCCCGCGGACGGCGGACGGGTCCGCCGCGGTGCCGATCGAGCTCAGCCCGCTCGTCGCGGGCGATCCGGCCGAGCTCGCGCGGCGGGTGCCGCCGGGCACGGCCGTCGACGGCCCGTTGACGCTCTCCTGACCGAACCGGCACGATCGGGCACACACCCGTGACGCGGCGGCGCCTAGCGTCGGAGGGGTGCGCGTCCTCGACCTGCTCCTGCCCGCCTGCTGCGCGTTGTGCGGCCACGGCGGCGACCCGGTCTGCCCG
Source organism: Thermoleophilia bacterium (assembly GCA_025928655.1). Classification (GTDB taxonomy): domain Bacteria; phylum Actinomycetota; class Thermoleophilia; order Gaiellales; family JAICJC01; genus JAICJC01. The sequence continues at coordinate 19,028 of JAICJC010000068.1, read as the reverse complement.
GCGTGTGTGCGCGCCCTGCCGCTCCTGGGCGGGCCTGCATGCGCCCGCTGCGGGAAGCCCACGGTGATGCCGGTGGCGGACTGCCGCGAGTGCCGCGGCCGCCGGCTGGGGTTCGAGGGGGCCGCCGCGGCGGTGGCGTTCGAGGGCCGCGGGCGCGACCTCGTCCTGCGGTTCAAGGACGGCGGCCTGCGCGGCCTCGCGTCCACGTCCGCCGGGCTCATCGCCACCGTCTGCCCCGCGCCCGAGTGCGACGTGCTCACCTGGGTGCCGGGCGACCGCTGGCGCACCCTGCGACGGGGCTATCACCCGGCCCAGGAGCTGGCGCGCGGCCTGGCCGAGCGGTGGGACGTCCCGGCCCGCCCGCTGCTGGCCGCGGCGCCGCTGCGGCGCCCGCAGCGCGGCCTCGACCACACCGCCCGCCGCCGCAACGTGCGGGGCGCCTTCCGGGCGGCCTCGGCGCTCACCGGGGAGCGGATCGCCGTCGTCGACGACGTGTTCACGACCGGCGCGACACTCTCGGCCTGCGCCGCGGCCCTGCGGAAGGGCGGCGCCGGCCCCGTCGCCGTCGTGACCCTGGCCCGGGTGGTCCGGATGTAGTGAATGGCGTCCTCCCTCGCTTGCGTGCAGAGCATGCGTCGCTCGGTGCGTCCTTTCGCTCCTCGGTATCGCACCTGCCCAGAACGCTATGGGGAGCCCCCGATCAACCATCGCTCGAACCGGGTATGTTTCGGGCACTCCTCCGTCCAAAGGAGCCGCGGATGAAGCTGCAGGTGAAGGGCCGGAACGTGGACGTGACGGATGCGCTGTTCGCGTATTCCGAGCGCAAGCTGGGCAGGCTTGCGCGGCATCTGTCCGACGAGAGCCGGTGCGAGCTCGAGCTCGCCGTCGAGCACAACCCGTCGATCAACCAGAACCAGGTCGCCGAGGCAACCGTATGGACGAAGGGGCCGGTGCTGCGGGCCCGGGAGTCGTCCACCGACATGTACGCGTCGATCGATCTCGTGGCCGACAAGCTCGAGCGCCAGGTGAAGCGCTACCGGAACAAGCGCACCCGCAAGGGGGCGCAGCACATCGCCAGCCACGTCGCGCCGCCCGCCGAGGCGGCCGCGCTGCCGGATGAGGAGGACGCGGTGATCGTCAAGTCGAAGCAGTTCAACATGAAGCCGATGCCGCCCGAGGAGGCGATGCTCCAGCTCGAGCTGATCGGCCACGACTTCTTCGTCTTCGTGAACGCCGATTCCGAGACCGTCAACGTGATCTACAAGCGCCGCGACGGCAACTACGGCCTGATCGAGCCGTCCCGCGAAGACGGGGGCTGACGCGGTTCACCCGGATCGGGTGACCGCCACAGGGCCAGGCGTCCGTAGCCTGGGCGTGTGACCTCGCAGCCGTCGCCGCCCGCATCGACCCGAGCCGACCGCAACGACGGCCTCGGGTTCGGGTTCTATGCGCGGCTGGCGGGGCTCGTCGTCGCGGCCGGCGCCGTCGCCGCCGTTGTCATGCTGATCGCCTTCCGGGCGATCTACGCCTGGGGGCTGCTGGGAGGATTCATCTTCTTCGCGCTGCTCCTGCTCGGCGTGGGATGGGTGCTCGACCGCCGGAGCCCGGGAAAGGAGCCGCATCGTGAGTAGCATCAACCGCTTCCCATGGCAGGACGACATCCTGCGCGGCCTGCACACGGGCGACGCGGCGTCGATCGACGACCTCGCCGACGTCGTCACGGCCGAAGGGCACGACTCCGTCCTGCTCAGGGAGGAGATCGCCCAGAACGTCGACCACCTCGTCCACCTTGGCCTCGCGGAGTACGCCGACGGCGACCGTTCCCGGCGGGAGGTGCGGCTGACGCCGACCGGCGTCGAGGCCGCGGCCTCGCTGCCCTGACGCGCCGCCCCGGGGAGGACGCCGGGACCCACGCGCCCGTTCGGTACCATCCACCCGGATGAGCGTGTTCCAGAAGATCCTTCGTGCCGGCGAGGGCCGGACACTCAAGCGCATGCAGGACCGCGTGCGCGAGATCAACGACCTCGAGCCCGAGCTGGAGGCCCTGTCCGACGACGCGCTACGCGCGAAGACGGAGGACTTCCGCAGCCGGTTCGAAGAGGGCGAGGAGCTCGACGAGCTGCTGCCCGAGGCGTTCGCCTGCGTCCGTGAGGCGGCCAAGCGGACGCTGGGCATGCGCCACTTCGACGTCCAGCTGATCGGCGGCATGGTGCTGCACGAGGGGCGCATCGCCGAGATGAAGACCGGCGAGGGCAAGACGCTCGTGGCGACGCTCCCGCTCTACCTGAACGCGATCAGCGGCGTGAACGTGCACCTGGTCACGGTGAATGACTACCTGGCCAAGCGCGACGCCGAGTGGATGCGGCCCGTGTACGAGGCGCTCGGGGTGACGGTCGGCGTGATCCAGTCCAACATGCCGGACGACTGGGAGCAGACCAACCGCCGCGCCGCCTACCGATGCGACATCACCTACGGCACCAACTCCGAGTTCGGCTTCGACTACCTGCGCGACAACATGGCGGTCGAGCTCGAGCAGACCGTGCAGCGGGGGCACTGGTACGCGATCGTGGACGAGGTCGACTCGATCCTGATCGACGAGGCCCGCACGCCGCTCATCATCTCCGGCCAGCCCGAGCAGGCGGCCGAGACCTACTACTCCTTCGCCCGCGTCGTGCGCGACCTCCAGCTCGGCGACGACTACGAGGTCGACGAGAAGTTCCAGCAGGCGGCTCCCACCGAGGAGGGCGTCGACAAGGTCGAGCGGGCGCTCAACATCGAGAACCTGTACGCGCCCGAGAACGGCCAGCTCGTCAACCACCTGATCCAGGCGATCAAGGCCAAGGAGCTCTACAAGCGCGACGACGAGTACGTGGTCGTCGACGGCGAGGTCAAGATCGTCGACGAGTTCACGGGCCGCATCATGGAGGGCCGGCGCTGGTCGGAGGGCCTGCACCAGGCCGTCGAGGCCAAGGAGAACGTGAAGATCCAGGAGGAGAACGTGACCGTCGCCACGGTCACGATCCAGAACTACTTCCGGATGTACAAGAAGCTCTCCGGGATGACGGGCACGGCCCTCACCGAGGCGAACGAGTTCCACGACATCTACAAGCTCGAGGTCGTGCCGATCCCGACCCACCGGCCGATGGTGCGCATGGATCAGAACGACCAGATCTACCGCACCAAGGACGAGAAGTTCGCCGCGGTGGTCGAGGACATCGTCGAGCGCCACGCGACCGGCCAGCCCGTGCTGGTCGGCACGATCTCGGTCGAGGTGTCGGAGCACCTCTCGACGCTGCTCGGGCGGCGCGGGATCCCGCACGAGGTCCTGAACGCGAAGAACCACGAGCGCGAGGCGCTGATCATCGAGAAGGCCGGCGAGCGGGGCGCGGTCACCATCGCGACCAACATGGCCGGCCGCGGCGTGGACATCAAGCTCGGGGAGGGCGTCGCGGACCTGGGCGGCCTCTACGTGCTCGGCACCGAGCGGCACGAGTCACGCCGCATCGACAACCAGCTGCGCGGCCGCTCCGGGCGCCAGGGCGATCCCGGCGAGTCGCGCTTCTACCTCTCCGCCCAGGACGAGGTCATCCGCCTGTTCGCGGGCGAGCGCATCTACAAGATCCTCGACTCCCGCTTCGGCCCGCCGGACGGCGAGCCCATCGAGGCCAAGATGCTCACGAGCCGCATCGAGGGCGCACAGAAGAAGGTCGAGGAGTTCCACTTCGTGAACCGCAAGAACGTCGTCAAGTACGACGACGTCCTGAACGAGCAGCGGGAGCAGGTGTACGCGACCCGGCGCGAGATCCTCGAGGGCGAGGACCTGCACGAGATGGTCGTCGGCTGGTTCGAGGACGTGGTCGAGGCTGCCGTCGACGCCCACACGGGCGGCGCGGGCTTCGCGGAGGACTGGGACTGGGAGAGCATGTGGGTCGCGCTCCAGTCGATCTATCCGATCCGGATCGACCTGACCTCGATCGACCGCGCGAACATCTCGCGCGAGGAGCTGCTCGACCTCGTCTTCGACGACGCGATCTCGTCCTACGAGGCGCGCGAGAAGGAGTGGGGCGAGGAGCTGACGCGCAGCCTCGAGCGCTGGTTCGTCCTCCAGGTGCTCGACGTGCGCTGGCGCGAGCACCTGGACAACATGGACTACATGCGCCAGGGGATCGGCCTGCGCGGCTACGCCCAGAAGGACCCGCTGGTCGAGTACCGGGCCGAGGGCGCGTCCATGTTCAACGAGATGGACTTCCTCGTGAAGCAGGAGACCGTGCGGGCGCTGATGCACGTCGAGGTGCAGGTCGAGGACGAGGCCCAGTACGACCACTCGCCGCACAACACGACCCGGCAGTACTCCTACGAGCACGACGAGGCCGCGACGCTCGAGGCCCTGGCGGCCGCCGGCGCGGGGAACGGCGAGATGGTCGAGGAGGCCGACGGCTTCCCCGTCGTCGAGCAGCGGCACGTCGACCCCGAGCGCGACATCGGCCGCAACGACCCGTGCTGGTGCGGCTCGGGCAAGAAGTTCAAGAAGTGCCATGGCGCATAACGGCGGCGCACCGGAGCCCCGCTCGCTGGACGAGCTGCGTGCGGCGGTCGAGGAGATCAGAGCCCAGTTGCACTGGGTTCGTGATTACCTTTGACCCCGATGCGCTGAGCGCGCGCAGGGCCGAGCTCGAGGCCGAGACGGTGCAGCCGGGGTTCTGGGACGACCAGCGCCGGGCCGCCCGCACGTCGTCCGAGCTGGCACGGACGCAGCGCAATCTGGACATGTTCGAGCGGCTCCAGGACGAGACCGGGGAGCTGGACGGGATGCTCGAGATGGCGGCCGAGGATCCCGAGTGGAAGGCCGAGCTCGAGCGCTCGCTGGCCGCGCTGACGGCCGACCTGGGCCGGCTCCAGGAGGAGGCGCTCTTCACCGGCGAGTACGACACCGGCCCGGCCGTCGTCGGCGTGCATGCCGGCGCGGGCGGCACCGACAGCCAGGACTGGGCCGAGATGCTGCTGCGCATGTACCTGCGCTGGGGCGAGGCGCGCGGATTCAAGACCGAGCTGCTCGAGGCGACCCCGGGGGAGGAGGCGGGCCTGAAGAGCGCCACCTTCACCCTCACCGGCGACAACGCCTACGGGATCATGCAGGCGGAGAAGGGCGTCCACCGGCTGGTGCGGCTCTCGCCGTTCGACTCGGCCCATCGCCGCCACACGAGCTTCGCCCAGGTGGAGGTGTCGCCGTTCGTCGACGACGACGTCGACGTGGAGATCGACGAGGCCGACCTGCGCATCGACACCTACCGCTCGCAGGGGGCCGGCGGCCAGCATGTGAACAAGACCGACTCGGCCGTGCGCCTGACCCACATCCCGACCGGGATCGTCGTCCAGTGCCAGAACGAGCGCTCGCAGCTGCAGAACAAGGCCCAGGCGATGCGGATCCTGAAGTCGCGGCTGATCGAGCGCGAGCACGAGGAGCGCCAGGCGGCCATGGCGAAGGAGCGGGGCGAGGCTCAGGACATCTCCTTCGGCAGCCAGATCCGGTCGTACGTGCTGCACCCGTACACGATGGTGAACGACCACCGCACGAACGTGAAGGTCGGGAACGCCCAGGGCGTCCTCGACGGGGACCTCGACGAGCTCATCCGGGCCGAGCTCCTGCGCCGCGCCGCGGTCGCACCGAAAGGGGTCTGACCCCTTTTGGCGCGGGCAGGACGCATCGGCGCAGTTGGCAAACGCTGGGAACGCGCGACCTGTCGTTTGCACCTGTCCGGCCCCACCGGTACCCTGGGTGCGCACCAATCGCCCTCCGCGGCGATCCGAAGCCGCCCATGAACAACGAGATCCGAGTTCACCAGGCCGTCTCCGACGTGCCGCCAACGGCGTTCGAGCCCGGAGGCGTCCCGAGCAGATCGGCCGTCGCGCCACCGCCGCCGGAGGCCCGGCGGGCGGCCTCGCAGGCGATGATCATCTTCGACGGCGTCAGCAAGTCCTACCAGGGCGGCGTCGTCGGGCTGGACGACGTCTCGCTCCAGATCGACAAGGGCGAGTTCGTGTTCCTGGTCGGCCCGTCCGGGTCGGGCAAGTCGACGTTCATCAAGCTGCTGCTGAAGGAGCTCGACGTCAGCACCGGCAACCTGATCGTCGGCGGGCGGTCGCTGCCGAAACTGAAGCGCTCGCGGGTGCCGATCCTGCGCCGCAACATCGGCTGCGTGTTCCAGGACTTCAAGCTCCTGCCGAACCGCAGCGTCTACCAGAACGTCGCCTACGCGCTGCAGGTGCAGGGCAAGTCGCGGGCCGAGATCCGCAAGAAGGTGCCCGACATCATCGGGCTCGTCGGCCTGGCGGACAAGGGCGACCGCTATCCGCACGAGCTGTCCGGCGGCGAGCAGCAGCGCGTCTCGGTGGCGCGCGCGTTCGTGAACCACCCGCCGCTCCTGATCGCGGACGAGCCGACGGGCAACCTCGACCCGGACACGTCCGTCGGGATCATGCAGCTGCTCTACCGCATCAACCGGGCCGGAACGACCGTGGTGATGGCCACCCACGACCGCGAGATGGTCGACAAGATGCGCCGCCGCGTCATCCAGCTGGAGGACGGGCGGGTCGTCCGCGACGACCGCCGGGGCGGCTACGAGCGGTGAGGTGGCGCTTCTTCTTCTGGGAGGCGCTCGCCTCGATCCGCTCGAACGCGGCGACCACCATGGCGGCGACCGTGACGGTGCTGATCGTCACCTTCCTGCTCGGCATCTTCGTGACGACGGCGTGGTGGGTCTACCACTACGCGGTCGGCGTGCGCAACGAGGTGACGGTCAAGCTCTATCTGCCGCACTCCTATGCCGAGAACGGAAACGCGCGCGGCGAGGTCGCCAACCAGGTCAGGGCGCTGCCGTACGTGAAGTCGTTCGAGTACGTCTCCCCGGAGGACGCGCTGCAGAAGATGTCGCTGTCGGCGCGGAAGGCGGCCGAGGCCATCCAGTTCAACCCGCTCCCGCCGGCCTTCTACGTCAAGCTGACCGACGCAAGCAAGGCGTCGACGACCGCGTCGGCGGCCCAGAAGATCACGGCCGTCCACAACTGCGGCGACCCACCGTGCGTCACCTACGGGAAGAAGATCACCGACCGCGTCCTGAACACGCTCAAATACGTCCTGTACTTCGTGTTCGGGTTGATGCTGCTGCTCGGGATCGCCGCGGTGGTGCTGATACAGAACACCATCCGGCTCTCGATCTTCTCGCGCCGGCGTGAGATCGAGGTCATGAAGCTGGTCGGCGCGACGAACGCGTTCGTGCGCCTGCCCTTCATGCTCGAGGGCATGCTCACCGGCCTTCTGGGGGCGCTCGGCGCGCTCGCGTTGCTCGCGATCGTCTACGTCGCGCTGAACGGCTACGACCGCGGCCTGACCGATCCGGCCCGGCTCGTGGGCGTGCCGCTCCTGATCGCCGTGCTCGCCGCCTTCGGCCTGCTGCTGGGCGCGTTCGGGTCGGGGATCACGCTGCGCCGGTTCCTGCGCGTGTGAGCGACCCAACTCGCTGACAACGCGCGCCACAGCGGATACAATCGTCAGTCGGTGAAGGGGCACCGACTACTCGTGCCGGCCGTTGCCGCCGTGGCGCTGATCGCGTCGTTCGCGGTTGGGTTCGAGCTCCAGACGCAGTCGCTCACGGAGCCGAAGCCGCCGCCCCGTCCGACGTCCCTGCGGACCCAGGTGCTCGACGATCTCGAGGCCTACTACTACCGCGCGCTGCCGCGCGGCGTCTATCGCACCCGCAGCGTCAGCGCCATGCTGCGCAGGCTGGGCGATCCCTACACGCGCTACCTGCCGCCGACGGCGTACCGGCAGCTGAAGTCGGCGGAGTCAGGCACCTACCGGGGCGTGGGCCTCACCCTCCACCGGGCCGAGCAGGGCCTGCTCGTCACCGCGTCGCTCCCCGGCCTGCCGGGGCGGGCCGCCGGCATCCGGCCCGGCGACGTGATCACGACCATCGACGGCACCTCCCTGGCCAGCCTCTCCTACCAGCGGGCGCTCGACCTGATCGGCGGCCGGGTTGGGACGCGGCTGCACCTGGAGGTCATGCGCACCGGCCAGCTCGACCCGATGTCGCTGACGCTCGTCCGCAAGCCCATCGAGCTGCCGTCCGTCATCACCCGGGTGGTGCACGCGGGCGGGATGAGGGTGTGCGTGATCCGGCTTGTGAGCTTCCCCGCCACCGCCGCCGCGCGGGTGCGCGAGGCCGCCGCCCGCGCCCGCCGCAGGCACGAGGGCGTAATCCTCGACCTGCGCGGCAACCCGGGCGGGCTGCTGTCGCAGGCGGTCGCGGTCGTGCGGGTGTTCGCGAGCAAGGGCGTCGTCGTGACGACGAGCGGCCGCCACGAGCCGCCGCGTGACTTCGTGGCCGACGGCACCGACGTCGGCCCGCTGCCGATGGCGGTGCTGATCAACGGCGGCACGGCCAGCGCTGCCGAGGCCGTCGCCGGCGCGCTGCACGCCGATGCCGGCGCGCTGCTGGTCGGCCGGCGCACCTACGGCAAGGGGACGGTGCAGGCGGTCGAGCCGCTGGCGAACGGCGGGGCGCTGAAGCTGACCGTGGCCGGGTTCCAGCTCCCCGGCGGGATCGCCGTCGAGGGACGCGGGATCGCGCCCGACCTGCCCGTCTCGGCGAAGGCGGGGCCCACCGACCGCGTCCTCGAGGCCGCGCTCCACGCTCTGAGAACGCTTTGAGCCTCGCGCCGGCGCGGCCGCCGGTCGTCTGCGAGGTGTCTCTGCGGGCGCGGGCGGTGGTGGGGGAGCCGTTCTTCGAGCCGGGCCCGCCGCTCACCCTGGGCCGGCTGGGCGGCGTCGACGCCGCCGTCGGCGAGCTCGTCGCCGTCGAGGTGACCGGGCCGGGCCGGGGGATGGTCGCGGAGCGGCTCGGGCTCGTCACCGACGCGTCGGCGGTCGTGCACGGCCTGGCGGTCGAGGCCGGTGTCGCCGCCGCGTGGCCCGACGACGTCGCCGCCGAGGCGGCCCGGCTGCCCGAGGATCCGGGCGCCGCCGGCGGTCGGGTCGACCTGCGGGACGTCCCCACCTTCACGATCGACCCCGCCGACGCCGGCGATCACGACGACGCCCTCTCGGCCGACGGCGAGCGGGTGCTCGTCCACATCGCGGACGTGGCCGCCTTCGTGCCGGAGGGCGGCCCGATCGACCGCGAGGCCGCCCGCCGGGCGACGTCCGTATACCTGCCCGGCAGGGTCGACCCGATGCTGCCCGCCCAGCTCTCGGCCGGCCTGTGCAGCCTGCTGCGGGGTCGCGACCGGTTCGCGCTCACCGTCGAGATCGGGCCCGGCCCGCTGCGCGCCTACCGCAGCGTGATCCGCAACGACCACAGCCTCACCTACGCGCAGGCCGAGGCGATGCTCACGTCGGGTGAGGGGCCGCAGGAGCTGGTCGCGGCGCTCGGCCGGCTCGACCGCATCGCGCGCGAGCGGGCGGCCGCGCGGGCCGAGCGGGGCGGGGTGGCGGTCGACACGGCCGAGCGGTCGTTCACGCTCGAGGGCGGAGCAGTCGTGTCGGGCGCCAACCGCCGCTCGGGGCCCGCCCACGTCCTGGTCGAGGAGCTGATGCTGGCCGCGAACGAGGCCGTCGCCGCAGAGCTCGCCGCGGCCGGGGCGGCGATGCCCTACCGTGTCCACGAGGCGCCCGAGCCCGCGGCGCTGGACGTGCTGGCCGAGCGGCTGGCGGCGCTCCAGGTGCCGACGCCGCCGCAGCCGCCGCTCCCGACGCCCGAGCAGGCGGCCCGGTTCGCCGGGCTCGTCAGCCAGGCGGTCGCAGGCTACGTGCGCTCCTCCGGCCGCGGCCGTGCCGCCTTCCCGTCGATGGTGCTGCGGGCGCTGCGCAAGGCCCGCTACGACCCCACCAACCTCGGGCACGCCGGCCTCGCCAGCCCGGCGTACTGCCACTACACGTCACCCATCCGGCGGCATCCCGACCTGCTCGTGCACCGGGCCCTGCTGCGCCACCTGGGCGCGCTGGAGACGCCTGCGCCCGACGCGCCCTCGGTGGCCGCCGCCGCGGCGCACGACTCCGCGGCGGAGCGGGCCGCGGAGCTGCTGGAGCGGACGGCCGACGACGTGTGCGCCGCGTTCCTGCTCGAGCGGGAGCTGTACGAGCGGGGATGGGACGAGCCGTTCGCCGGCGAGGTGGTGGGCGTGATCGACTCCGGGGCGTTCGTGCGTTTCGGCGGGCTCTTCGAGGGATACCTGCCCGGGCGCTCGTGGGCGGGCGAGCTCGTCGATCTCGACCCGCTCGGCGTCGCCCTGGTGGGCCGCCGCAGCGGGCGCCGGCTGCGCCTCGGCGACCCCATCGAGGTGACGGTGCGTTCGGTCGACCGGGTCTCCGGACGGGTGCGTATTCGCGCCGTCCATGCTCGCCAAGGCAGGTGACGCCCTTGCCAGCTTCCCGGCCGCGCAGGACGGACATGTGCGGTGAATCACCCGTCTAGGGCATTATCCGGGGGTGTCAGTGGGGCGGGGGAAGCGAGTCTGGGTCACGCGGGGGATCGTGCTCGCCTCCGTGGTGGCGGCTGGGGGGGCGATCGGCGTCGTGGTTCTGACCGGCGCCACCGGCCCCGCGAAGCACGGTGCCCCGAAGGCCGACCCGACCGCGCCGGTGCCGCAGTTCGCCTCCGCGTGGCACGACCGCGACTACCGCCGCATGTACGACCTGATCTCGCCCCGCGCCCGCGCCCGGGTACCGTACCCGCGCTTCGTCGCCTTCTACCGGCAGGCGGCGAAGGTGGCGACGATGCGCGGCCTGCATCAGGTCGGCAAGGCGCAGCTCCACGGCGGCATCGTCTCGCTGGTCATGTCGGTGGCCACGCGGATGTTCGGGCGCGTCCCGGAGCGGATGTCCGTGCCCGTCGTCCACACCCGCCACGGCCAGCGTGTCTCGTGGACGCGGGCGCTCTGCTTTCCCGGCCTGCGGCCGGGCGAGCGGCTCGTCCGCCACATCGCCGTCCCGCAGGAGCGGGGCAAGATCCTCGACTTCACCGGCAACGTCCTGGCCGAGGGGCCGGCGACCGAGCGCACGTACCCGCAGGGGCCGGCGTTCGCCCTCGTCACGGGATATGTGAAGGCGCCCGCGCCGGCGGACGTCGCCGAGCGCGAGCGGGCCGGCTGGCCGGCCACTCAGCCCTACGGCCAGGGCGGTCTGGAGCGCTCGCTCGACCCGATCCTGGCCGGCTCGCCCCGCTTCGTCCTGCGGGCGGTCTCGACTGGCGGGGTGAAGCGGGTGCTCGCGGCGCGCGCGGGGCGCACGCCGCGCGACGTGACGACGACGCTGCGGGTGCCGATCCAGGAGGCGGCGACGAACGCGCTCGGCGGCCGCTACGGCGGCGTGGTCGTCCTCTCGGCGCGCACCGGCGCGGTCGAGGCGGACGCCGGCCTGGGGATGGATGCGCTCCAGCCGCCCGGGTCGTCGTTCAAGACGATCACCTCGGCGGCCGCGCTGGCGGCGCACAAGACGACCCTCGACACGGTCTACCCGTACGCCCGCTACGCGCTCCTGAACGGGTGGAAGCTGCACAACTTCCACCACGAGGACTGCGGCGGGTCGCTCGTGCTCGCGTTCGCCGTGAGCTGCAACTCGGTGTTCGGGCCTCTGGCGGTGAGCGTCGGCGGACCGAAGCTGGTGGCGACGGCGAACGCGTTCGGGTTCAACGAGACCCCGACGATCGCCTATCCGGTGCCCGAGAGCGTCACCCGGCCGCCGAAGGACATGACGAGCCCGCTCGACCTGGGCGTCGCCGGCATCGGCCAGGGCGGCGTCGACGCGACGCCGCTGCAGATGGCGTCGGTGGCGCAGACGATCGGGTCGGGCTGCGTGCGCAAGCCGCCGTACCTGATCCGGCGGCCGGTGGCCCACCGTGAGCCGCACACGCCCAGGCGGGCGTGCTCGCGCCAGATCGCCGGCGAGGTGACGACGATGATGGAGGCCGTCGTCACCGAGGGCACCGGCCGCAGCGCCGCCATCCCCGGGGTCACGGTCGCCGGCAAGACGGGGACGTCGGAGATCGGCGGGCCGGACGTCCCCACCGACGCCTGGTTCATCGCGTTCGCGCCCGTCGGCGCGCCCAGGATCGCCGTCGCGGTGCTGGTCGTCAAGGGCGGCGTGGGCGGCGACGTGGCCGCCCCGATCGCCCGCGAGGTGCTCGAGGCAGCCCTCCAGGGGTGACGGACTGCACCGAGCCGAGGTGCGGCGAGCGGCGCACGACCGGTGCCAGGCACCGTCTATTCAAGACCGGGGACAGTCCCCGCCGGGGACTGTCCCCGGAGCGGCCGGTGCCGGCCCCGGTTGTCGGCCCGGGCTCTGCTACCATGGCCGCCGCCATGCAGCAGCGCACCCAGAACGTCGAGTCGACGCGCCAGGTCATCTGGCTCCTGCGCCACTGCATCGCCCGCGTTCAGGGCTGACGCGGCCCCGGTGACGGGAGAGGTGCGCCCGAAACGGCGCCCTCCCTCACGCTCCGGCCGCCGTCGTCCGATCCTCCGAGGAACCCATGAACGCTCGCACGCTCGCAGTCTTCCGGCTCTACCAGCTCTTCAACGGCATTCTCTTCTCGGGCCCGATCTGGGCCGTCTTCCTGCTCTCGCGCGGGCTCTCGCTGACCCAGTTCGGGATCGTCGAGGCGGTGCTGCACGTCGGCATGCTGATCGCCCAGGTGCCGACCGGCGCCCTCGCCGACGCCCTCGGCCGGCGGCGGCTGCTGGTCGCGGCCGGCTTCTTCACCGCCGCCGCCGAGCTCGGCTACGTCTATGCGCCCGGCTTCGGCCTCATCTGCCTCGCCGGCGGCGTCCACGGCGTCGCCTTCGCCCTGCGCACCGGCGCGGACGAGGCCTACCTGTTCGACTCGCTCGCCCATGACGACGCCCAGGCCCAGTTCCCGCGCATGCTCGGCGGCCTGTGGGCGGTGTTCCAGTTCGCGGGCGCGATCTCGTTCATGGCCGGCGGGCTGATCGCGACCTACTCGCAGCCGCTGGCCTTCTGGCTGACCGCAAGCTGCGCGCTCACCGCGAGCGCGATCGCGACCCGGCTCCCGGACGACCGCCGCGGCCAGGCCGCCCACGGCGTGCGGGTGGCGGCCCGGGGCCTCTCGGCGCTGCGCCGCTCGCCCCGGCTGGGGACGCTGACCCTGGCGTGGAGCGTCTACTGGGCGGCGGTCACGAGCTGGTGGTTCTTCGCCGCGCCGCTCTTCCAGGACCGGGGCGCGTCGAACGCGCTGCTCGGCGTCGTGCTCGGCGGCGCGCTGCTCGTCGGCTCCGGGTTCTCGTGGATCGGCGGGCGGATCGGGGAGCGTGTCTCGCTGACGGCGTCCGTCGGCACCGCCTCGGTCGCCGCCGCGGCAGGGCTCGTGGCCGGCGTCGCGCTGCCCGGGCTGGCCGTCCCGGTGCTCCTCCTGATGCTGATCGCGGGCGCGCCGGAGCTCGTCTACGTGACGCTCTCGACCTACCTGCAGCACAACACGCGTTCGGAGTACCGTGCGACCTCGATGTCGATCGCCGAGGGCTGCTTCTCGATCCAGATGCTGTGGCTCTTCCCGCTCACGGGGTACCTCATCCAGCACGAGGGCTACCGGCTGGGGTTCGGCCTGTGCGCGGTCATGATCGTCGTGGGAGCCGGCCTGTTCATCGGGTCGCAGCGGCTGCCCGGCCTCGAGCCGGCCGAGGAGGCGGCGGTGGCGGCGTGAGCGGCCCTGTGGTCGACCACCTGCTGGTCGTGACGGCCGGCCTGGACGCTGCGGCGGCCGCCGCCGGGCGGCTGGGGCTCCCGGTCGCGGGCGGCGGCCGCCATCCCGGCTGGGGCACCGCCAACCGGATCGTGCCGCTGGGGGAGGCCTACCTCGAGCTGATCGCGGTCGTCGACCCGGCCGAGGCCCCGTCGAGCCCGTTCGGGCGGTGGGTGGCGGCGGCGCCGCCCGGGCCGATGGGGTGGGCGGTGCGGGTCGAGGACATCGAGGCGACGGCGACGCGGCTCGGGCTCGACCTCGTGCCCGGCTCGCGGGCGACGCCCGACGGCCGCACCTTGCGCTGGCGCACCGCGGGCGTCGAGCGGGTCGCGGCCGAGCCGTCGTTCCCGTTCTTCATCGAGTGGGAGCCGGGCGCGCCCTTCCCGGGCGCCGGCGGCGAGGGCGTCGCCATCGAGCGGATCGAGCTGCGCGGCGACGCGGCCGCCCTGGCGGAGTGGCTCGGCGACGCGGAGCTGCCCGTGGCCGTGCGGCCGGGCCCGCCCGCGGTGGAGCGGTTCGTCCTGCGCGGCCCGCGCGGGGCGATCGCGGTCGATGCCGAAACCCTGGTGTAGGCTCGCCGGGTGACGTACTCGATCGTCGCGCGGGACGCGGAGACGGGCGAGCTCGGGGCAGCGATCCAGTCGGCGGCGTTCGCGGCGGGCGTGCGGACGCTGTGGGTCGAGCCGGGCGTCGGCGCGGTCGCCTCGCAGTCGTTCAGCGATCCGTCGTACGGGCCGATGTGCCTCCTCGCCCTGCGCACCGGTGCGACCGCGGCGGCCGCGCTGGCGGCGGCGACGCGGCGCGACCGCATGTCGCCCTACCGCCAGGTCGGCGTGGTGTCCGCGACCGGCACGGCCGCCGCCTTCACGGGGTCGGCGTGCGTCGCGGAGGCCGGTCACCTGCACCGCCGCAACATCGCCTGCCAGGCCAACATGATGGCGAGCGAGAAGGTGTGGCCGGCGATGATGGACGCCTACCGGGGCGCCGCCGGGACGCTCGCCGACCGGCTCGTGTCGGCGCTCGAGGCGGCGCAGGCCGCCGGCGGCGACTGGCGCGGGCAGGAGGCGGGCCGGGTCGTCGTCGTCAAGGCCGAGAGCAGCGGGATGCCCTGGAACGACTACGTGTGCGACGTGCGCGTCGACAACCATCCGGCGCCCGTGGCCGAGCTGCGCCGCCTGGTCGACCGCAGCCAGGCCCTCCGGGCCGCGTGGTCGCCGAGCCCGGGCCAGACCCCGGACGAGGCCGCCTCTGCCGCCCGCGGGGCGGGGCTCGAGGAGAGCCACGCCGCCGTCGCCGGGCTGACGGTCGCCGTCATCCGCGGCGACGCCCATGCCGCCCGGACGATCCTGGATCGCGCCCTCGCGGAGGATCCGCGCTACCTGGAGCTCGCGCGGCGCCTGCCCGGCGTGGCCGACCTGCTCGGGCTCGAGCCGGTGCTCCCGCGCCTGGAAGGCTGGAGGAGCGCGCCGGTCAGCCGGCCCGGCGCAGGTCGCGCAGGATCTCGCGGGCCGCGTTCCGACCCGGGCCGCCGGTGATGCCGCCGCCCGGGTGGGCGCCGGCACCGCACAGGTAGAGCCCCCGCAGGCCCAGGCGATGGCGGGCGAGCCCGATCACCGGCCGCCAGGCGAAGAACTGGTCGAGGCCGGGCTCGGCGTGGTACAGGTGGCCGCCCGAGAGCCCGTACTCGCGCTCGATCGCCGCCGGCGTGCGCACGGTGGTCGACGTGACCAGGCCGCCGATGCCCGGTGCGACCCGCTCGAGCGCCGCCAGGACCTTCGTGCCGACCTCGTCCGGATCGGCGGCGTACGGGACCCACTGGGCCAGCACCGTCATGCGATGACCGTCCCCGTCCGGCTCGGCCAGCGTGGGGATGGTCGCCTCGAGGTAGGGCCGGTCGCTCATGCCGCCGTACTTCCACGCGTCGAACGCCTGCTCCACGGCATCGATCCCGGGGGCGACGACGCTCCGCCCGCTCAGGGCAGTCCCGTCCGCCACCCGGGCGAAGGCCGGCAGGCCGGAGAGGGCCAGATCGATGCGCGCGGTCGCGCCCGGCGTGCGGATGTTCCCGGCCCGCCAGCGCAGCCGCGGCCCGGCCACGACCGGGTCGAGCCAGCGCGTGAGCGCCGTCTTCGGGTCGACGGCGCAGGCGACGGCGGGCGCGGAGATCTGCTCGCCGGAAGCGAGCTCGACGCCTTCGACGCGGCCGTCGCGCGTGATCACCCGCGCCACCTCCGCACCGGTGCGAACGTCGGCGCCGGCGGCGCGGGCGGCGCGCACGAGGGCCCCCGCGAGCGCCTCCGGCCCGCCGCGGGGCAGGGCGGTCTGGCCCGCCGCGCCGCCGTCGTTACCGGCGGAGTCGGCGACCAGCACGAGCGCCGTCCCGGCAGACCACGGCCCCATGGCGGTGAAGAGGGTGCCACGGGCGGCGAGCGCCGCGCGGATCGCGTCGTGTCCGAACCACTCGCCGACCAGGTCGGCTGCCGCCATCGGGAGCACCCGGGTGAGCTCGCGGGCGGCCCGGGCGCCGAGGCGCCGGTAGGCCCGGGCCAGGCGCAGGCCGGCCGCGGCGTCGCCGATCGCGGCCCGGTCGAGGCGGGGCGGGATCGACGCCTGCACCTCGGCCACGAAGCCGGCCAGCTCGCGGATGTGGGCGTCGAAGCGGGGGTAGGCGTCCGCGTCGGCCGCGGACACGGCCCGCAGCCCCTCGGCGGTGCGCTCCGCGTCGCTCCAGAACGTGAGCGGCGGCCCGTCCTCGCGCAGCGCGATCATGCGGGCGTCGGGGCGGATGAGCTCGAGGCCGTGCGCGCGCAGGTCGAGGTCGTCGATCACCGCGGCCTGCAGCCGGCCGGCGGTGTGGAGCACCTCCACGATCCCGCCCGCCTGGGCCCGGCGCTCGAGCACGGCGACCCGGCGGCCGGCCTGGGCCAGGTAGGCGGCACAGACGAGGCCGTTGTGGCCGCCGCCCGCGACGATGACGTCATAGTCGGGCACGGACGCCCTTTCTCCGGCCGCGCTCGCGCAGGAGCTCGAGCGCCGCGATCCGGCCCGGGGCGCCCATGAGGCCGCCGCCGGGGTGCGCTCCCGAGCCGCAGATCCACAGGTCGTCGATCGGCGTGCGGAACCTGGCCCAGCCCGGCACCGGGCGGTTGAAGAAGAGCTGCTCGAGCGACAGCTCGCCCTGGAAGATGTTGCCCTCGGTGAGGCCGATCCGCCGCTCGATGTCGAGCGGCGTGAGCACCTGGCGGCCGACGATCAGGTCTCGGATGTTGGGCGCCTGCTCGGCGATCGTGTCGATGACCGTGTCGCCGAACCGTTCCCTGGCCGCGTCGTCCCACTCGGCGCCGTCCGCCAGGTGGTAGGGGGCGTACTGCACGAAGCAGCTCATCACGTGCTTGCCGGGCGGCGCCATCGCCGGGTCGACGAGCGTCGGGATGATCATGTCGACGTACGGGCGGGCCGAGAAGCGGCCGTATTTGGCGTCGTCGTAGGCCCGTTCCATGTAGTCGACGGAGGGCGAGAAGCTGATGGCGCCGCGCAGGTGCTCGCCGCGGCCGGGGAGGCAGGTGAAGTCGGGCAGGCCGTCGAGGGCCAGGTTGACCTTCCCCGAGGAGCCGCGGAACTTGTACCGGGCCAGGTCGGCCCTGAACTCCGGATCGAGCGTGCCCTGGTCGAGCAGGCCCGTGAACGTGACCCGCGGATCGGCGCTCGAGAGCACCGCGCCGGCCGCGAGCTCCTCGCCCGACGCGAGGGTGACGCCGGTCGCGCGGCCGCCCGACACGTCGATGCGGGCCACCTCGGCCTCGGTGCGGATCTCCGCGCCGAGCGCCCGCGCCGCCGAGGCGATGGCGAGGCTGACGCCGCCCGTCCCGCCGCGGGGGATGCCCCAGGCCCGGAACGCGCCGTCGATCTCGCCCATGTAGTGGTGCAGCAGCACGTACGCCGTCCCCGGCGAGCGCACCCCCTGGAACGTCCCGATGATCCCCGAGGCCGACATCGTCGCCTTCAGCGGGTCGGTCTCGAACCACTGGTCGAGGAAGTCGGCCGCGCTCATCGTCATGAGCTGGATGAACGCGTCCTTCAGCCGCCGCGGGAGCTCCGCGAAGCTGCGCCCGAGCGTCCGCAGTGGCAGCCACTGGCGCGGGTCGATGCGGCCCTGGTCGGGCGGGACGGCGGAGAGGATCGGCTTCACGAACCGGGCCATCTGGGCCATGGCGATGCCGTACTCGTCGTAGGCCTCGGCGTCGGAGAGCGACCACCGCCGCAGCTCGCGCAGTGTGCGGCTGTGGTCGTTCCGGCGCCACAGGTGGTCGCCCTCGAGCGGGGTGAACGTGCCGTCGAGCGGCAGGATCTCGAGGCCGTGCCGCGGCAGCTCCAGCTCGCGCACGATCTCCGGCCGCAGGAGCGAGACGACGTAGGAGGCGACGCTGAAGCGGAAGCCCGGCACGATCTCCTCGGTGACCGCCGCGCCGCCGAGGACGTCGCGGCGCTCGAGCACGCATACGCGCAGGCCGGCGCGGGCGAGGTACGCGGCCGTGACCAGCCCGTTGTGTCCGCCGCCGACCACGATCGCGTCGTAGCGCTCAGCCATGACGGGCGATGCTAGATGATCAGGGGTGTACGACCGGCTCGCACCCACAGGCGCGGGCCCACTCGGCCATCGTGCGCCCCTCGATCGCGCCGCGGTGCCGGAACACCGCCGCAACCTGGGGCGCGTGGCCCGCGTCGAGGAGGTCGGCCAGCCGCACGCAGTCGCGCGCCGCCCAGCCGTCGGGGTCGGCCTCGTCCGCGGCGTGGCGGCGCAGCCGCCCGGCGGTCGCCGTCTCGAAGGCGTGCACGCGGCGCCCGTCGCGCGTGCGCAGGAACCAGGCGGCCTCGAGCGATCCATCGAGCGCCTCGCGGGCGCGATCGGCATCCTCCGCCGCGACGACGAGCGCGTAGTCGTCGTGTGCGCCCGGGAACACGGAGTCGGCCGGCGTGGGCAGGGTGACGACGGCGCACCTGACGGCGTTGGCCCGCAGGAGCGCGGCCGCGGCGTCGGCGCCGTCCAACGTGCGGAAGGATGCGATCGGCGTCGTCTCGCTCATCGCGTGAGCCGATGCTAACCATCCGATCCATTCGGGGCCGTAGACTCCTGCGCGTGAGCGTCGGCACCCCCTTCCACGAGCGCACCGCAGCGCTGAACCGCAAGCTGGCCTGGGGCGACTGGGCGGGCTACCACTCGGCGGCCGCGTACGCCGACCACCACGACATCGAGTACAACGCCATCCGCCAGTCGGC
>JAICJC010000148.1 GCA_025928655.1 Thermoleophilia bacterium | reverse complement strand
GGCGGACGAGGCTCCGGCACCGCCTCCGGACGCCCCGGCGGAGGACGCCCCGGCGCCCAAGCCGCGGGCCCGGCGGCGGGCCCCGGCCAAGAAGACGACGAAGGCGGCTGCGGCGGCCGACGCGGAGCCCGCCCCCGAGCCGGCTCCCGAGCCGGCCGCCGCGGCGGCCGCGACGACCGACCGCGACCGCCAGCGCAAGCGCGGCCTGCTGGGGAAGATCCTGGGTACCTGAGGGTTCCCGGGGCTCTGGTACCATTCCGCGGCTCATGTATGCGGTGATCAAGATCGGCGGCAAGCAGTACCGGGTCGAGGAGGGCCAGAAGCTCCTCGTCGACCGGCAGCCGCATGCCGCGGGCGATGCGTTCATGCCCGACGTGCTGATGACGGGCGGCGACGAGGTGGTCACCGACCGATCGAAGCTCGAGGGCGCTGTCTCGGTGCAGGTGGTCGAGCACCTCCGCGGCGAGAAGATCAGGGTGTTCAAGTTCAAGCCGAAGCGCGGCTACCGCAAGGCGCGCGGGCACCGGTCGGAGCTGACCCGGATCTCGGTCGAGTCGATCGGCGGGTCGTCCAGGCCGAAGCGGGCGCCGGCGCGCAAGGCCGACCCGGAGAAGGCCGAGGCCAGGCCCGCCGACGAGAAGCCGAAGGCCCAGCCCAAGGCGGCTGCGAAGCCGCGCGCGGCGGCGAAGCCGAAGGCCGCGGCCGCCGAGAAGCCGGCCGCCAAGCCGCGGCGGACGCGGGCGAAGAAGGAGGACGCGGCAGATGGCGCATAAGAAGGGGCTCGGCTCCTCGAAGAACGGCCGCGACTCGGCCGCGCAGCGGCTGGGCGTGAAGGTCTTCGCCGGCCAGACCGTCACGGCCGGCTCGATCATCGTCCGCCAGCGCGGCACGCGCTTCTATCCCGGGGCCGGAGCCGGCCTCGGCAGCGACGACACGGTGTTCGCCACAGTCGACGGCACCGTCGGGTTCGCGCAGCGGAAGGGCCGCCGCTACATCAGCGTGCAGGCCGCCGACCCGGCTGCCTGAGACGGCGGCGGCTGGCGGTGTTCGCCGACCGCGCCAACGTGTTCATCCAGGCCGGCCGCGGCGGGGACGGCTGCATCAGCTTCCGCCGCGAGAAGTATGTGCCGAAGGGTGGTCCCGACGGCGGCGACGGGGGTGACGGCGGCGACGTCGTGCTCGTCGCCGACCCCGACCTGCGCGATCTCTCCCGCTTCAAGCAGGCCGCCCATTTCCGCGCCCAGCGCGGGACGCACGGGCGGGGCGCGGGCAAGCACGGCCGCCGCGGCGAGTCGCTCGAGATCGGCGTGCCGGTCGGCACCCAGGTGCGGGTGCGCGAGACCGAGGAGCTCCTGGCCGATCTCGCCCACCCCGGAGCGACGGTGACGGTCGCGCGCGGCGGGGCCGGAGGGGCCGGAAACCGCCACTACGCGACGGCCCGCCGGCGGGCGCCGGAGACGGCTCAGGTGGGGGAGCCGGGCGACGAGCTGTGGGTGGAGCTGCGCCTGAAGCTGGTCGCCGACGCGGCCCTGCTGGGCTTCCCGAACGCCGGCAAGTCATCGTTGCTGCGGCGGATCTCGAACGCCCGCCCGCGCGTGGCGGACTACCCGTTCACGACGGTCGAGCCGGTGCTCGGCACGGTGGAGTCGGACGACGGCCGCCAGCTGACGGTGGCGGACGTTCCCGGCCTGCTCGAGGGCGCGAGCGAGGGCGTCGGCCTCGGCCACGAGTTCCTGGCCCACCTGGAGCGGGCGCGGCTCCTGATCCATCTGGTGGAGGCGGCCGCTGACGTCGAGGAGCTTGCGCGCCGCCGGGCGGCCATCGATCGCGAGCTGCGCCTCCACGGCGGCGGCCTGGCGGAGCGGGCCCAGATGGTGGTGCTCTCGAAGGTCGACCTGCTGGGCGCCGACGCGCGCGAGGGCGCAATGGCGGCCGCGGGCGCGGAGCTGGCCTGCTCGTCCGCCACCGGCGAGGGGATCGAGCAGCTCCAGGAGGCGCTCTTCGCCGCCCTTCCGGCCGAGGCCGCCCCCGCCGGCCCCGATGCCGAGCCGGAGCTGGCCGACTACCTGGTCTACCGGCCGGCGCCGCCCGCCCGGCGGCGGTTCCGGATCCTCCGCGACGCCGGCACGCTGCGCGTCGCCGGGCGCGAGCTGGAGCGGCGCTTCGACGATCTCGACCCGGACGACCGCAACGACGTGGCGGCGCTTGCCGACGAGCTCGAGCGGCTCGGCGTCGAGCCCGCCCTGCGGGCCGCAGGCGCCCGTCCCGGCGACGACATCCTGGTCGGGGCGCACCGGTTCACGTTCCGGCCGAAGAGCGAGGAATGACCCGCATCGGCGTATTCGGGGGCCAGTTCGACCCGCCCCACAACGGCCACCTGGCGGTCGTGCGCGCGGCCCGCGATCAGCTCGGGCTCGACCGGGTGCTGGTCGTGCCGAGCGCCCGGCCGCCGCACCGGCCCGCGCCGGTGACCCCGGCCGAGATCCGCTACCGGCTCGCCCAGGCGGCCTTCGCCGGCGAGCCCGGGGTGGAGGTGAGCCGGATCGAGCTCGACCGTGACGGCCCCGGGTACACGGCCGAGACGCTCGCGGAGCTGGCCGGCCCCGGCCGCGAGCTGTACCTGATCCTGGGCGCCGACCAGCTGGCGGCGCTGGGGTCGTGGCACCGGCCCGACCGGGTGCGGGAGCTGGCCCGGATCGCCGTCGCCGGCCGGCGCGGATCGCCGTCCGTCGACGGGGCGGCGCAGCTCGTGATGGAGCCGGTCGACGTGTCGTCCTCCGCCCTCCGGCGCATGGTCGGAGAGGGCGGCGACGTGAGCGCGATGGTGCCCGCGGCGGTGGTCGATGCCATCGCCAGAGAGGGCTTGTACGCCCAGGCCCCGTGCTAGGCTGGTCGCGTTCCACATGGGGATCAGCGCCTGACAGACACCACCCAGCTCGCGCATCGCATCGCGTCCCTGGCGGCAGAGAAGCTCGCCACCGACATCGTGATCCTGGACATGCGCGACGTGGTCAGCTACACCGACCATTTCGTGATCTGCTCCGGGCGGAACCCCCGGCAGGCGCAGGCCATCGCTGACCAGGTCGCGGAGACGCTCAA
Organism: Thermoleophilia bacterium; assembly: GCA_025928655.1. Classification (GTDB taxonomy): domain Bacteria; phylum Actinomycetota; class Thermoleophilia; order Gaiellales; family JAICJC01; genus JAICJC01. The sequence continues at coordinate 4,665 of JAICJC010000148.1, read as the reverse complement.
GCGCGACCGGCTGACGCCGCGGCGGGTCGAGGGGCACCGCCAGGGCGACTGGATCCTCCTGGACTACCTCGACGTCGTCGTGCACGTGTTCACGCCCGAGGCGCGCGCGTTCTACCGGCTCGAGGCGCTCTGGGGCCAGGTGCCGAGCGAGACGTACGCGGCCGGGTAGCCGCCGGTGGAGCAGGAGCGGCGGTTCACCCTGGAGGAGGCCCAGCATCTCCTCGACTCGGAGCTCCGCGCGCTCGCCGAGCGCATGGTGCAGGAGCGCGCAAAGAGCCGCGATCTCGAGGCTCGCTGGCGCAAGCTCGTGATCGCCATCGGCTCGAACGGCGGCAACATGGAGCGGCCCGAGGTGCGCGACCTGCGGGCCGCGGTCGAAGGGTCGCACGCCGAGCTGCGGGAGATCGTGGCCCGGTTCACCGACCAGGGCGTGCAGGTGAAGGACATGGACCGCGGCCTGATCGACTTCCCGGCGCAGGTCGAGGGCCAGGAGGCGCTGCTGTGCTGGCACGTGGGCGAGGAGCGGATCGCCTTCTGGCACTCGCCCGAGGAGGGGTTCGCCGGCCGGAAGCCGCTCGAGTGAGCGCCGGCCGGCACCTGAACGACGCGCTTGCGGCCGAGGCGGAGGCGTACCGCGCGCTGCTCGCCGGCGACGACGCCGGGCCGGCGCTGGCGCGCGCCCGCGACGCCTATCTGGCGTCCCACGCCGACACCGGGCCGCGCAGCTGGGGCCGCCTGCTGGGGGCGCTGAAGATGGCCATCCTGGCGGGCGACGGTGTGGATGCGATCGCCCGCCAGGCGGTCGCCGAGGCGGCGGAGGCCGACTCGCCCGCATCCGCATATGCGCGGGCGCTGGCGCAGGTGGCGCTCGGCCGGGTGCCCGACGTCGGGGTCATGCTGGCGGAGGGCGACTCGTTCGCGCGGGTGGGGCAGGCGCTCGCGGCGCTCGCCGCCGGCGATCAGGCCGCGTACGGGGCCGCGCTGTCCGCGATCGTGGCCGACTTCGAGGCGCGCGACCAGCATCTGTCCGGGGTCGCGATCGCCGATACGGCCCTCGTCCTGGAACGGCTGGCCGGGCCGCGCGGGATGGCGGTACGCCCGTCCGGGCCGCTGATGCCGCGGTGACCGGGGGTATACTCCGGCCCGACCTGGGGCTATAGCTCAGCTGGGAGAGCGCCACGCTGGCAGCGTGGAGGTCAGGGGTTCGAGCCCCCTTAGCTCCATTCTCGAGATCCCCGCTCCGGAGGACGCCTGACACCGCACGGCGACTCCGCGCCGGAACGCGCTTCGACTGGGTGGACCCGCCAGAAGGGGTCTGACCCCGTTTGGCGGGACCGGCCACTTAGACTCCCGCGCGGATGAACCGGCGGGCGGAGTACGAGCGAGTCGGGGTCACCCCGACGCCGGACGACGGCGCCCGGTTGAGCCCCGAGGCCGCCTGGGACGAATCCTCGCGCCCTCACCGTCCGCGGTCGGACCCCGAGGCCGAGTACACGCGCCGCGGCCGGCTCGTCGGGCAGCACCTCGTCGATGTCCACGACATGCTCCGGCGGGAGCTGGACGAGCTGCGGGGCGTGCTCGCCGATGTGCGCGACGGCGCCCTGGGCGCCGGCGAGGCCCGCTCGGCCCTGAACGACATGGCCCTGCGCCAGAACGACTGGGCGGTGGGCGCCTTCTGCGCTCGCTACTGCGGGATCGTGACCCAGCACCACGGGCTCGAGGACGACGCCATCTTCCCGCACCTCGTGCGCAGCGAGGCCGCGCTCGGCCCGGTCGTCGACCGCCTGCGCGAGGAGCATCTCGCGATCCACGACGCCGTCCAGGCGGTCGACCGCGCCCTGGTCGACCACATCAACCGGCCGCAGAGCTACGACGGGATCCAGGCGGCGATCGACCTCCTCACCGACGCTCTGCGCTCCCACCTCTCCTACGAGGAGCACGAGATCGTCGAGCCGCTCGCGCGGCACGGCTTCTACCCGGGCCAGGTCTAGCCTGCCCCCGGGCATCGAATTCCGCAAGGAGGATCTCATGGTGGACGAAGCACGCCTCGCATCCGTGGCATCGGGCCTGGCCCCCGTCAGCGCCGGCTGGTTCGTCGTCAACGCCCGCGACGCCGCGTGGGTCTCCAACCCCGAGTTCGGCGGCGTCTGCATCTTCGAGTCGGACGACTTCGTGCTGCGGGGCCGTCCCGACCTCGACGAGTACGTCAAGCCCGGCGCCGGGTTCACGCTGCGCGTCGTCCCGCCCGGCAAGCCCGCCTCGCTGTACCACGCCGAGTCCGTGCAGGAGGACTTCCTCGTGCTGCAGGGCGCGTGCGTCCTAATCGTGGAGGATCAGGAACGTGAGCTGCGGCCCTGGGACTTCGTGCACTGCCCGCCGGGCACAGCCCACACGTTCGTGGCGCTCGGCGACCGTCCGTGCGTCCTGCTCGCAACCGGCAACCGCAGGGACGACCTGGAGCGGGTGTACGTTCGCTCGGAGCCGGCCCTGCGGCGCGATGCGAGCGTCACGGCGGACTCCCCGACCCAGCCGCGCCGCGGCGAATGGCGGGTGGAGCGGCCGGATCGCTGGGACGAGCTGCCCTGGAGCCGGGATACGTGATCAGGTGGCGCCGGGGCCAGAGGTGAGCTGAAAGATCGAGATGACCTGCCTGTCCGGGTCGCGGAACCAAGCGATCAGCATGGCGCCGAGGTCGGCGATGCCGCGCTCGTCGGTGTCGTAGGGGTCGCCGTCGCCCATGATCTCGAGCTGGACGCCTCGGGCGACGAGGTCGTCGACGGTCGCGGCGAGATCGTCCGTCCGAAACGACGCGAGCGGCCAGTCGGCCTGGCCGGCGTAGGCCGCCACGTCGAGCAGGAAGATCCGGGTCTCGCCCCCGGCCCGCAGCACGTATCCGCCCGGCGCGGGCTCGCCCTCGAGCCCGAGCGTTTCCTCGTAGAAGGCGCGCGACACGTCCATGTCCGACACCGGGACGATGGCGCCCACGTTCAACGAGCGGAGCTCCATGGCCCCTCGGTTCCCGGGGAGCGCCGCGCCCAACCGGCGGCGCCGGCCGCTACGCAGCCGCCTCGCCGGCCTCCTCGGCGGGCGGCGGGAAGCCGATGTAGTTGAGCTCGTTCGAGATGACCTCGATCGGGTGGTAGGCGTCCTGGTGCAGCTCGCCGCCGGCGTTCACGGTGAAGGGGATGATACAGGCGCGCACGAAGGCGAGCCGCTCCACCGCGCGCTCCAGGTTGCGGAGGATGTCACCGGCGTCGCCGTGATTGATCAGGGCGGCGAAGTACGCCGCCATCTGGGCCCTGTACGCCGCCTCCTCGGGCGTGTCATGGGGGTTGTTCGCCACGAAACCACTCTCCTGTTCGACTCGGGGCGCGCCCGGATGCGGGCCGGGCCCTCGCATGCGCCGTGCGCGGTCCCGGTCGTCCGAGGGTCCCGCAAACCTAGCATCCTGCAATACATGCCGGTGTCAACCGGCGAACGCTGCCAGAACCGCCGGTCAGGCGGCCGTTGCGAGGGCGGCGTACGCGTACGGGTGGTTGAACGCGTTCAGCGCCTGGTCGCGGGCGACGGGGAGCTCGAAGCACGCGTCGGTGTCCCGCTCGATCACCTGCACCGAGATCGTGTCGGCGGCCGGGTCCCACAACAACGTGACCTCGACGCTGTCGGCGCTGCGGTGTGCCAGCTCCCGCCGGCCCATCTCGACCCATCTGCGATCTGCCATCTGCGCTCCTCCGGGAGTCGTTCCCTACACCCAGTACGACTCCCGGAGGCGCGCGGATTCAGCGTTCAATCGGGCGGCAGCTCCCGGTAGACCAGGTCGACGTCCACGCCGGAGCCCTTCCGCCAGACGCGGGCGCCGTAGTAGACGATGAGCCCGACGGCCGCCGTGGCGAGCATGAAGGCCGGCACATACCAGCGGTGGCTCGAGTCACCCGAGAGCGCCAGGTCCGGGTACTTCAGCGTGTCGAAGACCAGGAACGCCATCGCCAGGAACGAGAGCGGCGCGACGATCTTGAGCAGCGGGATACCGCCGACGCTCACGTTCGCGGGCGACGCCTGGTACAGGTCGGGCCGCCGGTCGGGGAACACGAACGCGGCGACGCACACGATCCAGACGCACACGACGCCGGCCAGCACTCCCAGCGCGAGCCACGTCTGGAAGGTCGTCTTCTCCACGCTCCACAGCAGCATCAACGTGACGATCCCCATCACGAGCAGGATCGCCGGCACCGGCGAGTGGGTGCGCTCGTTGACCTCGGCGAACCGCTCGGGCAGCAGGCGGTCGAAGGCCCATGCGAACACGGTGCGCACCGGCATGAACGTGTTGCCGACCATCGCCGGGAGGCTCCAGAAGGCGAACGACGCCACGATCACGACGGTCAGGAAGTCGTTGTTGTTGACGAGCGACGCGATGAAGTGGTACCAGGGGCCGGTCGGGATCGTGTAGTCGGCCGGGGCCGCGTTCACGCCCGCCATGAAGGAGTAGCCGGCGACCTTGTAGATCAGCAGGACGCCGATGATCAGGAACACGACGTCCCAGACCAGTGCGCCGAACATGATCCCCATCTGGCGGTTGCGGTTCGCCGCGCTCTTCAGCTCGCCGGCGAGGTAGACGCTCCACCAGTTCCACATCATGAAGGTCATGATCACGAAGACGGCCGGGAG
>JAICJC010000115.1 GCA_025928655.1 Thermoleophilia bacterium | reverse complement strand
GGTGACGGTCGCAGCCGCCTGGTTTCTCTATGCGGTCGTCTATACGCCGACGACCACGCTGTATGTCCGCGACGATCTGGGCGTCGCAGCCTCCATCAGCGTCTGCTCGAGCGACCCGCTCGACCTCGAGCCGGGCGACACCGTCCCGATCGATCCGAATGTGCACGACCCGAACGGGGCGTGCGCGGTGTATGCGGACGGGCCGAGCTTTCACTACGCCGGATGCCTGCCTGTGCCAACCACGACGTATGGCCCCGGCACCGTGGTCGCGCTTTCGAGGTTCAACCGGCGAACGCCGGTGGATTCCTGCGGCGATTGAGAGGCCCGTGCTGCGGCGGGTGGGTCGCGCCGCACCGGGCAATCGGCGGTCGCCGTGTACGTCAATTGGCGGATTGGCGGCCGGCCCCCGCCTTCGTAGCATCGCCGCCACGCATGGGGCGGATCGGAATCGACGTGGGAGGGACCTTCACCGACGCCGTCATCGTCTCCGACGACGGCCTCGTGCGGATCGCCAAGGTGCGCTCGACGCCCGAGCGGATCGAGGCCGGGTTCATGGACGGCCTGCGCAGCCTGCTCGAGCGGGCCGGCGCCGCCGCCGCCGACGTCGACTACCTCGCCCACGGCTCCACGGTGGCGACGAACGCGATCGTCCAGCGGCGGCTTGCCCGCACCGGCCTGATCACGAACGAGGGCTTCCGCGACGTGCTCGCGATCGGAACGCAGATGCGCCGGCACGTCTACGACCTGTGGACGCCCGATCCGGAGCCGATCGTCCCCCGCGAGCTGTGCCTGCCGGTGAAGGGCCGGATCGGGGCGTCGGGCGAGGAGGTCGAGCCGCTCGACGAGGCCGGCGTGCGCGCCGCCGCCCGCCGGCTCGGCGAGGAGGGGGTGGCGGCGGTGGCCGTGATGCTGCTCTTCTCGTTCCTCAACCCCGCGCACGAGGACCGGGTGGGCGAGATCCTGGCCGAGGAGCTGCCCGGCGTCGCGGTCTCGCTCAGCTGCCGGGTCGTCCCGGAGTACCGCGAGTACGTGCGCGCGTCGACGACGGCGATGAACGCCTCGCTCCTGCCGCTCCTGGGCGAGTACCTGGCCGCCGTCGGCGACGAGGTGCAGGGCGAGGGTGTGCGCGTGCCGCTGCACCTGATGCAGACGAACGGCGGGGTGGCCTCGGCCGGCCGCGCCCGCGAGCTTCCGATCGGGCTGGCCGCATCCGGGCCGGCCGCGGGCGTGATCGGCGGCGCCCGGCTCGCCGACCTGGTGGGCGAGGCCGACGTGCTCACCTTCGACATGGGCGGGACGACGGCCGACATCGGCCTCGTGCTGGGCGGCCTGCCGCAGCTGCGCTTCTCCGGGGAGGCGGCCGGGATGCCGATCAACCTGCCCCAGATCGACGTGCTCTGCATCGGCGCTGGAGGCGGCTCGATCGCGCGGGTCGACGAGTTCGGGTCGCTGCGGGTCGGCCCGGAGAGCGCCGGCGCCGTCCCCGGCCCGGCCGCGTACGGCCGCGGCGGTGAGGACGCGACCGTGACCGACGCCCACGTCGTGCTCGGCACGCTGGCCGCCGACACGCAGCTGGCCGGGCGGGTGCCGCTGCAGCGCGATCTGGCCGTGAGGGCGGTGGAGCGGGCGGTCGGCGGGCCGCTGGGGCTGGCCGCCGAGCCGGCCGCCGCGGCCATCCTGCGGATCGCGAACGCCCAGATGGCGAACGCGCTGCGGGTGATGTCGATCGCCCGCGGGCACGACCCGCGCCGGTTCGCGCTCGTCGCCATCGGCGGCGCCGGGCCGATGCACGCCTGCGCCCTCGCCGACGAGCTGGGCATCCCCCGCGTCGTCGTGCCCCGCCACCCGGGCGTGGCGGCCGCCCTCGGCCTGCTCGCCACCGACATCCGCCACGATCTTCGCCGCAGCTGGCTGGCGCCGACGGCGCAGATCAGCCCCGAGCGGCTCGACGCCGAGCTCGAGCGGCTCGAGTCCGAGGCCCGGGCGCTGCTCGAGCCCTCCGCCGACGCGACCCGCGGCTTCGACCTCGCCTTCGAGCTCGACATGCGCTACCGCGGCCAGGCGTACAACCTGACCGTGCCCCTGGCCGCGCGCCCGGCGACGGCCGCGACCATCGCCGCGGCGGAGCGCGCCTTCGCCGAGCAGCACCGGCTGCTCTACGACTACACGCCCACGGTCACCGAGACCGAGATCGTGACGCTGCGCCTGCGCGCGCTCGCCCGCATCCCCGCCATCGACTGGGCGGCCGGCGAGCGCGACCCGGTCGCCGCGGCGGCCGGCACCCGGCGCGTCTGGGCCGGCGGGTGGGCGTCGTGGCGCACCGTCGCGCGCGACTCGCTCGCGCCCGGCGACGCCCTCGGGCCCGAGACGGTCGTCGAGCAGGAGGACACGACCGTCGTCGTGCCCGCCGGCTGGTCGGGGCGGACCGGCGCCGCCGGGACGCTCGTCCTGGCGCGCGAGGGGGAGTCGGCATGATGGCCGAGCTCGACCCGGTCACGCAGGAGATCCTGGCGAGCGCGTTCCACCACATCGCCGAGGAGATGGCGGTGGTCGAGTACCGCTCCTCGTACTCGCCGATCATCCGCGAGATGCTCGACTTCAACTGCGGCCTCTTCACCGGAGACGGGCGCATGGTCGCGAACTCCGAGCAGATCCCGGCCCAGCTCGGCCTCATGCAGTTCGCGCTCGAGTCGGTGCTCGAGAAGTGGGGGACCGACGTCGCTCCCGGCGACGCGTTCCTCACCAACCACCCCTACATGGGCGGCACGCACACGCCCGACCTGCAGGTGTTCACGCCCCTGCACCACGAGGGCGCGGTCGTCGCCTGGGCGGGGTCGATCGCGCACCACATCGACATCGGCGGCCGCTTCCCCGGCACGGAGAGCGCCCAGTGCACCGAGCTCTTCCAGGAGGGCCTGATCTTCCCGGCGCTCAAGCTGGTCGAGGCCGACCGGCGCGTGCGCGCGCTGTACGACCTGATCGCCGCCAACGTGCGCGACCCGGCCTCGACGCTCGGCGACCTGGACGCCCAGCTGGCCGCCTGCAAGCGCGGCACCGCCCGGGTGGTGGAGCTCTTCGAGGCCCACGGCGCAGCCACGGTGCTCGCGGGGATGGAGTCGCTGCTCGAGACCACGGCGCGCCGGGCCGAGGCGGCGTTACGGTCGTGGCCGGCGCGGGCGGTCGAGGCGGAGGGGTTCCTGGACGACGCCGGGTTCGAGGGCACGCCGCCGATGCGGGTCTCGGTGCGGGCGCAGGTCGAAGACGGCGTGCTCGTCGTCGACCTGTCGGGGTCGAGCGAGCAGGTCGACTCGGGCATGAACGTGCCGATCTCGAGCGCCCACGCCGGCACGTTCTTCGCCGTGCGCGCGTTCCTGGGGCCCGACGTGCCGCAGAACGCCGGCCTGACGAGCCGGGTGCGCGTGATCGCGCCCGAGGGCAGCTTCTTCAACCCCCGGTTCCCCGCGGCGCTGAGCGCCCGCCACCTGGCCGTCCAGCGCCTGACCGACGTGCTGGTGGAGGCGCTCGGCGATCTGCTCCCGGAGCGGACGGTGGCGGCCAGCCACGTGTCGTTCCCCGCGCTCGTCTTCCAGGCCGTCGACCCCCGGTCGGGCAGGCTCACCCTGCTCGCCGACATCCTGGGCGGCGGCGGCGGGGCGCGGCGGGGGATCCCGGGCGACGACGGGATCGACCCCTACTGCTCCAACTGCGCCATCCTGCCGGCCGAGATCGCCGAGCTCGAGTACCCGTGGCGGATCGAGCGCACGGAGCTCGTCGAGGGCTCGGGCGGGCCCGGCGCCGCCCGCGGCGGGCTCGGCCTGCGGCGCGACTACCGCCTGCTCGCGGACGCCTCGGACGGCATGTACTACGTCGAGCAGACCACGGCCGAGTTCGCCGCCCGGGGTCGCGAGGGGGGCGGGGCGGGCAGCCCCGGGGGGGTGTGGGTGCGCCGGGCCGGGTCGGAGCGTGCCGAGACGCTCCCGGGCAAGGGCTACATCCACCTGCGCCGCGGCGATGTGCTGTCGCTTCTCGGCGCGGGCGGCGGGGGGTTCGGCCCGTCAGCGGACGGCGCCGGAGCACGTGAACTGACACCAAGGGAGGAATCATGAGCGAAGCACCATCCGGCGGCCGCCGGGGGATGAGCCGCAAGAGCTTCCTGCAGGGGACCGCCGGCGCGGGCGCCGCGGGGCTCGTGATCGGCGGCGGGATCGGGTACGGCGTCGGCAACTCGTCCGGCTCGTCGTCTTCCGGGTCGTCGGGCGGCGGGGGCGGGAAGAAGAAGGGCACGCTGAAGATCGGCTCCGCCAGCCCGATCACCGGCCCGTACGCCGGGGACGGCCAGCAGATGATCCGCGGCCAGGAGCTCGCGATCGACGAGCTGAACGAGGGCGGCGGCGTCGCCGGCTACCAGCTCGAGCTGGTGAAGCTGGACTCGAAGGACCAGTCGCCGGACGTGATGAAGACGGTGCTGCAGAACCTCGTCTCGCAGAACGTCGCGGCCGTCTTCATGCCGTTCTGCTCGTACACCTCGGTCGAGTTCCCGATCGTCGCCGCGAAGAAGGTGCCCACCTTCCACGTGAACACGTGGCACGGCAACGTCGACTGGGTGGCCCAGCACAACGCGACGAATATCTTCGAGGGCGACCCCAGCGAGCTCTCCTACGGCGCCGGCATCGTGAGCGTGCTCGGGTCGCTGATGGACGCCAAGACGTGGACGCCCCGCAACAAGACGACCTACATCGTCTCGTCCAACGACCCCTACAGCCTGAACATCGCCAAGAGCTACCAGTCGTCGATCACGAAGCTCGGCTGGAAGGTGGTCGGCTTCGACCAGTTCACGGTCCCGCAGGCGAACTGGGGCGGCGTGCTCGTGAAGATCCGCGACGCCAACCCGGACGTGATCGTCTTCTCCGACTACGCGGCCGGCGACGAGGCGGCGTTCATCAAGCAGTTCGCGCAGAACCCGACCCAGTCGATCGTCTACCAGCAGTACGCGCCCTCGATCCCCCAGTACCTCCAGCTGGCAGGGTCGGCGGCGAACGGCGTCATCTGGTCGACGGTCGTCGGCATCCTCCAGAACGACCCGATCGCGGACCCGTTCAACGAGAAGTTCACCTCCAAGTACGGCGCGTCGGCGGGCTTCTCGAACGCCGGCGACCAGTACGACCTGATGAAGATCTGGGCGCAGGCGGCCGGGTTCGCGGGCGACCCGTACAACTTCGACAAGATCAACGCCTACATCAAGGCGACGCCGTACCGCGGCGTGTGCGGCGCGTACTCGTTCAACCACACGGGGCTCACCTGCATCCCGTACCCTGACGACACGCCCGACCCGTCGATCGGGATGCCGCACCTGACCTTCCAGATCCAGAACGGCAAGCAGGTGGCCATCTCGCCCGAGCCCTACACGACAGGCAAGTTCCAGCTTCCACCGTGGCTTCAGTGAGCGAACCAGCACCGGCTCCGGCCGCCGCCCCGGCCAGGGTGCTCGAGGCCCGCGGCATCACCAAGCTCTACGGCGGGCTGCAGGCCGTCGCCGGCGTGTCCTTCTCGGTCGCGCCGGGCGAGGTGCTCGGCATCGCCGGGCCGAACGGCGCCGGCAAGACGACGCTCTTCGACACCATCACCGGGCATACGATCGCGACGGACGGCGAGATCCTGCTCGCCGGCGAGCCGGTCCGGGGGACGAAGATCCACCACCGGTGCCGGCTCGGTCTCGCCCGCACGTTCCAGCATCCGGTGGCCGCCGACACGCTGACCGTGCTCGAGAACGCCTATCTCGCGGCCAGCTTCCGCCGCGGCCGGTCGGGGCGGCGGTCGCGGCCGGACGACATCGCCGCCGGCCGGGCGGCGCTCGAGCGGGTCGGCCTCGAGGGCAAGGCGGGGGTGCCGGCGGCGCTGCTCCCGATCTACGACCGCAAGCGGCTCATGATCGCGACGGCCCTCGCGACCGACCCGCTGGTGCTGCTGCTCGACGAGCCGTTCGGGGGCCTGAGCCTGGGGGAGATCGACGAGACGATGGGGCTGATCGGCCGCATCCGTGACTCCGGCGTGGCGATCGTGTGCATCGAGCACGTCATGCGGGCGCTCGTCGCGCTGGCCGACCGCGTCCTCGTCATGCACCACGGCGCCGAGATCTTCGTCGGGACGCCGGCCGAGATGCTGCGCGACGCGCGGGTGGTCGAGGTCTACCTCGGCGCCGGCGGGGGCGGGTCGGCGTGACGGCGGCGCTCGCCGTGCGCGGCCTCGTGGCCGGCTACGACCGCTCGGTCGTGATCGACGGCCTCGACCTCGAGGTCGGCGACGGCGCAACGGCCGTGGTGATCGGCCCCAACGGGCACGGCAAGACGACGCTCCTGCGGGCCGTGTCGGGCCTGATCAAGCCGTTCCGGGGCGAGGTCGAGCTGGCCGGCGAGCGGATCGACGGGCTGGCGGCGGAGGCGATCGCCCGCAAGGGCATCGTCCACGTCATGCAGGGCGACGGACTTTTCGTCGAGATGACGGTCGAGGAGAACCTGCTCATGGGCGCGTTCCCGGGCGGGTCGTGGCGCGGCCGCCGGGCGGCGCTCAAGCGCGTCTACTCGGAGCTTCCGGCCGTCGAGGAGCGCAAGGCCCACAAGGCCCGCACGCTCTCGGGCGGCGAGCGGCGCCTGGTCGGCCTCGGGCGGGGGATGATGCGTCCCGGCCGCCTGCTCCTGATCGACGAGCCGTCGCTCGGGCTCGCGCCCGTCGCGATCGATGCCGTCTACGCCGTCATCCGGCGCCTGCGCAGCGAGGCGTCGTCGGCGGTCGTCCTGATCGAGGAGAACTTCACCCACGTCGGCGGCGTCGCCGACGTCGTCCACATCCTGGAGGCGGGCCGGATCGTGCGCAGCGGCCCCTACGCCGAGCTGGCGGCCGACCGCACGGTGGTCGAGACGTACCTGGGATCGATTGCGGAGGTGCCCTCGTGACCGATGCCGTCGCCATCCTCGCAAACGGCGTCGTCTACGGGTCGATCTACGGGCTGGTCGCCATCGGGATGACGCTGATCTACGGCACGCTGCGGATCCTGGACATGTCGCAGGGCTCGATGGTGATGGTCGGCGGCTACGTCGGCTGGTGGGCGCTCGCCACCCACGGCGTGAACGCTGTCCTCGCCCTCGTGGCCGCGTTCGTGTTCACGTTCGCGCTCGGGACGGCGACCGAGCTCGTATCGGTGCAGCCGCTGATCGCGCGCCGCAACGAGGTCGACTTCGAGCTGGTCACGTTCATCACCACGTTCGCCGTCGCCATCTTCCTGACCAACGTCGCCCTGCAGCACTTCGGCCCCTTCCAGCAGAACGTGCCGACGATCGTCAGCGGCAACCTCAAGCTCTACCACGGCGTCTCGATCAGCTATCACGAGCTGACGATGGCCGTCATCTCGGTCGTGCTGATGATCGGCCTGGGGCTGTTCCTGGCCCGCACCCGCTGGGGGCTGGCGGTGCGGGCCGTGGCGCAGGACCTCGACGCGGCCCGCTCCCTGGCCGTGCCGGTGACGCGGCTCTACCCGCTCACCATGGGGCTCGCCTCGGCGCTCGCGGGCGTCGGCGGCGTCTTCCTCGGCGCGCTCTATTTCGCCTCGCCGACGGCGGGCGACCTGCCGCTGCTGTTCGCCCTCATCGTGGTCGTGCTGGGCGGCCTCGGCAGCCTGACGGGGACCCTCTACGCGGCCTACCTCGTCGGGATGACGCAGTCGTTCTGCGAGGTCGAGATCGGCACCACCTGGACGCTGCCCATCCTCTACGGCGCGATCCTCGCCATCCTCGTCTTCCGCCCGTACGGCCTCAAGGGCAGCCCGTCGGAGGCGCGGCTGTGACCGGGACGTTCGGAGCGGTCACGCCGGGTCGCTGGGCCATGATCGCGGTCGCCGTCGCCCTCGCCGCGGTCTTCCCGCTCGTCTACCACGACCCGTACTACATGACGATCATCGTCACGGGCGAGATCGTCCTCATCCTGAACATCTCGTGGAACTTCGTGCTCGGGATGGCGGGTGTCTGGAACTTCGGCCAGCTCGCGATCTACGCGCTCGGGGCGTACAGCTCCGGCTGGCTGATGCTGCACCACTCGGGCGTTCCTGTGCCGCTCGCGATCCTCTTCGGCGGCCTGTTCTCCGGCGTCGTCTCGGTGCTGCTCGCCTTCCCGACGCTGCGGCTGTTCGGGATCTACACGTCGCTGCTCACGTTCTCGTTCGCGCAGGTGATCCAGTACGTCGCCGTCAACAACCCGCACGGCCTCACCGGGGGCTCGTTCGGGTTCCCCGAGGTGCCGGGGCTGTTCCCCGACCTGGGCCAGACCGCCTACCTGCGGGCGTACTACTGGGTGTGCGCCGGGGTGATCATCGCGTCGTGCTTCGCCGTCGCGTGGCTGCGCCAGTCGCACCTTGGGATCGCGCTGCGGTCGGTGCGCGACGCGCCCGCCTACACGGCCGCTCGCGGCGTCAACCCGCGCGCCGCCCGGGTGGCCGCCTTCGGGCTCTCGGGCTTCCTGGCCGGGATCGCGGGCGGTCTGTACCTCTCGTTCGAGCAGTCGTTCACGACGAGCCAGATGGGCCTCACGCCGATGTCGCTCGACGTCACCATGCTCGTGATCGGGGGGCTCGGCACCGTCTCGGGCCCGCTGATCGGGACGGCCCTCCTGACGGTGATCCAGACCAAGCTCATCAACTACCCGGGCTGGCAGCTGACCGTCCTCGGCGCGACCCTGCTCGTCATCGTCGTGTTCGTGCCCGGCGGGATCGTGGGGCTGTTCGGCCGCATCGACCGCCGGGTGCGCGGGTGGGTGGCCGAGGACGCGGACGAGGCGGAGCCGGCCCCGGGATAGCCGCGAACGGCGGCGCCGGCGGTACACGCGACCACGGCGCCATTGGCGTTGGCCGCGTCCGCCAATTGCGAGGGTTGCCGCGTCGGGGGGGTGCCTCCCGGCCGCCGCCGCCTGCTTCGAGACCGGGAATTGTTAGGGGTCCGAAAGGGTCGTTCGCCGGCGCCGCGCCCGCCGCTAGGTTGGGGTCGGGACGCGTGGCCAACCATGGGGCAGCCGACCTGGAGGTATTCGGATGCGACGTGCGCCGTTCGGACGTCGGGGACTCGGAGTTGCGATGGCGATGACGATCGCCGCCGTCTGCGTGACGACGAGCGCGCGGGCGCCCGCGGCGGCGTCCGCGTCGGAGGTGCTCTGCGGGGGGCACAACGGCCGGGCGCCGGCGACCTACCGCCATGTCGTGGTGATCATGGACGAGAACAAGAGCTATCGCGACATCATCGGCCGGGCGTCGGCGCCGTATCTCAACCGGATCGCGGCGGAGTGCGGGCTGGCGACGAACTACCGTGGCGTCACCCATCCCAGTCACCCGAACTACATGGCGGTCACCGGCGGCATCCGCACGCCGCTCGGCTACACCGACGCCCCGAACATCTTCCGCCAGGTGCACCGCGCCGGCGGGTCCTGGCGGGTCTACGAGGAGGCCATGCCGCACCGCTGCGATCGCCGGTCGGCCGCCCCGTACAAGGCGGGGCACAACCCCGGGATCGCCTACGCCTCGATCCGGGTCGGGTGCCGCTCATGGGACGTCGGGTGGGGGCGCTTCCAGCAAGACGTGGCCGCGCATCACCTGCCCACCTACGCGTTCATCACGCCGGATCAGTGCCACAACATGCACGCCAGCTGCACCCGCGGCACGGGCGCGGTCCGGGCGGGCGACCGGTGGCTGAGCAAGGTGATCCCGCAGATCGTGCACACGCCGGGGTACCAACGCGGCCGGACCGTCATCTTCATCACCTGGGACGAGGGCTCGAACGGCCAGCGTCCCGACCAGGTCGGCGAGAACTGCCTGGCGCTCGTCCATCTGGAGGATCAGAGCTGCCACCTGCCGACGTTCGTCATGTCCCGGTACGTCGCGCCCGGCACGCGCAGCAGCCGGCTCTTCAGCCATTACTCGCTGCTCCAGACGACGGAACGGCTGCTCGGCCTGCGGCGCTTCCTGGGCCACGCCGCCGACCCCACCATCTCCGGGATGCGGGCGGCGTTCAGGTTCTAGGGCAGGCCTACCGCAGGAGCGGCACGACCTCGCCGGCGAAGATTCGCATCGACTCGTTGCGGACGGCCGGGTCCATCCCCGGCCAGTCGAGCCGGGCGATGTAGTGCAGGCGGCCGCCGGCGGCGTCGTTCAGCGCCGCGATTCGCTCGGCGACCTCCTGCGGGCGTCCCACCAGGATCGCGTCGCGCAGGGCCGCCTCCCGATCGGCGGGGATGGGCGGCGCAGGCGGGGGCGGGCCGGCCCGGCCGCTGGCGTCCTCCATGTCGGCGTACTTCCAGTCCACGTACCAGTGGTGGTCGCGCACCCGCTCCCAGGCGTCGTCCCCGTGCCAGGGGAAGGTGGGCAGGTAGATGCTCCACTCGAACCGGTCAGGGTCGCGGCCCGCCCGCTCGAGCTCCTCCGTCGCCCAGCCCACCTGCTCGGCGAGCGAGTCGGGCGTCACCTCGCCGCCCATGAAGCCGTCGGCCAGCCGCCCCGCCCGGCGCACGGCCGGCTCGGCGAAGGCGCCGATCCAGATCGGCGGCCCGCCCGGCCGCGCCGGCTTCGGCGTGACCGCGATCCCGGGATACGGCGCGCTCGCCGTGCCCGTCACGAGGTCGCCGCTCCAGGCCTGGCGGAGGATCGCGATCGCGTCCTCGAGCCGGCGCCGCCGCGACCGGATCGGGACCCCGAGCCCGTCGAACTCCTCCTGACGCCAGCCCAGCCCGAGGCCGAGCGTCAGCCTACCGGCGCTCAGGAGGTCGACGACGGCCGCATCCTCGGCCAGCCGCACGGGGTCGTGGAGCGGCGCGAGCAGGAGCGCCGTCCCGATGCGCACCCGCGTCGTGCGGGCCGCGATCGCCGCGCAGACCGGGAGCAGCGACGGCATGTAGCCGTCGTCGACGAAGTGGTGCTCCGACGTCCACACGGAGTCGAACCCGAGCTCCTCGGCGAGCACCGCCACCTCGACCGCGTCGCGGTAGAGCTCGACGTCCGAGCGGGGGTCGCCGGGGAAGCGCTGGCAGGCGATGAGGCCGAACCCGAATTCCATCTCGGGGGAGAGCCTAGATGATCGGTCATCTAGAGCAGCGTCGAGCCGCCGTCGATGGGAAGCGCGACCCCGGTGATGTACGCCGCCGCGTCGGAGGCCAGGAACGCGATGGCCGCGGCCACCTCGTTCGCGCTCCCCAGCCGCCGCAGCGGCACGGACTCGCGCAGGTAGCGCTCGCCGGCGGCGGGGTCGTCCATCAGCCGCAGCATCGGCGTGTCGATCACGCCCGGGCAGACGCAGTTCACCCGGATCCCGTGCGGCGCGAGCTCGATCGCCATCTGGCGCGTGAGCGAGACGACGCCGGCCTTGGACGCGTTGTAGTGGGCGCCGGGCTCGTCCGCGTCGCCGACGAGCGCGGCCGTCGAGGCCAGGTTGACGATCGTCCCGGGCCGGCCGGCGCCGACGAGCGCCCGCGCGAACGCCCTGCCGGTGAGGTAGACGCCGCGCAGGTTCGTCCCCAGCACGTCGTCCCACGCGGCCGGCTCCAGGTCGAGGAACGGCGCGATGCGGTAGATCCCCGCGCTCGCGACCAGGACGTCCGCCGGCCCGCCCAGCCGCTCCGCCGCCGCGGCGACGGCCGCGTCGACCGCTTCGGCGTCGCGCACGTCCACCGTCACATCCGCCCCATTGCCGCGGTCGAGCACGGCGACCGCCGCCCCGCGGGACGCGAGCAGCGCTCCGGTGGCAGCGCCGATCCCGGAGAGGCCGCCGGTGACGATGGCCCGCCGGCCCGTGAAGGTCCCCGTCTGCTCCGGCACGACGTGGGAGTCTCGCAGGTGGGCGGCCGCGGTGGGAGAATGACTGGTACGGTGGCCGCGTGAGCATCGATACGAGCCCGCACCGGGCGGCGCCGCCGCTCTCGACCTCCGTCGTCGAGGCGATCGGCGGCACGCCCCTGCTCGCGATCGAGGGCGTCTACGCCAAGCTCGAGTACCTGAACCCGTCCGGCTCGGTGAAGGCGCGCCTGGCCCGCTACATGATCGAGCGGGCGGAGCGCGAGGGCCGCATCAGCCCCGGCGACACCATCGTCGAGGCCTCGAGCGGGAACACGGGCAACGCCATGAGCATGGTCGCGGCGGCCAAGGGCTATCGCATGCTCGTCGTCATGCCGGAGGGGATGAGCCCGGAGCGGGTCGCCATCTCGCGCGCGCACGGCGCCGACGTGCTCCTGATCGGCGACTTCCACGTCACCGCCGCCCTCGAGCACGCCCGCATCCTGGGCGAGCGGCCGGGCTACTTCCACCCCGGCCAGTTCGACTCGGAGTGGAACGTGACGGAGAACCGCGAGTGGCTCGGGGCCGAGATCCTGGCCCAGCTGCCGGAGCAGCCGGACGCGCTCGTGGTCGGGGTCGGCACCGGGGGCACCCTGATCGGCGTGGGGCAGGCCTTCCGGGCCGTGAACCCCGAGGTGCTCGTCGTCGGCCTCGAGCCGGGCGAGTCGCGCACCATCTGCTGCGGCGAGATCGCCATGCACGCGATCGAGGGCATCTCCGACGGGTTCGTGCCCGGGATCATCGGCCGCCACCGGTCGGAGATCTCCGAGTTCGTGAGCGTGTCGAGCGACGACGCCCTGGCCGAGATGCGGCGGCTCGCGCACGACCACGGCATCTTCGTCGGCCCCAGCTCCGGCGCGCACATGCTCGCCGCGAAGCTCCTCCGCGACCGCCGGCCCGACCTCGGGACGATCGTCACCCTGTTCTGCGACGAGGGCGAGAAGTACATCGCCGATCACCACGGCCCGCGCTGACGCGCGCGGCCGGGGCGTGTGACGCCACTCACACGGTCCGAAACCACCCTCCCGCCGCGTCCGTAAATCGGGTCGCGGGCAGACCAACCCACGGAGAGGGAGGGCACATGGACACGAGCACGAGGCGCGAGGGCGTGCCGGCGGCCG
Organism: Thermoleophilia bacterium; assembly: GCA_025928655.1. Classification (GTDB taxonomy): domain Bacteria; phylum Actinomycetota; class Thermoleophilia; order Gaiellales; family JAICJC01; genus JAICJC01. Next base: position 63 of record JAICJC010000115.1, on the reverse strand, counting down.
CCGAGCTGGACGAGCGCTGGGGCCGCGTCGTCGGCAGGCGCGGGTTTCTGGTGGGCGTCGGCG
>JAICJC010000055.1 GCA_025928655.1 Thermoleophilia bacterium | reverse complement strand
CGGCTCCCCGGTGCCCAATCCGCAGCATCGGCGCGGACGCTAGCACGTAGACTTGGCGCCCCTCGGGGCCGTTAGCTCAGCTGGTAGAGCAGGGGACTTTTAATCCCAAGGTCGCAGGTTCGATCCCTGCACGGCCCACTGCTCCGCCGATTCGCCGCCACGAGCGCCGGCCCGCAGTTTCAGCCATGACAACCGCGGGTACCCGACGCCGGTCAGGCAGTTGGGACGGCGCGGGGAGGAGTTCTCGTGGCGAAGGACATGATCGAGGCCCGCCGCGACGCGGAGGCGGCGCGCGAGCGGGTGGCCGAGACCGTGGAGGCGCTGGTCTACAAGCTCAACGCCCCGAAGCGGCTGAAGGAGCGCGTGGCGACGAAGGTGCGCACGGCCAAGGAGCAGGCCAGCGCGCGCATGGGGGGCTGAGATGCGACGCGCCGCCCACGAGAACGAGCCCCGCACGGACGACCGCGAGCAGGCGCGCGACGACGTGGTCGCCGCCGGCGAGGGCCCCACGCCGCAGCCCGAGCTGCGCGAGCCGCAACTCTCCGATCCCGGCCTGACCGACCTCTCGAAGCGCGACTACCTCGCGGTCATCGTCCGCGGGGTCAAGTCGGCGCTTGCCGACAACGTCACCAACCTCGCGTCCGCCGTCGCCTACAACGCGTTCCTGGCCATCCCGTCGGCGCTGCTCGTCGCCCTCGGCGGGTTCAGCCTGCTGGCCGGCCCGAGCGCGGTGCAGACGATCATGACCCACCTCTCGTCGGTGATGCCGAAGAGCGCCGTCTCGCTGCTCGGCTCGAGCCTCACCCGCACGACCCAGGCCCACAGCGGCGGGGTCGCGATGATCGTGATCGGGCTCGTCCTGGCGCTGTGGTCGCTCTCCGGGGCAATGCAGACCGTCATGTGGGCGACGAACATGGCCTACCAGCGCGACGAGACCCGGAATTTCGCGAAGAAGCGCCTGATCGCCGTGGCGATGATCATCTCGAGCGTGTTCGCGTTCGCGCTCGTGTTCTGCCTGCTGGTGCTCGGCCCGCACATGACCGACTGGGTCGGCTCGGCGATCGGCAACAAGACCGTCGTCACCTGGGCCTGGTGGATCGGCCAGTGGCCGATCCTGATCGTGGGCCTCCTGACCGCCTTTGCAATTGTGCTCTTCCTCGCGCCCAACGTCTCGACGCCGAAGTGGCAGTTCATCTCCCCCGGAGCGGTCTTCGCCGTGGTCGTATGGCTCATCGCCTCGGCGCTGTTCGCCCTCTACACGAGCCAGTTCGCGTCGTACAACAAGACGTGGGGCAGCCTGTCCGCGGTGATCGTGATGCTGACCTGGCTCTGGCTGTCCGCCCTCGCGCTGCTGCTCGGAGCCGAGATCAACGCCGAGGCGGAGCGCAGCCGCGAGCTCCGGCGCGGCGAGCCGGCCAGCGAGCTGATCCAGGCGCCGCCACGAGGCTGACGATGACCGATGACGACCCCGCAGCCCGCGACCTCGACCCCCCAGCCCGCGACCTCGACCCGCCCGCCGTCCCCTTCCTCGACCGGCGTTCGCATCCGCGGCCCTGGATCGAGTCCGCGTTCGTGCGGGTGGTCGCCACGTGCGGGATCGTGGGGATCTGCGTCGCGGTGGCCGCGATCCTGGGAACGCAGGACGTCGCGTACTGGATCGTCGGGCTCGCCATCTCCGTCGTGAGCGTCGTGCTGGCGGCGGTGCTCTGGTCGTCCCGCACCCTGTAGCGATACACGCGCGAGGGCCAGGCCCCATGTCGGGGCCTGGCCCTCCGCGCAGGCGGTCAGGCGCTGACCGCGACGCCCTCGTGGGCGATGCGCTGCGCGAACGCCTGCACCTTCTCGAGGGCGGCCTGCTCCTGCGCCAGGTTCTGGCGCAGCAGGTCGGCGACGCCCGCGGCGCCGCGGGCCTCGGCGTTCAGGACGAGCGTCTCGTAGACGGCGATCTCGTGGCGCTCGGTCTCGTTGGCGCTCGAGAGCAGCACCGCGTCGACGACGCGATCATCGGTTTTCTTGACGGTCGCCTGGCCTTCCTTCTGGAGGCCCTGGATCGCCGGGCACGGGGAGTCGTCCACCTCTTCGCCGAGGAGCTCGAACGAGCGCTCGATGTTGGCGACGTGCTGGCGCGTCTCCATCGCATGCTCGCGGAACAGGCGCTTGAGGTCCTCGCGCTGCGCGTGCTCCTCGAGCTCGGCGAGCATCTCGAGCGTCGTGCGCTCCATCGTGAGCGCCGCGCCCAGCTTGAAGCTGTAGATCTCCTCTGCGGTCGTGAGCTTGTCGAACATCCGGTTCTCCTTCCGGTGTTGCATGAACGCCCCGACGTACCCACCGGACCGAGCCGGGAAACGAGCCCGCTCCCGGTTTGTCGGTGCATGCAGTCGGGTAGACCCGTTCTGGCGGGTGGACCAATTTGCAACTGCGAGATCCGAGAGGTGATCCTGCGTGTCCCAGAACGTCGCCGATTTCATGCTCCAACGCCTCCGCGAATGGGGCATCACGCGCATCTACGGCTATCCGGGCGACGGGATCAACGCGATCTTGGGCGCGTTCCGGCGGGCCGAGAACCAGCCTGAGCTGATCCAGGTCCGCCACGAGGAGATGGCCGCGTTCATGGCGTGCGGCCATGCCAAGTTCACCGGCGAGGTCGGCGTGTGCATCGCCACCTCCGGGCCCGGCGCGATCCACCTGCTGAACGGCCTCTACGACGCCAAGCTGGATCACCAGCCGGTGGTCGCGATCGTGGGCCAGCAGGCCCGCTCGGCCCTCGGCGGGAGCTACCAGCAGGAGGTCGACCTGACCACCCTGTTCAAGGACGTCGCCCACGAGTTCGTGGAGATGGCGACCGAGCCCGTGCAGATGCGCCACCTCGTCGACCGGGCGGTGCGGGTCGCACGCGACCAGCGCACGGTGACCTGCATCATCGTCCCCAACGACCTCGCCTCCGAGGATGCCGTGGAGGTGCCGCCGCACGCCCACGGGACGATCCACTCGTCCCTCGGCTACTCGCCGCCGATCGTGGTGCCGTCCGAGCCGGACCTGCACGGGGCCGCGGCCATCCTCAACGAGGGCGAGAAGGTCGCGATGCTCGTGGGCGCGGGCGCGGTCCACGCCGTCGACGAGGTGCTCGCGGTCGCCGACATCCTCGGCGCGGGGATCGCCAAGGCGCTCCTCGGCAAGACCGTCATCCCCGACGACCTGCCGCATGTGACCGGCGCGATCGGCCTGCTCGGCACCGAGCCGAGCTGGGACATGATGACCGGCTGCGACACGCTGCTGATGGTCGGATCCAGCTTCCCGTACTCCGAGTTCCTGCCCGAGGAGGGCAAGGCCCGCGGGGTGCAGATCGACCTCGACGCGCGCATGATCGGGCTCCGCTACCCGATGGAGTCGCAGCTCGTCGGCGACGCTCGCGCGACCCTCGCGGCCCTGCGGCCGCTGCTCGTGCGGAAGACCGACCGCGCCTGGCGCGAGGAGATCGAGGAGCACGTCGCCTCCTGGTGGCGGCTGATGGAGGAGCGCGCCATGGACGACGCCGACCCGATCAACCCGCAGCGCGTCTTCTGGGAGCTCTCCAAGCGGCTGCCGGACGACGTCATCCTGTCATCGGACTCCGGCTCGGCCGCCAACTGGTACGCGCGCGACCTGCGGGTGCGCAGCGGCATGATGGGATCGCTCAGCGGCAACCTGGCCACGATGGGCGCCGGCGTGCCGTACGCGATCGCGGCCAAGTTCGCGTACCCCGACCGGCCGGTCATTGCCCTCGTCGGCGACGGCGCGTTCCAGATGAACGGCATGAACGAGATGCTGACGGTGGCCCGCTACCGGCACCGGTGGCCCGACCAGCGGCTGATCTTCCTGGTGCTCCACAACAACGACCTGAACCAGGTCACCTGGGAGCAGCGGGTCATGGAGGGCGACCCCAAGTTCGAGGCGTCGCAGGACCTGCCGGAGTTCGACTATGCCGGGTATGCCGCGACGGCCGGCCTGCGCGGGATCTACGTGGACGACCCCGAGCGCGTCGGCCCGGCATGGGACGAGGCGCTGGCCGCCGACCGGCCGGTCGTGCTCGGAGTGCGCACCGACCCGGAGGTGCCGCCGCTGCCGCCGCACATCACGTTCCAGCAGGCCATGAGCTTCGCCGAGGCGGTCATCCACGGCGATCCGCACCGCGGCCGCATGATCGCGGAGTCGCTGCGGCAGAAGGCGCACGGCCTCGTCCCGGGCCGCTGATGGCGGCGACGGATGTCCGGCGCGCCCGCCCGCGCGGTGCGGGCGCGCCCGAGGCCGCGATCGAGGGCATCGACGTGGCGGTCTACACGCTGCCGACCGACCAGCCGGAGTCGGACGGCACGGCGAAGTGGGAGGCGACGACGATGGTGCTCGTCGAGGCCTACGCGGGCGGCAAGACGGGCCTCGGCTACACGTATGGCGACGTCTCCTCGGGGAGGGTGATCGAGTCCGTCCTGCGCGACGTCGTCACCGGCCGCGACGCCATGGCGGTCGGCGCCGCATGGGAGGCGATGGGCCGCGCCTGCCGCAACCTCGGCCGGCCGGGCGTCGCGTCCATGGCGATCGCCGCCGTCGACAACGCGCTCTGGGATCTCAAGGCCCGGCTGCTCGACCTGCCGCTCGCCACGCTGCTCGACCCGGTGCGCCCGGCCGTCCCGGTCTACGGCAGCGGCGGCTTCACCTCGTACACCGACGAGCGCCTGGCCGAGCAGCTCGGCGGCTGGGCGGCAATGGGCATCCCGCGCGTGAAGATGAAGGTCGGCCGCGAGCCGGAGCGCGACCCCGAGCGGGTGCGCGTCGCCCGCGACGCGATCGGCCCGGACACCGAGCTCTACGTCGACGCGAACGGGGCGCTCTCCCGCAAGGGTGCGCTCGCCTTCGCCGTGCGCGTCGCAGAGCACGGTGTGAGCTGGTTCGAGGAGCCGGTGTCGTCCGACGACCTGGAGGGCCTGCGGCTCGTGCGCGACCGCGCCCCTGCGGGGATGGACGTCGCCGCCGGCGAGTACGGCTACATGCTGCCGTACTTCGAGGCGATGCTCGCCGCCGGCGCCGTCGACTGCCTCCAGGCCGACGTCACGCGGTGCGAGGGCATCACCGGATTCCTGCGTGTCGGCGCGCTCTGCCAGGCGCGCTCGCTCGAGCTCTCCGGGCACTGCGGGCCGGCGATCCATCTGCACCCCTGCTGCGCCGTCCCGGCGCTGCGCCACCTGGAGTACTTCCACGACCACGTCCGGTTCGAGGCCCGCATGTTCGACGGCGTCCCCGAGCCGGTCGACGGCGCCCTTCACCCCGACCTGTCCCGCCCCGGCAACGGCCTGGAGCTGCGCCGCGCCGACGCCGAGCGCTACGCCAACTAGATGGTTGATTCCGATTCCCGTGATGTTCGCAGCCCCAGCCCCACCACCCACCGAACCCCCGCCGCAGTTGTGCGTCCAGGCGCGCGGGGAATCGGAGTCAACCATCTAGGGAGGAGCCCATGTCGATCCTTCGGAACCTGCGCGCCGGCCGTATGCAGAAGACGCTCGCCGCGGCGGCCGCGCTGAGCGCGCCGCCGATGGCGTTCGAGATCTACCTCGAGCACTACAAGGCCTCGTTCGGCGACAAGTGGATGTGGACGCCGATCGTGCTGACGCCGCCGCTCACGGCTGCGGGCGTGGCGGCCATCTATTCGGAGCGGGCCGCCCGTACCGTCCTGCCGGCGGTGTCCGCTCTGTACGCCGCCGACGGCCTCGTGGGCGTCATCACCCATCTGCGCGGGGTGCACCGCAAGCCGGGCGGCCTCCGCAACGCGACCTACAACCTCGTCATGGGCCCGCCGCTGCTGGCCCCGGGCGCGCTGCTCCTGATCGGTGGCTTCGGGCTGCTGGCGCCCCTGATGGCACGCGAGCGCTGAGACGCGATGACGCACGACTTCACCAAGGCGCACCATCTCCCCAAGCGGCGGGGCGGCCAGGACCAGGCCGATCCGTACGACCTGCCGCGGCAGCGGCGGGGCAAGACGCCGCAGATGCACGGGCGCTACCCGGACTACGACGTGCTCGAGCAGGCCGGCGCCTGGGACGAGCCGACCCGGGCCGTCGTGCTCGCCCGGGTCGACGACGTGCCCGAACGGGAGTTCTTCACCGCGGCGGAGGCCGCGACGCTCGGGGCCTTCTGCGACGACCTGCTGGCCCAGCACTCGGAGCCGCGGATTCCCGTGCTCGCGTTCGTCGACGCCAAGCACGCCGCCGGCAAGACGGAGGGGTACCGCTACGCCGACATGCCCCCCGACGCCGAGACCTGGCGGCTCGTCGCCCGCGGCCTCGACGAGGCGGCCGGCGGTGAGGCCGGCGCCTATGCCGACATCGACTCCGACGGCCGCGAGCGGATCCTGGACGCGTTCTCCTCCGGCGACCTGGAGGGCGGCGTCTGGGCCGAGCTCGACGTCTCCCGCGCATGGAGCGTCGTCACGCGCGACGCCCTGACCGCGTTCTACGCACATCCGTGGGCCTGGAACGAGATCGGCTTCGGCGGGCCCGCCTACCCGCGCGGCTACGCGCGCCTGGGGATCGGGATGAGCGAGGCGTGGGAGGGGGAGGAGGCGATCCACCCCGACCCGGTGCCGGACGTGAAGCGAAAGGGGCTCGAGTGATGAAGGACCTCCTCAAGGGGTCGGTGCTCCCGCGCGACAACGACTCCGCCCGGCTGCTGCATCCCACGCGGCGCGACATCCCGGGCCGCGACCGGATGCGCCGCTTCGCGCACGACGACGAGGTCGACATGCTCGTCATCGGCTGCGGCGCCGGCGGCGGCGTGCTCGCCCAGCGGCTGGCCCGGGCCGGATGGCGGGTGTGCGTGCTCGAGCGGGGGCCGTTCTGGGATCCGGAGGCGGACTGGGTCTCCGACGAGGCCGGCTCCGCCCACATCTACTGGAACGACGTGCGCATCGTGGGCGGGAAGGACCCCGTCCAGATGGGCAAGAACAACTCGGGCCACGGCGTGGGCGGCTCGATGGTGCACTACGCCGGATACACGCCCCGGTTCCATCCGTCGGACTTCGAGACGCAGACGCGCGACGGCGTGGGGACCGACTGGCCGATCACCTACCGCGACCTGCGAGAGCACTACGCCCGGGTCGAGCGCGAGCTGCCGGTGGCGGGGCAGGACTGGCCGTGGGGCGACCCACACAGCTACCCCCACTCGCCGCATCCGGTCTGCGGGGCGGCCGAACGGGCCTGGCACGGCGCCATCCAGCACGGGATCGAGATGCGCGTGGGGCCGGTCGGGATCGCGAACGGCGTCTTCGGCAACCGCCCGCACTGCATCTACCGCGGCTTCTGCCTGCAGGGCTGCAAGGTGAACGCGAAGGCGAGCCCGCTCGTCACGCACGTCCCCGACGCGCTCGAGCACGGCGCCGAGATCCGCGCGGACTGCATGGTGGTGCGGATCGAGGCTGACGCATCGGGCAAGGCCACGGGCGTGACCTACATCCACGACGGCAAGGAGTGCTTCCAGCGGGCCGCGGCCATCGCGGTCTGCGGCTACTCGATCGAGTCGCCGCGCCTCCTCCTGCACTCGAGCGGCCCGGGCTTTCCGAACGGGATCGGGAACGCGGGCGACCAGGTTGGCCGTTACCTGATGGTGCAGGGCGCGCCGCAGGTGGCCGGCCGCTTCCCCGAGCTGCTGCGGATGTACAAGGCGCCGCCGCCCGAGGTCTCCTCGGAGCAGTTCTACGAGACCGATCCCTCGCGCGACTTCGCGCGCGGCTTCTCGATCCAGACCATCAGCCCGCTGCCGATCGGCTGGGCCGAGCACGTCCTCGCCGACGGGCACCGGGGCGCCGCGCTGCGGGAGTACATGCGCGACTACAACCACTGGGCGGTGCTCGGGGCGCTCTCCGAGCTGCTTCCGCAGCCCGAGAACCGGGTCACGCTCGCGGGAGAGACCGACCAGTTCGGCATGCCGCTGGTGCGGTTCGACTACACCCAGTGCGAGAACGACCGCCGCAATATCGCGTTCGCGAAGCAGACCCTGCACGACATCTGGGAGTCGGCCGGCGCCCAGGACGTGCTCACGATCGACCGCTACGCCCACCTCGTGGGCGGCTGCCGGATGGGCACGTCGCCGGACAACAGCGTCGTGGGCGCCGACCACCGCGTGTGGGGCACCGACAACGTGTTCGTCGCGGACGGGAGCGTGATGCCGACGCAGGGGTCGGCGAACCCCGCCCTGACGATCATGGTGCTCGCCTCGCGGCTGGCCGAGCTGCTCGGCCGCAAGCAGCTGGGGGCGACGCACAAGGGTGCCTACGCCCGGGCGGTCCGGTAGGAGAGCGACTCGCGGCCGCTCGTTCCGCCGGACGGCTGAGGGCTACACTTCTCGGGACACCGGCGTCCGGACTCGAACCGGTGGGTGCGGCTGGGTGCGGCCGGGGGGAGGTGCCTCCAGACGAACTGCCGATGGAGGCGTACCTGCAAGTGATCGAGACCGGGGTGATGCGCGGTGCATGGGATCGATGGGTGGTCGAGCCGGATCGCGCTCGACCAGATCGGGCGCGAGCTGTGGCTCGTGGTGGTCGGCGGCGAGCAGGACGTGGCGACGGTCGAGCGGCTCCGGGAGGAGCTCGAACGGGCGGAGGTGGCCGGCGGGGACATCGTGGTTGACCTGTCGCAGGCGACGTTCATCGACTCGTCGATCGCGGGCCTTCTGCTCGAGCACGGGCTGCTGCCGGCGAGCGACCAGGTGTCGATCGCCCTCGTGATCCCGGCGGCGGGCTTCCCGGCCAAGGTGCTCCGGCTGATGGAGGTGTACGACCGGTTGCCTGCGTACGAGTCGCGCGACGACGCGCTGCGGGCGCTGGGTCGCTAGTGGATCGTCAGGCAACGTTTGCCGGGTTCCGGCGGCTGCAACCCGTCGCATCGCGGTGTCCTCGGTCGGCCCGATATTCCCGATACCGGGCCTCCCTGCGTCCTTGCGCTGCTCGGGTTTCGCTCGCCGTCGACACCACCAACGTCACCTGACGACCCACTAGCTATCCGTTCGCCGCGGCCGGCGCGGCGCGGACAGCTTCGAGCGCGGACTCGAGGTGCTCTGCCAGATCGGCCGCGTCGGTGAAGATTTCGACGCACCCGGCGTCGCGCAGCTCCTGGGCGCCGAAGCCGCCGGAGAGGACGCCGATCGACGTGAATCCCGCCCGGCCGGCGGCCTCCGCATCCCAGGCCGTGTCGCCGATCACGACGACGCCGGGCGTGTCGGGCAGGCGCTCGGCGGCCGTGGCGATCAGGTCGGGGTGCGGCTTCGTCCGGTCGACGTCGCCGCCCGTCGTCCACCCGTCGACGACCTCGCGCGCGTCGAGGAGGTCGACGTAGCGCTCCACCTCCTCCGGCTTGGCGCTCGAGGCCAGCACGACGGGGCAGCCCATGCCGCGAAGGGCGGTCAGCAGGTCGCGCCCCCCCGGGAGCGGCCGCACCTCGTCGATGAGCTCGCCGTAGTGGCGTCCCTCGCTCTCGCGGATCGCGTCGCCGAGCCGCTCCTCGACGTCGTCGCCCGCGACGGCGGCCACCAGCTGGTCGCCGCCCATGCCGTTGTGACGGTGGATGCGCCAGAGCGCGACGTCCACGCCGTGATCGGAGAACGCCCGTCCCCAGGCGATCGTGTGCTGGTAGTTCGTGTCGACGAGCGTCCCGTCGATGTCGAGGATCACGCCGACGGCGACGCCGGCCCGCTCCTGCGTGGGCTGCGCGTCGAGCGGCTCGCCGGCCGCGGGCGGCGGCTGCCGGGGCGGGGGCTGCGACATCAGGCCCCGAGCCCCGCGGCCCGCTGCGTCCGCTCCCACGCCCGGATCACCACGCGCGCCACCTCGCCGATCTCGTCGCCGCGGCCCAGGAAATCCGGGACGCTGAAGGCGACCTTCGCGTCGTCCGGGCCCTCGAGCTCGACGGCGAGCGCGTCGCCGCCGTCCCCGCGGATCGAGGCGTATGTCCACTCCGGGGCGCCCGGGACGCCCACGCGGCCCTGGTCGTCGTAGGGCGTGTCGCCGCTGCGCGGTTCCTGTGATCCGGCCACGTCGGCCTCCTACCCCGTCATCGCGCGCAGCCAAACCCGGTGGGGAAAGCCCAATGCAACACCAATGGAGATGTTTGTTAGGACCGTGGCGGGGCACCGCAAATTTCGATGCCGCCAAGACGGGACACCGGTGGCGCCGCCTCTCGAAACGCGCGGACGGGGCGTGACACGACGATCATGAGCTACACGGGCCTCGTGCGCTCGATCGCGCGCCGGTACGAGGGCCGGGGCTTCGCGCTCGAGGATCTCGTCCAGGTCGGGTACGTCGGGCTGATCCAGGCCGTCGACCGCTTCGACCCGAGCCGGGGCGCGTCTCTGCGCGCCTACGCGGCCCGCACGATCGACGGCGAGATCATGCACATGTTCCGCGACCAGAAGTGGGCCGTCCGCGTGCCGCGCGGGCTGCAGGAGTCGAGCTCCCGGGTCGCCCTCCTGCGCGAGGAGCTGACCCAGCGGCTCGGTCGCGAGCCGGCGGTGGCGGAGACCGCCGCCGCCGCGGGCCTGTCCGTGGAGGAGGCGGGCGAGGCGATCGCGGTGCGGACCGCGTTCACCACCCGGAGCATGCCGGAGGAGGGACATCCCGTCGACTCCGAGCACGACGCGGCGCCGGAGGATGAGTTCGCGAGCGAGGACGCCGGGTTCGAGGCCGTGCTCGACCGCGGGCAGCTCCAGGCGGCGCTGCGCGCGCTCCCCGCCCGGGAACGGCGCATCCTCGTGCTCCGCGTGTACGGCGACCTGACCCAGTCGGAGATCGCCGAGCGCATCGGCATCAGCCAGATGCATGTCTCCCGTCTCCTGAGCCACGCGCGCGACGTCGTCCGTGCCCAGCTCGAGGGCGGCGAGGCCGCCTAGGAGGGCAAGCCGGGTTTTGCCCGGCGAGCAACCGGAGTAGTTCGTAGTGCGAACCACCGGAGGGGATCGTCGTGGCTGGATTCTTCGTCACCGACGCACGTCGGGAAGGCAAGCCGTTCCTGTTCGCGGTCGCGCTCATCGCCGCGCTGGGCGGGTTCCTGTTCGGCTACGACACGGGCGTCATCTCCGGCGCGCTCGTCTACATCAAGGGCGACCTGGGGGCATCGTCGTTCGAGCAGGAGGCGATCGTCGGTGCGCTCCTGATCGGCGCGGCCTTCGGCGCGCTCGGCGCCGGCTACCTGGCCGACGCGATCAGCCGCCGGTGGACGAAGGTGCTCTCGGGCTCGATCTACACGCTGGCGGCGATCGTCTGCGCGTTCTGCCAGAGCCCGGACCAGCTGATCGCGGCGCGGTTCGTGCTCGGCCTTTCCGTCGGGACGGCGTCGTTCGTCTCGCCGATGTACCTGGCCGAGCTCCCGCCGAAGCGCATCCGCGGCGGGCTCGTGTCGTTCAACCAGCTCATGATCGTGTCCGGGATCCTGGCCGCCTACATCGTGAACTTCGCGCTGAAGGGCATCGGCGCCGACAACTGGCGCTGGATGCTCGGCCTGGGCGCCGTGCCCGGCCTGATGCTGGCGGTGGGCATGGCCGTCATGCCGTACAGCCCCCGCTGGCTGATCGAGCGCGGCCGCGAGGAGGAGGCCAAGGATGTCCTGCGCCGCACCCACGAGGAGCAGGACGTCGACGAGGAGGTCGAGTCGATCAAGAAGGTCGCGTCCGAGACCGGCCGGCTGCGCGACCTGATCGGCCCCTCGGTGCGCCCGATGCTGATCGTCGGCCTCGGCCTGGCGATCTTCCAGCAGATCGTCGGGATCAACACGATCATCTACTACGCGCCGACGATCCTCGGGTTCACCGGGTCGAGCGCGTCGAGCGCCATCGGCCAGACCGTCGCCATCGGGGTCACGAACCTCGTCTTCACGGTGGTCGCGATCCTGCTGCTCGACCGCCTCGGCCGGCGGGTCTTCCTGATCGCCGGGACGGTCGGGCTCACCGTCGCGCTCGCGGTGCTCGGCGCGTTCTTCGCCTTCGGGACGCTTCAGGCGAGCGCATCCGCCCTGGCGCTGATCGCGCTCGTCGTGTACATCGCGTCATTCGCGGTCGGGCTCGGCCCCGTCTTCTGGCTCATGATCTCGGAGATCTTCCCGCTCGAGATCCGCGGGCCGGCGATGGCCGTGTGCACGATCGCGAACTGGACGCTCAACTTCCTCGTGTCGTTCACCTTCCTGAGCCTCGCGGCCGACATCGGCAAGGCCGCCACCTTCTGGCTCTATGCGGGCATCGGCGTGCTCGCGATCATCTTCTTCATCCTGCGTGTCCCGGAGACGAAGGGGCGCAGCCTCGAGGGCATCCAGCGCGACGTGACCGGCTCGTCGCGCCGGCGCCGGCGCCACCAGAGCGAGCTGCGGTCCGCGTGATGGCGGTCGGCTACCGCGAGGGGTCGATCTTCGTCGAGTGTCGCCGCGACATCTGGGTGCTGTCGCTGCGCGGCGAGCACGACCTGTCGACCCAGCCGAGCCTGTCCGAGGAGCTCGGGCGGGTGTCGGCCGTCGGCGGGCCCGTGATCATCGACCTGACCGACACCGACTTCATCGACAGCTCGATCCTGCGTGTCCTCGCCGGCGCCGCCGTCGACCGGCCGGACGGGCGGCGGGTGGCGGTTGTCGTCCCGCCCGGCCGCGAGGCGATGCGGATCCTGCGGATCACGGGCATCGCCGGGCTCATCCAGGCTTACGAGACGTGCGAGGCCGCCATGGCCTCCTTCGCGTTCGCGCCTACCTGAGGTTGAAGGACATCCGCACGATCAGGCCGGGATGCCCGTCCTCGATCGACACCGCGTCGGACGCCTCGTGCACGAGCAGCATGCCGACCCTGGGCGCGATGCGCGCGGTCGATCCCCCGCCCGCGTCGCGGACCGTGACCTCGAGCGTCGCAGGCGTGAGCTCGGCCGCGACCTGGAACTCGCCGGGCGTCTCGGGATAGGCGTGCCGCACCACGTTGCTGCACGCCTCGGTGACGGCGAGCCGGATGTCCCAGCGCTTCTCGCGCTCCACGGGCGTCCCGTCCAGCAGCGCGTCCAGCTGCTCGCGGACGAGCGGCAGCGAGCCCACCTCGGAGGCGTACTCGGATGCGGCGACGTGGTGGGGTGCTCCGACTGGGGACATCGTGGTGGCCGATCGAGAGACCGTCCAGTTCGTGTACCCGGATCCGGCTACGACTTTGCATGTTCTTGCGGGGTGAAGGTCATGCGCACCTCCGTGCCGACGTCGGCCGACGTCTCGATCCGGAGGTCGTTCGCGATCGCCGCGGAGATGCCGAGGCCGATCGCCGATGCCACCGCCCCGCCGTTGCGCCCGTCCGCGCCGATGCCGTGGTCGCCGACGACGACGGTCAGGACGCCGTCGGGCGCGAGCTCCGCCTCGACCCGGATGACGCCGCGGCTGCCGTCGGGGTAGGCATGCCGGACGACGTTCGCGCACACCTCGGTGGTCGCAAGCGCGATGCTCGCCACCCGTTCGGGGTCGAAACCGGACGGCACGAGCAGGGCATGGAGGGCACGCCGGACGATGGGGACGTTGTCGGCCTCGGCCGTGAGCTTGAACTCGAACCCGCGTGCGACCGGAGGCATCACCCGGAAATTGCCCGCCGCGCCCGTTCCCGAACCGCCCGGCGCCCGAGCCGTTTCTCCGCGCGCGCTTCCGGGAACCAGTCAGCCATGGCGTCCAGCCGACAGCTCGAGGCCGCGAAGCTCAACGTCCGTGCCGCTCGCCGCGGTCGTCCCGCAGGCGCCCAGGCCGGCAAGAGCGTGCCGCGTGAGCCGGGCAAGCGGGATCTGGCCGACGCCCGTCGGCCTCGCGGGTAGCGTCCCCGCGGGTTGTCCCGCTCACCGTCCTCGTCCGTCCCCACCTTCGCCCTGGCGGCGGTCTTCGCCGCTGCGATGGCGGCGACGACCGTCTCGACGCCGATCTACCCGCTCTACATGTCGGCGTTTGGGCTCTCGCCGCTCCAGATCACCGTGGTCTTCGCCGCCTACGGCGTCGGCGTCATGGGCGGGCTGCTCGTCACCGGGCGGCTCTCCGACCACATCGGGCGCAAGCCGCCCCTGGCCGCCGCCCTCGCCGTCGCGCTCGTCGCGATGGTGTTCTTCATCGCCGCGCGGGGGCTCGGCCTGCTGCTCGTCGGCCGGTTCCTGATCGGCCTCACCGCCGGCGTCTACACCGGGACGGCCACCGCCTGGCTGGTCGACCTGGACGACGATCGCGACCGCGCGACCAAGGTCGCCGTCGCCGCGAACCTGGGCGGCCTCGCGCTCGGCCCGGCCTACGCGGGCATCCTGGCCCAGTTCGCGCCGCACCCGTTGCGGACCACGTACGTGGTCGAGCTGATCCTGCTCGCCGCCGGCCTCGCCGTCCACCTGCGCTTGCCCGAGACCGTCGGCCGCCGTGGCCTCGCGCTCGACTTCGCCGGGATCGTGCCGCCGGACGAGGTGCGGACGGTGTTCCTGCCGGCGGCGACGGCGGGCGTGGCGGCGTTCGGCGTCTCCGGCGTGTTCGGCTCGGTCGGCCCGGGCATGCTGGGCGAGGTGCTCGGCATCACCGCCCCGACCGCCAGCGGCGCGCTGCTCGCGACACTGTTCCTCACGTCCGTCGGCGGCCAGTTCCTCACCCGCCGCGTCCCGCCCCCGGTCGCCCTTCCGGCCGGGTGCGTCGCCCTGGCCGCCGGCCTTGGCCTGCTCGCGCTGTCGCTCGCCCTCGAGACCGTCGTCGCCGTGTTCGCGGCCGGGGTCGTCGCGGGGGTCGCGCAGGGCGTGATCGTCGGCGCCGGCCTGGGCCTGCTCACCGGCCGCGCGCCCGCCGACCGCCGCAGCCAGGTGGCCTCGACGTACTTCCTCGTGCTCTACATCGGCCTCGTGATCCCGGTGATCGCCTTTGGGCTCGTCGAGCGCTCGATCGGGCTGGTCGACGCCGGCTACCTCTTCTCGGCTGTCGTCGGCGCCGCGGCGCTTGCGTCCGGTCTCGCCGTGCGCCGCACCGCCGCAGTAGGCTCATCCGTGTGAGCACCGCGGCGCGACCGCTCGACGTGGAGGCGGGGATGGCCGTCGCCGACGTCCCCACGCCGGCGCTGCTGGTCGACCTCGACCGTATGGAGCGCAACATCGCCTCGTGGCAGGCGATGGCCGACCGCAACGGCGTCGGCCTTCGGCCGCACATCAAGACCCACAAGACACCGGAGATCGCCGCGCAGCAGCTGGCGGCCGGGGCGATCGGCATCGCCTCCGCCAAGCCGACCGAGGCCGAGGTGTTCGCCGCCGCCGGCTGCGACGACATCGCCATCGCCTACCCGACGGTGGGCGAGGACAAGTGGGCCCGGCTGGCCCGCATCGCGGGCGCCGCGCGCGTGACCGTGAACGTCGACAGCGACCACCAGGCCCGCGGCCTCTCCGCGGCGGCCGTCGCCGCCGGCGTCACGATCAGGGTGCAGATCGAGATCGACACCGGGCTGCACCGCGTCGGCCTCGACCCCGGCGACCCCGCCGCGATCGAGGCGTTCGCCCGTGCGATCGACGCGCTGCCGGGGCTCGAGCTCGACGGCGTCACCACCCACCGGGGCAAGTTCGGCGAGCGCCTGGCGCGGATGACGAACGCCGAGGCCGGCCACGAGGAGGGCTCGATCCTGGTCGGCCTGGCCGAGCGCCTCCGTGCCGCCGGCCACCCCATCCCGAACGTGACCGCGGGCGGCTCGGTGACCGGGCCGGGCGTGGCCGAGGTGCCGGGCGTAACCGAGGTGCGGGCCGGGACATACGTCTTCTTCGACGCGATGCAGGTCGCGGCCGGCTCGGCCCGGCCGGAGGACGTCGCGCTCTCGATCCTCGCGACCGTCGTCAGCGCCCGCCGGGCCGGGTGGGTGACGGTGGACGCGGGCTCGAAGACGTTCAGCGGCGACCGCGGCGCGGTCGAGGGCTCCGTCGCGACGGGCGGGATCTCGGAGTGCGTCGACCTCGACGCCACCGTCATGCGGACGACGGAGGAGCACGGCATGGTGCAGCTCGGCGACGGTGTCTCGGTCGACGTCGGCCGCAAGGTGCGGTTCATGCCCTACCACGTCTGCACCGCCGTGAACCTGGCCGACCGGCTCGTCGGCGTCCGCGTCGGGGTCGTCGAGACGGTCTGGCCCATCCGGGCGCGCGGCACCACCCGGTAGCCCCGCGTTCAGGCCCCCGCCTGCGCTCGACCACCTCGCCCTGCCCTCTGGCGCACCGCACCGGGCGCCCGTACATTCGCCGGGGGGCACGGACGACGCAAGGAGGCAGGTGGGTGAGACGACGCGGATTCTGGGCGTGCTGCTGTCGCTGCCCGTGGTCGGCACGGCGGCCGGCCGGGCACTCGGGGATGCGCCGGCGGCGAGGGCCGCCGTGGGCGGGCACGAGGCGGCGGCCGCGGGCGAGTCGATGGCGGCCACGCTGTGGGGGTACAATGGATCACGCCTCGACGTGGGACGAGGCCGTGGCCGACCTGCGCAGGTACGTGGCCGACGGCCATGCGGATGCGGCGATCTTCGCCGGCATCGCCGACGCGATCGAGGGTGAGCTCGGCCGCTCGGGCGGTGAGGGCCCGGACGGAGTCCTGGGGTTCTACCCGGGGGCGGTGCTCATGCTGCACGGCCTGCGCAGCCTGCGCGACTACGGACGACGGAGATCTTCGATGCGCAGTCGGCGTTCGTGCGCCGGCTGATGGGGGTGGTGTAGATGGCGGCGAGTCCGGTCGCACGGGTCGCGTTCGCCGCGGACTCGGGCGGAGGCGGCAGCTCGAAGGCGCCGAAGGTGGCGGCGGCGATCAACGCCGCGTTCGGGCGCTTCGCCCATCCGGCGAGGACGTCGCTCTTCATCGGCGGCGACGAGTACTCCGTCTGCAACGCCTCGACGATCAAGCATTACGACAGGTACCTGACCCAGCCGCACATCAGCCCGGCCCGCTGCGTCATGACGCCCGGCAACCACACGAACGGGCCCGGCGGGAAGTCGAACATCCCCGACGTCTCGGCCTGGATCGCGTACAACCGCGCCCGCGGCACCAGGTCGCGCACGGACGGCGTCTGGATCAACAGGTCCGAGGGCATCCCCCTGACCGACCAGTACGTCGACGTCGCCGGGGTGCGGTTCATCTTCCTGAACTCGGGCGCCTGCGAGCGGGTCGTCGACAAGCCGGGCTGGCCGGTGCCGCACACCGGCGGGTCCGTGGCCGGCAACGCGCGGGTGGCGTGGCTGCGTTCGGCCTGGCGCCCGGGCACGCGCAACGTCGTCATCACCCATCACGCCCGCTGGAGCTATTACGGCGGCGCGCACGACAACCCGACGATGCAGAACCTGATCGACGAGATCATGGGCAAGAACGACGGGACGGGCCCGCACAGCTCGCTGATCCTCCAGGGGCACGACCACTGCATGCAGCTGATGCACCCGCAGGGGGCGAAGGGCGCCTACCCGGGCCTGACGAGCGGCGTGATCGGCCTCTGCTCGACGGCCCCGACGACGCACGAGGCGCCCAAGGACATCATGAGCGACTTCAGCCTCCAGCTGTCGATCATCGACGCGGCCGACACGAGCGGGAAGCTCATGCAGAACACGCCGGCGACGGGCGTCACCGGCGCCGCCACGGCGGTCATCAAGACGCTCGCGACCTCGTCGGGATGACTAGCCCGGCACGAGCAGCGCCTTGACGGTCCCTTCCGGCTCCTCGACGAGGCGCCGGAAGGCCTCGGCGCCCTCGCTCAGCCGGAGCACCGTCAGCCATTCGAGGCCGGGCGGGTGCTCGGCCAGCGTCGCCAGGGCGGCGTCGAAGTCCGCGCGCGTGTAGGCGTAGTGGCCGCGCATGGTGATGCCGCGGCGCACCATGTCGCCGACGGCCACGACCCCCTCCGCCTGGCCGAGCCCGATCACCGTGGCGGAGCCGCCCGCGCGGACGCGGGCGACGGCGGCCTGCCACGTCGGCTCGATCCCGACCGCGTCGATCGCGATGTCCACCTGACCGGCGCCCAGATCGTCGACCGATGCGGCCACCGCCGCGGCGCCCAGCCGCTGCGCGAGCGCCCGCCGGCCGGCGACCGGCTCCACCGCGATCACCTCGATGCCCCGCACGGCGCAGGCGTGCACCGTCAGCAGGCCGATCGGGCCGCCGCCGAGCACGAGCACCCGCTGCCCGGGGGCCGCCCCGGCGTAGCGGAGGGCGGAGACGGCGCAGGCGAACGGCTCCGTCAGGACGGCGACCTCGTCGGGGACGCCGGCGGGGATGGGCGTCAGCGCGGCCGGATCGACCGCCACCGTGTCGGCGAAGACGCCCTGTCGGTCGAGCCCGAGCAGGCCGCGCGTCTCGCACAGGTTCTCCTCGCCGCGCAGGCAGGCCGGGCAGGCGCCGCACGCCACGATGGGGAAGACGACGTAGCGGCCGTCGTCGCCGGCGACGCTCCCGACCGCCTCGTGGCCGAGGACGAGCGGCGGCGTGCGCGGCCCGTGGTGCCCGCGGTAGGGGTGCAGGTCGGACCCGCACACGCCCGCGAGCGCGATGTCGAGCGCCACGGCGCCCGGGGGCGTCTCCGGGGCAGGCCGGTCGCCGTAGTCGAGCCGGGGCCCGCCGTGCCAGGTCAGCGCTTTCATCCTGCCGTATCATCGCACCGCCTTGACCGCCTCCGCTCCGTCCCCCGCATGAAGATCACCGCCGTCGAGCCGATCGTCCTGCGCCTCGGCAAGGTCGACACGAGCCGGGCCGACGGCACCCAGGACGCGTTCGTCGTGCGCGTGCAGACCGACGAGGGGCTGGTCGGGATCGGCGAGGCGGACACCTCGCCCCACGTGGCCCGCACGATCGTGGAGATGCCGTCGTCGCACGCGGTCGCCCGCGGCCTGGCGGAGCTGCTCGTCGGCCAGGACCCCCTCCGGGTCGGCGAGCTGTGGGAGCGGATGTTCCGGGGCTCGTACCACTACGGCCGCGCGGGAGCCGCGCTGCACACGATGAGCGCCATCGACATCGCCCTCTGGGACATCGCCGGCCAGGCGGCCGGGGCTTCCGTCGCCGACCTCCTCGGCGGCCGCCGCCACGACGCGATGGCGGTCTACGCGAGCGAGGTCATGCCCGACTCGCCGGAGCGGGTGCGCGAGATCGCGAGCCGAGCCGTCGCCGACGGCTACCGCGCCCTGAAGCTGGGCTGGGGCCCGCTCGGCGGGAGCATCGAGCGGGACGTCGAGCTGATCGCCGCCGCCCGCGACGAGCTCGGCCCCGACCGGACGCTCATGGTCGACGCCGGCATGGGCTACACGGTCAAGCGGGCGGTGCAGCTCCTGCGCGAGCTCGAGCCGTACGACATCTACTGGCTCGAGGAGCCGCTCCTGGCGGACGACTACGACGGCTACCGGCGCCTGTCCGATGCCGTCCCCGTGCGCATCGCCGCCGGCGAGGCCGACTCGGGGCTGGGCCCGTACCGGGCGCTGGTGGAGCTCGGCCACCTGGACGTGCTCCAGCCCGACCTGGCCCGCTGCGGCGGGTTCACGGTCGCGCGCCAGATCGCCGAGCTGGCGGCGGCGAGGGGGGTCGAGGTGGTGCCCCACTGCTTCTCGACGGGGATCCTGGTGGCGGCATCGCTGCAGTTCACGGCCGCGATGAGCGGCGCGACGTTCTCGGAGTTCTCGGTCGCCTCGTCGCCGCTCGTGAACGGGCTCCTGACCGCGCCGTTCGCGCTGGACGAGGAGGGCCGCGTCGCCGTGCCGGACGGCCCCGGCCTCGGCGTCACGCTGGACGACGCGGCCGTCGAGCGGCTGCGCTACCGCTGAGCGGGGCGTCTACCGGTAGGAGTGGACGACCGACCCGGGCGCGAGCGTGAGGTCGAGCACGCGGTGGAGGGCGAGCACGACCTCGCCGGCCCGCAGCAGGTGCACGGGCAGCTGGGCGTTGGGGTGGAGCTCGAGCGTGCCCGGCCCGGTCCACGCCTCGTGCTCGACGACGTCCGCGAAGGCGCGCGCGACCAGCTCGCGGCTCGTCCGGCCCTCCTCCTCCTGGCGCACCCGCAGGTTCACGTTCAGGCCGGAGCCGGGCACGAGCCGCTCCAGCTCGCCGCCCGACGACGGCGTCTGCTTCCAGCACATCGTCGCGGTCGCGATCTCGATCCCGTTGCGGGCGATCCGCCCGACGAGCAGATCGCCGTCCGGGTCGAGCGAGACCTGTCCGGCCTTCTTCGGCTGTCCGTAGATCTCGCGCCCGGCGGCCACCGCGCCGTCCGACTCGAGGACGAGGAAGGGCGAGTACACGGCGCAGCGCCCGTCCGGCATCCGCACCGGAAGCTGGAACGCCGACTCGCAGTAGACGCCGAACCACTCGGCGTCGTGCATCTTGTAGACGTGCACGACGCACAGGTCGCCCGTCAGCTCGAGCGGCTCGGGGATGAGAGCGTCGGCGGCCGCGCGGTCGGTGCGGTAGACGACCGTCAGGATCTCGGTGCGGCGCAGCCGGATCGGCAGCGTCGGGACGAGCGGCGCCAGGTGGGGAGTGCTGTGGAGGTCGCGCGGATCGAACGGGGCCACGGGCGGCGATGATAGAGGCAGGGCGCCGCGCCGGCGCCCGACCGTATGCTTTCCGCTCGTGTCCAGGCTCGCGGATCGGGTCGTCGTCGTCACCGGCGCCTCGTCGGGGATCGGCCGCGCGATCGCGCTGCGCTGCACCCGTGAGGGCGCGCGGGTGGTCGCGAGCGGCCGCCGCGAGGAGGCGCTGCGCGCGCTGGCCGCGGAGGCGCCGGACGGGGCTGTCCACGTGCACGCGGCCGACCTCGCCGCGCCGGGCGCGCCGGAGGCGACCATCGCCGCCGCCGTCTCCGGCCTCGGCCGCCTCGACGGCGTCATCCATGCCGCAGGCACCGTGCGGCGGGGTGAGGACCTCCGCGCGACGGGTGACGAGGAGCTGCGGGCGTTCCTGGACGAGAACCTGGGCGTGACGCTGCGGATCGCCCGGGCGGCGCTCGCGGCGATGACCGCGGCGGGCGGCGGGTCGCTCGTGCTGGTCGGAAGCCAGCTGGCCCACATCGGCGCCCCCGGCTACCCGTCGTACACCGCCGCGAAGGGCGGCGTGACGGCGCTCGCCCGGGCGCTCGCCGTCGACGCCGGGCCGAGCGGCGTGCGGGTGAACGTGCTCGCGCCCGGGGTGGTGCGGACGCCGCTCGCATACGTGAACCGGCCGGACTTCGACGACCAGGTCGAGGCGATCGCGGCCCGGCACCCCCTGCGCCGGATCGGCGAGCCCGACGACATGGGCGGCCCCGCCGTCTTCCTGCTCTCCGACGACAGCGCCTGGATGACCGGGCAGACGGTGATCGTCGACGGCGGCTATACCGTGCAGTGACGGGCCACCGGGCTTGACGAGCTATACGCTATAGCGATTTACTTTCCCGGAGATGGGGGCGGATCCGGGATCGGGAGCGGTGGTCGTCACGGGTGCCGGAAACGGCATCGGCGCCGCGGTCGCGGAGCGGCTCCGGGCCGACGGGTACCTCGTCGTCGGGCTCGACGTCGAGCCCTGCGGGTTCGAGCCCTCGCGTGTGGCCGACGTCGCCGACATCGACGGCCACGAGGGCCTGATCGGGTCGGTCGCCGCGGCGCACGGCCGCATCTGGGGGCTGGTGAACGTGGCCGGCGTCTTCATCCCCGAGGCGGTCGCCGACCTCACGGTCACGGCCTACCGGCGCCAGCTCGGGGTCATGCTCGACGGGCCGGTCTGGCTCGCCCGCGCGGCCGGCCTGCACATGGCCGGGCAGGGCGGCGGCCGGATCGTCAACATCACCTCGATCCACGGCACGAACAGCGAGCGCTCGGCCCTGAGCTACGACGCCGCGAAGGGCGGCCTCGAGGCGGCCACGCGCACGCTCGCGCTCGAGCTGGGCGAGCACGGGGTGCTCGTGAACAGCGTCGCGCCCGGGTTCGTGCGCACGCGCATGTCGGTGGTCGACGGGCGGGACGAGCTCGAGACGGACTGGTTCCGGCAGGGCTATGTCGAGTCCGGGCGGCTGCCGGTGCGGCGGGCGGCGGAGCCGCGCGAGATGGCGAGCGTGGTCGCGTTCCTGATCTCGCCCGACAACACGTACGTGAGCGGCGCCCGCATCGTCGCGGACGGTGCCCTCACGGTGGGATTCTAGGTGGCCGATCCCCGCCTGATTGCGTTCCTGGACGCCTGCGACGCCGACGCGCTCGTGACGGCCGATCCCGGCCTCGTGCGCATGCTCGCCGGCCACGCCGCCGACATCGGATCCGGGCCGTCGCCGTTCGCGCTCCCCGCGGTCGTCGTCGCCGCGCGGGACGCGCCCGTCCAGCTCGTGTGCTCGGCCGACGAGGCCCCGGAGGGGGACGGTGTCCACGCCTACGAGGGCTTCACGACGGCGCCGGCCGACCCACTGTCGGGCGCGCTCGCCGCGCTCGCGCCGGCGGTCGCCGCTGCGGGGGCCGACCCGGCCCGCACGCTCGTGGACGGCGCCCACACGCCCGCCGGGCTGCTGCCCGCGATCGAGGGGGCGCCGGCCGCCCCGGTGACCGGCCTCGCCGCGCTGACCGCGGTGAAGACCGAGCGGGAGGTCGAGGCGGTCGCCGCGACGCTGCGGCTGTGCGAGGCCGGGCAGGCCGCCGCCCGCGCGGCCACGCGCGCGGGCGCGGGCGAGCTCGACCTGTGGGCGGCCGTCGCCGGGGCGATCGATGCCGCCGCCGGGGGGCGCACGACCGTCATGGCCGACCTGGTCACCGGCCCGCGCACGGAGAATGTGGGCGGGCCGCCCGGGACGCGAACCGTGGCCCGAGGAGACCTCGTCCTCACCGACCTCGTGCCGCGGCTCGACGGGATCTGGGGCGATTCCTGCGCCACCTGGGCGGTCGGCGAGCCGCCGCCGGCCGCGGTCGAGATGCACGCGGCCGCCCGCCGCGCGCTCGAGGCCGGCCTGGCCGCG
>JAICJC010000135.1 GCA_025928655.1 Thermoleophilia bacterium | reverse complement strand
CTGGTCGAGAGCGCAGTCGTCGAAGACGATGTTCGCCGCCTTGCCGCCCAGCTCGAGGGTGACCGGGATGCCGCGGCCGGCCAGCTCGCGCTGGATCGCCTTGCCGACGTCGGTCGAGCCCGTGAACGCGAGCTTGTCGATGCCCTCGTGGCGCACGAGCTCGGCGCCGGTCGAGCCGTCGCCCGTGACGATGTTGACGACGCCGGCGGGGAGCTCGGCCTGGCGGCAGACGTCGGCGAACATGAGCGCCGTGAGCGGGGTCGTCTCGGCCGGCTTGAGGACGACCGTGTTCCCGCACGCGAGCGCCGGCGCCACCTTCCACGCCAGCATCAGGAGCGGGAAGTTCCAGGGGATGATCTGGCCCGCGACCCCCAGCGGCCGCGGCGTGCGGTTCGGGAACGCGTACTCGAGCTTGTCCGCCCAGCCCGCGTAGTAGAAGAAGTGCGCCGCCGCCAGCGGGAGGTCGACGTCGCGCGACTCCTTGATCGGCTTGCCGCCGTCGAGCGATTCCGCGACGGCCAGCTCGCGGGCCCGCTCCTGGAGGATGCGGGCGATCCGGAACAGGTACTTGGCCCGCTCGGCCGGACGCAGGCTCGACCAGCCGTCCTCGTAGGCGGCCCGGGCGGCGCCGACGGCGAGGTCGACGTCCTCCCCGCCCGCCTGCGCCACCTCGGCCAGCGCCGACTCGTCGGCCGGGGAACTGGTCGTGAACCACTCGCCCGAGCGCGGGTCTACCACCTCGCCGCCGATGTAGAGCCCGTACCGCTCGCGCAGCTCGACGATGTCGCGCGCCTCGGGCGCGGGCGCGTACTCCCACTCGAGCGGGGCCGGCGACGCGGACGGGCGGCGCTCTATCTCGGACATCAGTCGACCGTGAAGTAGTCGGGGGACTGGTAGACGCCCGTCTTCTGCTTGCGGATCTGCATCAGCACGTCGTTCACGAGCGAGGACGCCCCGAACCGGAACCGCTCCGGCGTGAGCCAGTCACGGCCGAGCGTCTCGTGCAGCACGCACAGGTGCTGGATCGCGAGCTTGGCGTGGCGGATGCCGCCCGCCGGCTTCATCCCGACCTGGCGGCCGGTCTCGGCCTCGACGTCGCGGATCGCCTCGAGCATGCAGAGCGTCACGGGCAGGGTCGACGCCGGGCTGATCTTCCCGGTCGACGTCTTGATGAAGTCGGCCCCGGCGGCCATCGCGAGCAGCGACGCGCGGCGCACGTTGTCGTAGGTGCCGAGCTCGCCCGTCTCCAGGATCACCTTCAGGTGGGCCGGGGCGGCGGCCTCCTTCACCTTCACGATCTCGTCGTACACCTTGGCGTAGCGGCCGGACAGGAACGCCCCCCGGTCGATGACCATGTCCACCTCGTCCGCGCCCATCTCGACGGCCGCGCGCACGTCGGCCAGCTTCACCTCGATCGGCGACTGGCCGGACGGGAACGCCGTCGCGACGGAGGCGATGCGCACCGTCCGGTCGGGGCCGAGGCGCTCGCGGGCGACGGGAACCAGGTTCGGGTACAGGCAGACCGCCGCGACCGACGGCACGCCGGGGTCGACCGGGTCGGGCCGCACGGCCTTCTGGCACAGCGCAGCGACCTTGCCGGGCGTGTCGGCGCCCTCGAGGGTGGTCAGGTCGGTCATGCGGATGATCAGGTCGAGCGCGGCCAGCTTCGACTCGCGCTTGATCGAGCGCTTGGCGAGGTCGGCCGCCCGGGCCTCGAGCGCCACTGCGTCGACCGCCCCGATCCGGGGCAGGCGCGGCTCGAGGGGCAGCTCGAACCCGCGTGTGAGCGTGGCCGTCGCGTCCATATCGCCCCTCAGTGTAGTGAGGCCACGGTCGCGTCGAAGGCCTCGGCGAGGGGCGCTCCGGCCGCGGCTGCCTGGTGGAGCCCGAGGCGTGCGAGGGCGCGGCCTGCCGCCGCGAACAGGCCGACGTCGTCCTCGAGCCGCCCCCAGAGCGCGGTTCGAGGTACCGTCCGCAGAGGGAGGTGATCCGATGAATGAGAGGCCGAGCCGGCGAGTCGCCCATCTCGACGAGATCGAGCGGCGCGGGCGAGATATTCCGGTGCGCGAGCATCTCGGGATCCGCGCGTTCGGAATCAATGCGTTCACGCCCGGGGACGACGGCACGCTGGTCCATGAGCACGACGAGGCCGGGTCAGGCCAGGAGGAGCTCTACATCGTCCTCGACGGAACGGTGACCTTCGAGGTCGACGGCGAGACGTTCGACGCCGAGCCGCGGACACTCGTGTTCATCGCGCCCGAGTCGCGGCGGAAGGCGACGGGTGACGGAACCCTCATGGTCGTCGGCGCCACGCCAGGCGAGGCCTACCACGGGGTTGACTGGGGAGCGGCGTGGCCGTTCCACGCCGAGTCCATGACGGCCTACGGCGAAGGGCGGTATGCCGACGCGCTCGACGCGGTGCGCGGCGCCCTCGAGCACATGCCGGATCACGCGGGCCTGAACTACAACTACGCCTGCTTCGCAACGCTCGCGGGAGACACCGGCGACGACACGTTCACGCACCTGCGGCGGTCGGTCGAGCTGCGTCCGCAGTTCCGTGAGGACGCGCGCAGGGACGACGACTTCGCCGCGGTGCGCGACGACCCGCGGTTCGAGCACGCTCTGCGCTGATTCACCGGCCGGCCCGGCCTCCGCCCGCCCACTGGTGCTCGCCCCCCTCATGGACGGCTGCGTACACGCGGTTGCGCACGGCGTTCGCTCCCCCGCGGTCAGCGTTCGGGTGGGATGCCGCAGCACCAGCCGCAGGAGGACGTTCTTCTGCCCGGCCCGCAGGCCGATGCGCGCGATCGCCTGCGGCGGCAGCTCCGCGCCCGGCGTCTGGCCCACGACGCGCACCTCCTCGACGGCCTCGAGCTGCGCAGGGTCGAGCGCCCGCACCCGGTCGCCGAGCTCCTCCGCGTCGACGTCGGCCGCCACCGCGATCGAGAGGTCGCGGGCGGTCGGCGGCATCGAGCTCACCTCCCGGTACGCCTCCAGATCACGCATCTGCCCGGCCACGCGCGGATCGTCGGAGCGAAGCAGCCGGATGTCGCCGATCCCCTTGCGCAGCATGAGGGCGCGGTCGAGGCCGAGCCCGAGCGCGAGCCCGCTCCAGCGACCGCCGTCGAGGCCACCCGCCGCGAGCACGTGCGTCCCGGCCAGGCCGCACTCGAGCAGCTCGACCCATTCGCCCCCCACGAGCACCTCGATCTCGCGGCCGGCCGCCGTGTACGGATGCATCGTGTGCAGCGTGCGCCAATCGGCGCCGGGCAGCACCGCCTCCACGACGAGCGCGACCATCTCGTCGAGATCGGCCTCGGTCAGGGGGACGCCGCGGCGCGCCCGCCACAGGTCGAGCTGGTGCGGCTCGCCGACGTGCAGCCGGTCGACGACGTCACGGCGGTAGACGAGCCCGGGGCAGGCGACGACCTGGTCGGGCGCGTGGGCGAGCGCGCGCAGCGCGGCGGGCACCATGGCCGTGGTGTGCGCCCGCAGTATGTGCCCGGAATCGACGTAGCGGGAGTAGCGCGCCTCCCGCGCCGGCGCGTCGGGCGGATAGCCGAGGACGCCGTAGTTGTCCTCGACGGTGACGACCGGGTCCCCGCGGTAGATGCGCAGCGGGCAGCCCCAGGCCCGTTCCAGCGCCTCCGTGATCGCGTCCACGACCAGCTGGATCGCGTGCGGGCCGCGGTCAGGGTCGGACAGGTCGCGCAGCGCCAGCGCGCGCTCGAGCTCGTTGGGTGTGATGGTGGTCGGCATCGCCGGTTCCTCCTCGTCGTTCCAGGGCGGGACATGACGCCCCGGCCGCGGGGCGGCTGGGAGGAGAGCGGCGAACCGAAGCTGTCGCTACGAGCGAGCGCGCGCCACCACCCCAGCCTGCGGCCGGCGCGGGGCAAAGAAGCGTCTGCTCAGAGCGACCATGGCCTCATCCTCGCGCCCAGGTAAGCGGCGAAGGAGATGGCGCTGATGAAGAAGCTCGTCGGCCACGGCTGCTGGAGGCTCAAAAGGATCCCGCCCTCGGTCGCGACGAGGGCGATCACGATGGAGAGCAGGATGGCCGTGGCCGGGTTTGCCGTCAGCCGCTGGGCGGCCGCCGCCGGGGTGATGACGAGCGTGAGCACGAGCAGCACGCCGACCACCTGGATCGCCTCGGCGGTCGTGAGCGCGAGCAGCAGGAACGTCAGCACGGAGAGCGCGCGCACGGGCACGCCGCGGGCCTCGGCCACCTCCGGGTCGATGCTCGAGAAGAGGAGCGGCCGGTAGGCGGCGGCGATCCCGGCGACCACGATCACGGCGACGACGGCGAGCACCGCCAATTGACGGTCGCTCACGCCGACGATGCTGCCGAAGAGCAGATTGGTCGCCTCGGTCGCATAGCCCTGGTAGAGGCTCAGGAACAGCACCCCCACCCCGAGCCCGAAGGCGAGCACCGCCCCGATGGCGCTGTCGCGCTCGCGGCCGCGCAGGGAGAGCAGTCCGAGCACGCCGCCGACGAGCAGCGAGCCGGCGATCATCCCGGCGACCGGATCGACGCCGAGCACGAGCGCCCCGGCGGCTCCGGTGAACCCGAGCTCGGACACGGCGTGCACCGCGAAGCTCGCCCCACGGGTGACGACGAACGTGCCGATCGCGCCGCTCACGACGGCGACGACCGCGCCCGCGAGCAGCGCCGTGTGGACGAAGTGCTGTCCGAGCAGCTCGGTGAACATCAGTGCGACCCGGCGTGGGCGTGGTCGTGGTGGTGCACGCCCTCGTCGTCGGGCGTCCCCACCACCACGATCCGGCCGCGCACCTGCAGGACGTCCACGGGCGTGTCGTAGAGCCGCGAGAGCGACTCGGTGGTGAGCACGTCGGCCGGCGCGCCCATCGCCCAGCGGCCCGGGCCCAGGTAGAGCACCCGGTCGGCGACGCGCAGGATCGGGTTCACGTCGTGGGTGACGAAGACGACCGGCGTGCCCGCCTCGCGGCGGCGGCGGTCGAGCAGGTCGACGACCGTCCGCTGCGACGCGAGGTCGAGCGAGAGCAGCGGCTCGTCGGCGAGCAGGAGGGCCGGGTCGGACACGAGCGCCTGGGCGATCCGCAGCCGCTGCTGCTCGCCGCCCGAGAGCCTGCCGACCGGGACGTCGCGGTAGCCGGCGGCGCCGACGTCGACGAGCGCCCGGCGCACCCGCTCGTCCGCGCCCCGCGACCGCAGGCCGAGGCCCCAGCGGTGGCCGTCGAGCCCCAGCCGCACGAGGTCGCAGCCGCGCAGCGGCGTGTCCGGGTCGAAGGCGTGCTGCTGCGGCACGCAGCCCACCCGAGCGCGGGCCAGCCGGGGCTCCCGGCCGGACACGAGCACCGATCCGGCGCTCGGCGTGAGCAGGCCGAGCAGGATGCGCACGAGCGAGGTCTTGCCGGTGCCGTTCGGCCCGAGCACGGCCAGGAACTCGCCCTCGCGCAGGTCGAAGCCGAGGTCGTCCCACAGCAGGCGCTCGCCGAACTGCAGCCGCAGGCCGCGGGCCTCGACGACGGCGCGGCGCTCGCCGCTCACCGGCCCAGCGCCCGGGTGAGGGCGCGCGCCTGGCGCAGCTGCCAGGCCTGGAAGGTCTCCCCCGCCGGGAGCGTCTCGGTGACGCCGACCACGGGGATGCCGGCAGCGACCGCCTCCGACCGGATACGGGACGTGATCGGCGAGATCGCCTGCGTGTTCACGAGCAGGGCGCGCACACGGTGCCCGGTCAAAAGCCCGGTCATGTCCGCCACCGCGGACGCCGTCGGCTCGCTGCCGTTCTCGATCGCGCGGGCAAACGCGGGCGGCGTCAGGTTGCGCAGGCCGGCCGCGTTCAGCAGGTAGCCGGGGACGGCCTCCGTGTAGGCGACGGGGGCGCCGCCGTCGCGGGCGCGGATCGCGGCCACCGCGCGCCGCAGCGGCGCGAGCCGGCGCTGGAACCGGACCAGGCCGGCCCGGTACGCCGGGCGGTGGCGGGGGTCGGCCCGCTCGAGGCCCGCCGCGATCGCGGCGGCGACCCGGTCGAGCCGGGGGACGTCGTACCACAGGTGCGGGTTGGCGTCCGCGGCGTGGATCCCGAGGGCGTCCGCGACGGTGACGACGACCCGGCGGCCGCTGGGCGCGGCGTCCTCGAGCTTGCCCATGAACGTGTCGTACCCGGCGCCGTTCTGGATCACGAGCGCGGCCCGGGCCACCTCGAGCCCCGTCCCCGTGTCGGCCGTGAAGAGGTGCGGGTCGGCAGCCGGGTCGCGCAGGATCGAGGTCACCGCCACGTGGCGGCCGCCGATCTGGGCCGCGATGCTGCCGTAGGCGTTCTCGGCGGCGACGACCGCGACGCAGCCGCCCGCCGGCCGGCCGGACGTGCCCGTCGCCGCCAGCGCGACCCCGCCGGCGGCGAGCACGGCGGCGAGCGCGAGATAACCGGCCAGGGTCTTCGACACACCGACAGGCTAACGGAAATGAAAACGGATATCAATCCTGTTCCTTGAGATCCGTGCCGGTGCGGACTACGCTGGGAGGCGTGGATCCGGGACGCAACCGCCGCAACCGCGAGGCGCTGCTCGAGGCCGGGAGGTCGATCGGCCACGCGTTCAGCGCCCGCGAGCTGCACGCCGCCGCCCGCCACGACCGGCCCCGCATCGGCCTGACGACCGCCTATCGCGCCATCGAGCGGTGGCGCGACGAGGGCCTGGTCGAGGACGCGGGCACCCGCGCCGGCGAGGCCGTCTTCGTCATGTGCGGGGCCGACGGCCACCACCACCACCTCGTCTGCGTCGACTGCGGCGCGGTGTCGACGCTCGAGGGATGCGCGCTGGTCTCGCTGCGGCGGGCCGCCGAGTCGGTGGGCTTCGAGATCTCCGACCGCGCGCTCCAGTCCCTCCCCGGGCGCTGCGCCCGCTGCGCCGCCGCGTGAGCGCGCTCCACGACGCCGCCGCCGCGGCGGCCAGCCCCGTCTTCGGCGTGCCGCTCTCGGTGCTCGACGTCGCGCCCGTCACGACCGATTCGAGCGCGCCCGCAGCGCTCGCCGACGCCACCGAGCTGGCGGCGCTCGTCGACCGGCTCGGCTACCTGCGGCTGTGGTACGCCGAGCACCACAACATGCCGGGCATCGCCAGCTCGGCCCCCGAGGTGCTGAT
This sequence comes from Thermoleophilia bacterium, assembly GCA_025928655.1. Lineage (GTDB taxonomy): Bacteria > Actinomycetota > Thermoleophilia > Gaiellales > JAICJC01 > JAICJC01. The sequence continues at coordinate 2,680 of JAICJC010000135.1, read as the reverse complement.
CGCGAACGCCGCCGCCCGCACGCGCCGGATCCGGGTCGGCTCGGGCGGGGTGATGCTGCCGAACCACTCGCCGCTCGTGGTGGCCGAGCGGTTCGGGACGCTCGAGGCGCTGCATCCGGGACGGATCGACCTCGGCATCGGCCGCGCCCCCGGCACCGACCAGCGCACGATGCTCGCGCTGCGGCGCATGGCAGGAAACGACGACCTGATCGAGCTCCTGCGCGAGCTGTACGGCTTCTTCAAGGGGTTCGCGCCCGGCGACTCATACGAGGGCATCCACGCGTTCCCCGGGTACGGCGGGGGGATGCCGATGCTGTGGCTGCTCGGGTCGAGCGGCTACAGCGCCCAGGCCGCCGGGCTGATGGGGCTCCCGTTCGCGTTCGCGCACCACTTCAGCGCTCAGAACACCCTGCCGGCGCTCGAGCTCTACCGGTCGCGGTTCGAGCCCTCGCCCGAGCTCGACCGGCCCTACGCCCAGGTGACCGTCTTCTGCGTCTGCGCCGACACCGACGAGGAGGCGAACCTGCTCGCCTCGGCGATGGCGCTCAGCTTCGCCTCGCGCCGTACGGGCCGCCCACCGGGGCCGCTCCCGTCGCGGCGGCAGGTCGAGAACCACGCCTGGACCGAGGCCGAGCGGGCGTTTGCGGAGAACTACCTGCGGCCGCAGGTGATCGGCGGCCCGGCGACCGCGCGCGCACGGCTCGAGGAGCTCCTGGCGGAGACGGGCGCCGACGAGGTGATGGCGACCGCAAGCGTCCCGGGCGCCGCCGCCCGGACGCGGTCGTTCACCCTGCTCGCGGAGCTGGCCCGGCTTCCGGCTGAATAACCGGTGCCTGGCACCGGATATTCACACCCAGGGCGTGGTGGCGCGCTTGCGGGCGTCGACGTCGACGGCGGGGCCGCGGCTGCGGCGCCAGCTGACGACGACCGCGCCCAGTGCCACCAGCAGCGGTAGGCCGAGCACGAGCAGCGGGATGATCAGCCAGTTCTCGCTCAGGTTCCGGTGGGTGGGCGATTGGCCGCCGGCCCCCACGCCGAAGTCCGGCGCGGCCGTCACCCTGGCCTGGTCGCTCGGCGGGGCGAACTCCGCCCGCGTCGTCATCGCCGCCACCCGCCACCGGCCGTTGATCCGCTGCACCTCGGTCGAGAAGACCTGCATGCCGGCGTTGGCGCCCGGCTTGGGGCGCACCATCAGCTCGAACGAGATGTCGTTCGGCTCCACGGTGACCGGGAGGATGCCGAACCCGCGGGCCTGGGCCGGGTAGGGAAAGACGGGCAGGTCGCCCTTGCGCCACTCGGCCAGGGTCGAGCCCTCGCGCATCGAGGGCGCCGCCAGCGCCCACGCCCGGGCGGGATGGTCGCGGGCGACCGCCGCGGGCACGAACTGGCGCAGCAGCGCCCGGATCTGGTGGAGGTCGGACGCCGGGATCGTGGGCTGTTTTGCCGCGCCCGCCGGCGCGGCCGCCGCCAGCACGGCGGCGGCCGTCGCCACCACGATCGCGAGACGCCTCATATTCGTAGGGTGCCACGACCTGCGCCCGGCCGCCATGTCGTGGCGCTCACCCCTTTCCGCGCTGGGCCGCATCGGCCTCCCGCGCGAGCTCGCGGGCGGCCTTGAAGAACCGCTTCGACTGCCCCTCGAAGAGGCCGGTCGACGTCAGGAAGGCCACCACCGCCATCGCGCCGGCGTTCCGGTCGAGCGACGGCCGGATGACGGAGCACTTCGGCAGGCTCTTGCGGATGAAGTCCGTCGGCTCGGGCATGATCAGGTTGGTCTGGAAGAGCTCCCCGCCGAACGGCGGCGAGTTCAGGTCGGGGAACGTCACGCCGGTCTCCGGGTCCTTCACCCCCGCCAGCGGCTGCGCCACCGCGTTTCCGGCCTTGTCGTGCCAGACGGCGAAGTGGTTCACCTCGGTGCCGCCGATCGACACGACGATCCGCAGGACCTCGAGGTCGGTGGCCTTGAGGCTCATCGTCGTGTACAGGCTCGACCCGCCCTGCTCGATCATCGCGAAGTGGAACCCGGCCGTGTTCGCGATCGCCTGCATCCGCCGCTGCTTCGCCGTCGTGGGCGGCACCGGCTGCGACATGCCCGGCGGCGTGTCCGCATCGCTGAGCGGTATGGCCGGCTCGCCGTGGATGTGCACGGCCTGCGGGAACGTGGCCCCGAAGTCGGGGTTCTTGCCGCTGCGGTAGCGGGTGTACCAGCTCGTGTCGACGTTCAGCTTCATCAGGTTGGTGAGGCGGCCGATCTGCCTCGCACCCGTCGCCTTGCTGCTCGGCAGGGTGCGGAACTCGTCCAGGTCGACGGCGTCCTCGCCCTTCGAGCGCAGGTACGCGTTCAGGAACGCCGCGTGGCTCATCTCGTCGTCGGTGTTGTCCGAGATGTACTGCGGCATGTCCGCGTCGAGGTTCTCGAGCGCGGCGGTGTAGGCCGGGTTGCCGCCCTCCACCCCGCCGAGCTCGGCGTACTGCTGCCAGAGATCGGTCTCGATCAGCTCGGCGGCGGCCAGAAACCGCAGGATGGCCGCGTCGCCGCGCGACAGCCGCCCGCCCGAGGCGAACGCCGCCCCGGCCGTCCGCAGGCCCCCGCCCGCGACCGCCGCCGCGCCGGCGGCGCCGACGCCCACCAGAAACCCGCGCCTGCCGACGACGCGGCCCCAGCGCTCGTCCAGCTCGG
>JAICJC010000190.1 GCA_025928655.1 Thermoleophilia bacterium | reverse complement strand
TTGGCGAACTCGATCGGCGGATGCGGGTGGTGGGTCATGACGAACACGGGTGTACGGAACGGCGGTTCATCTCCCCACCAGCCCCGCCACCCGTCGTCGGGCCAATCGCCGACCTGCGGGCCGAACTTGCGACGTCCCATGATCTCCGCGCCGATGCCCTGACCCCACATGCTGGTCAGGGCGCGATCCAGCGTGACCGGGGCATCCGCCTTGTCCACGCCATGGATCACTCTGCCGTCGAACCGCTCGAAGAGCTGCTCGGCACCACCGATCGGCGCGTCGAACGTCACCTGCTCACCGGCGGCATAGCCGTCGAGGGAGACGTTCAGGTTGTGAACCCGGGTGCGGGGCAAGGCAACTCCTCGGTCGAACGGTTCTACGGTGTACCAACCCATGGACCGGCCGGGATGGCGGAACTCATCGCTCGAGCGGCGGAGCGCACAGCGGGCAACTTCAGCGAGGGACGCGCAGTGCCGAAGTGCAGTCCGTGGGCCACGATGCGCGGGTGGACGGGCGCGGTGACCGAGCGATGTACCGGTGCACGCCGGTCGTCAATGGCGACGATGGCTTCCCTGTCGTGCCCAAGTACCGGCAGCGGACGTGGGAGGGCCTGCGCTGGTCCGAACAGCGAGCCGTCCTCCGGGCCGCGCGCCGTGGAGACAGCCACCCCGACCCGGCGATAGCCAAGGTCGCGCGCGGCTGGGCGCATGCCGTTCTCGCGCCGCGGACGCATTCGCGCGGGGTGCTGCGGGTCCTCGTGAGCCTTGTGGAGGACCCCTTCGGCGGCACGCTGGGAGGCATGTTCGCGGAGCGTCGTGCCGCGCGCCGCATCCTCGCCGTCCGGCCGTCCCAGGAGGCGGGGCAGCCACCCACGCCCTGACCCTGAAGAGCCGGCCATGGGGCACCGCCCTGTCGCGCAAGGGGCCGGCAGCGCCTGCGCCGGTCAGCTGACGCGGCGATACCGGATGTGGGTGGTCAGCGGCGAGTGCAGCACCTCGACCGGTTCGAAGCTGAACGTCTCGACCCCGTCGAAGATCCGCTCGCCCGAACCGAGCAGGACCGGCGCGATGTCGAGGGTGAGCTCGTCGATCACGCCGGCGATCAGTGCCTGTCGCACGGTCGAGGCCCCACCGGCGATGTCGACGCCCTTGTCACCGGCGGCCCGGCACGCCGCGGAGTAGGCCGCGTCGAAGCCCTCGGTGACGAAGTGGAAGGTGGTCCCGCCCTCCATCTCGATCGGGTCGTGCGCGTGATGGGTCAGCACGAACACCGGCGCGTGATACGGCGGCTCGGCGCCCCACCACCCGGTCCATTCCTCGTCCCACTCGCCACGGATCGGGCCGAACATGTTCCGGCCCATCACATACGCGCCGCGCGGGCGCATGAGCCACTCGGCGGCGACCGTGTCGGCTTCGGTGCCGCGCGGGTCGCCGATGTGCCAGCCGTGCAACTCCCGCCCCCGCCTGCCCAGGGGGTGCTCGAGGCTCTGGTCCGGCCCGGCGACGAAGCCGTCGAGCGAGATCGACATGTGGCAGGTGGTGTCCGGCACCGCGAACCTCCGAGGGTGATGGCGAGGGGCAAGGCTCGCACGAATGGCCTAGCGGTAGGCATCCAACCCGAGCTTGATGGCCAGGCCGATCCCGGCGAGCGCGATCACCCGGCGCAGCAGGGTCTGCGGCACCCGGCGGACCACGCGCGGGCCGATCAGGCCGCCGCAGAACAGCCCGGCGGCGAGCGGGATCCCCGCGGACCACGCGATGGGCGAGAGCACGATGTAGGCGATCGCGGCCACCGCGTTCGCCACGCCGAGCACCACGTTCTTGAGCGCATTGCTGCGCGGCAGGCCCTCGCCGGTGGCCAGCAGGTAGGTGGCCAGCAGC
>JAICJC010000003.1 GCA_025928655.1 Thermoleophilia bacterium | reverse complement strand
GCCGCCAAGCTCGGCTTCCGCCTCAAGATGGGCGTCGAGGCCGAGTTCTTCCTCGTGAACAAGGACGCCGACGGCCGGCTGATCGTCGACGATCCGCTCGATACGAGCGAGCAGCCCTGCTACGACGCCAAGGCGCTCTACCGCAACTACGAGTTCCTGACGACGCTCTCGACCTACGCCAACGAGCTGGGCTACGGCAACTACGCGAACGACCACGAGGACGCCAACGGCCAGTTCGAGTCCAACTTCGAGTTCGCCGACGCGCTCACCACCTGCGACCGGGCGATCTTCTTCCGCTACATGGTGCACGCCATGGCCCAGGCGGAGGGGATGCTCGCGACGTTCATGCCGAAGCCCTTCGGTCACCTGACCGGCAACGGCGGCCACTTCCACATGTCGCTCTGGGACGAGAGCGGCGAGCGCGATCTCTTCGCGGACGACAACGACGCGAACGGCCTCGGCCTGAGCAAGCTCGCCTACCAGTTCACGGCCGGCCTGAAGAAGCACGCGAAGGCCTACATCGCGGTCACCGCGCCCACGGTGAACAGCTACAAGCGGCTGACGACGACGGCCGGGACGCCGACGTCGGGGGCGACCTGGTCGCCGATCTTCATCACCCACGGCGCCAACAACCGCACCCAGATGCTGCGCCTCCCCGGCGGCCACGTCGAGGACCGCACGGTGGACGGGTCGTGCAACCCGTACCTGGCGGCGGCGGTCGTCCTGGCCGCCGGCCTGGACGGCATCGAGCACGGGCTCGACCCGGGCAAGCACAACGACGAGAACCTCTACACGCTCTCGTCCGAGGAGCTCACCAAGCGCGGCATCGAGCTGCTCCCGGCGAACCTGCTCGACGCGACGCGGAACCTGGCCGACGACGCGGTGCTCCGCGAGGCGCTTGGGAACACGGGCACCGAGGACTACGTCGACTACTTCGTCAAGACGAAGCAGGCGGAGTGGGCGGCCTACCACGAGCAGGTCACGCCGTGGGAGGTCAAGAACTACCTGACGCTGTTCTAGGGCAGGATGGGGACAGCCCCCGCGCGCGGCGGGGACTGTCCCCGATGTTCGGGTTGACATATGGTCCGGCGGAATTGGTTGCCGCCTGGCACTCGCCGTCTGCCCGCTCTCCGTCTAGGATCTGCGACGGCTGCCGGAGGTTTTCGCCCATGTGCGGGCTGTGTCGAATTCTCTATAAGGGCGCGGATCGGGTGCAGCCCGTCTAGATGTCGTTCCTGTTGGAGTGCCCCAATTGCGGTCGCCGTCCCGTGGACGAGTACGCCTACGGCGGTGAGGTCACCGTGCGGCCGAAGTCGGCCGACGACGCCCGTGCCCTGTTCTCGTACCTGTACTTCCGCAAGAACGACGCGGGCGCGCAGCGGGAATGGTGGTTCCACTCCTCCGGCTGCCGGGAGTGGTTCCAGGCCGAGCGCGACACGCGCACGAACGAGGTCATGCAGGTGGCGCCCCCGGGAGGATTGACATGAACCGTCTGGCGGAGCGCCGCGGTGAGCTGATCGACCGTGGCCGCACCGTCACGTTCACGTGGCGGGGCAAGACGGTCGAGGGCCTGGCCGGCGACAGCGTCGCCTCGGCCCTCTACGCGGACGGCGTTCGCGTGTTCTCGCGCTCGTTCAAGTACCACCGGCCGCGCGGCCTGCTGTGCTGCAGCGGCCAGTGCCCCAACTGCCTCGTCCAGGTCGACGGCGACCCGGCGGTGCGGGCCTGCATGACGCCCATCGAGGAGGGCATGCGGGTCGAGCACATCAATGCGTGGCCGTCGCTCGAGCGCGACGCCCTGCACGCGCTCGCGTCCGCCACCCCGGCCTTCGGCATGCAGGTCGGCTTCTACTACAAGACCTTCATGCGCCCGCGGTGGGCGTGGAAGTACTACGAGAAGTTCCTGCGCTCGGCGGCCGGCCTCGGCAAGCTCGACCCGCAGCACCGCCGCGACCGGCGGTACGAGAAGGTGCATCGCCACGTCGACGTGCTGGTGATCGGCGGCGGCGAGTCGGGGCTTGAGGCGGCGATCGCCGCCGCCCGTGAGGGGCGCGACACCGCCCTCGTCGAGGAGGGCCTCGCCCTCGGCGGCCGGCTGGCCTTCACCGGTGTCGACGCGGCGGCGCGGGCGGCCGAGCTGGCCGCGGCCGCGCGCGAGGCGGGGGTCGAGATCCTGCAGCCGGCCTGGGCGGGCGGCGTCTACGAGGGCAACCTCGTGCCCGTCTACCAGGGCGACACCATGTTCCGCTTCCGGGCGGGCGAGATCGTGCTCGCGACCGGGCTGATCGAGCAGCCGCTCGTCTTCGCCGGGAACGACCTGCCTGGCGTGATGCTTGCGTCGGGCGTGCGCCGGCTCGTGAACCAGTTCCGCATCGCCACGGGTGACGAGGCGGTCGTCCTGACCGTCGACGACCTCGGGATCGAGGCGGCCTGCGACCTGGCGGAGGCGGGCGTCACGGTCTCCGCCGTCGTCGACACGCGGGAGGGCGAGACCGACGAGCGGCTCGGCGTGTGCGGCATCGAGCACCTGCGCGGCTTCCGGCCCGTCGAGGCCCGCGGCCGCGGTCACGTGAGCAGCGTGGTCGTCGCCCGCGGCGGCGAGCGGCGGTCGCTGTCCACCGACCTGGTCGTGATGAGCGGCGGCACGGTGGCCCAGTTCGGGGCGCTCGTGCAGGCCGGCGGCTCGGTGCACTACGACGCCGCCCGCCGCGTCTACGTCCCGGACCATGTCCCGGCGGGCGTGCGCGTCGCCGGCGAGCCGGCCGGGACGGCCGCGGAGGTGCCGGCCTGCGCCGACGGCGGCCGCGGCAAGCAGTTCGTCTGCTACTGCGAGGACGTGACGACGAAGGACGTCAACCTGTCGGTGAAGGAGGGCTTCGCCTCGCTCGAGCTGTCCAAGCGCTACACGACGGTCACCATGGGCCCCTGCCAGGGCAAGATGTGCCACCGCAACTCGGGCCTCGTGATCGCGCGCGAGCTGGGCGTCGACCCGGACGAGCAGCGCGTCGGCGTCACCACCGCCCGGCCGCCGCACAACCCGACGAGCTTCTCGCTCCTGGCCGGGCGCGGCTACGAGCCCGTCAAGCGCACCTCGGTGCACCACTGGCACGCCGACCGCGGCGGGAAGATGCTCTGGGCCGGCGACTGGAAGCGGCCCTACGACTACGGCGCCCCCGACGACGAGACCGCCGCCGTGCACGAGTCGCTCGGCCTGATCGACGTCTCCACGCTGGGCAAGCTGATCGTCCGCGGGCCCGACGCGGCGGCGTTCCTGGAGCGGGTCTACCCGAACCGCTACGGCGACATGAAGCTCGCGCGCGTCCGCTACGGGATCGTGTGCGGCGACGACGGCTCGATCCTCGACGACGGCACGGTCGCGCGCCTGTCCGAGACCGAGTTCTACGTGACCACGACCTCGTCCGGCGCGGGCGGGATGGAGCAGTGGTTCACGTGGTGGAACGCGGTGTGGGGGATGGACTGCCAGATCGTGAACGTGACCTCCGCCATCGCCGCGTTCAACCTGGCCGGGCCGAACGCCCGCACCGCCCTGGCGGGCCTGACCGACTTCGACCTGGAGAACGAGGCCTTCCCGTACCTGGGCGCCGGCCACGCGGAGGTCGCCGGCGTCCCCTGCCTGCTCCTGCGCATCGGCTTCGTGGGCGAGCTCGGCTACGAGATCCACTGCCCGGCGGCCGCCGGCGAGCACCTGTGGGAGGCGCTCATGGCCGCTGGCGAGGGGTTCTCGGTGAAGCCGTTCGGGCTCGAGCCCCAGCGCGTCCTGCGCCTCGAGAAGATGCACGTGATCGTCGGCCAGGACACGAACGCCGAGTCGCAGCCGCTCGAGGCGGGCATGCCCTGGATCGTGAAGCTCGACAAGGAGAACGACTGGATCGGGCGCTACTCGATCGAGTGGTACCAGAACCGCGGCAACAGAACCTCGCTGGTCGGCTTCGAGGGCGGCAACGGCGCCGTGCCCAAGGAGGGCGCGCAGGTGGTCGTGAACGGCGAGCCCGTCGGCCGGGTCACGTCGTCGCGGTTCTCGCGCCGGCTGGGCAAGGCGATCGGGATCGCGTGGGTGCCCGCCGACCTCTCGGCCGAGGGCACCCCCATCACCCTGTCCGATCCCTCCGGCGCGACGATCCCGGCCAGCGTCACGCTGCGGGCCTTCTACGACCCCGATCAGGAGCGGCTGCGATCATGAGCGCGATCCGCGATCCCTACGCGTTCCTCTCGCCGGCGGCGGCCGCGGCCGGTGTCGGCCTGCGCACGCCGATGGAGCGCTCCCACGTCGCGGCGGGCGCCGCCCTGGAGCACGTCGACGGCTGGCGGGTGGCCGCCTACCCCGCGAACGGCGAGGCGGCGGCGACGCTGACCGACCTCTCGCACCTCGGCAAGCTCGACCTGCGCGGCTCGGCCGAGGAGCTCGACACCCTCACCGGCGGGCTCGGCCCCGGCGCCGCCCGCTCCGACGACGGCGTGTGGACGCTGCGGCTCACGCCGACGCACGGATATGTGATGTGCCCCTTCCCGCGCCTGAGCGCGCTGCGCGACCGGATCGGCGCGGCGGCGCTCGACGTCACCTCCGCCTACGCCGCGGTCGCCCTCGGCGGCGAGGGGCGGCTGGCGGTCTTCAACCGCTCGTCCGGCCTCGACGTGCGCGAGGCGCGCTTCGGGCCCGGCCGCTGCATGGCCGGCTCGGTGATGCGGGTGCCGACGCTCGTCCTGAACCGGGGCGACGATCTCGTGATGCTCGTGGCCTGGGAGTACGGCGAGTACTTCTGGGACGCGATCCTGGACGCCGGCGAGACGATCGGCATCGCGCGCGCGGGCGTCGTCACGGTCGAGGCTCCCCAGGCGCAGGAGCAGACGGCGTGATCGGGCTCCTGCGCAAGCACCGGTTTTTCCGCTCGCACCCCCTGCGGGCGAGCTACGACGCGGTCGTGATCGGCGGCGGCGCCCACGGCATGGCCACCGCCTACTACCTGGCCAAGGACCACGGCATGAAGAACGTGGCCGTGGTGGAGCAGAGCTACATCGGCGCGGGCGCCTCGGGGCGCAACACGACCATCATCCGCTCGAACTACCTGACCCCGGAGGGCACGCGCTTCTACGAGGCCAGCGTCCAGCTGTACAAGACGCTCTCGCAGGACCTGAACTTCAACATGCTGTTCTCCCAGCACGGCCACCTGACGCTGGCCCACTCCGACCGGTCGGTGAACACGATGATGGAGCGGGCCGAGGTGAACCGCCTGCTCGGGGTCGACTCGCGGGTGATCTTCCCGGACGAGATCAAGGAGCTCGAGCCGATGCTCGACGTCTCCGACCACCCGACGTTCCCGATCCTGGCCGCCCTGTACCACCCGCCCGGCGGGATCATCCGCCACGACGCGGTGGTGTGGGGCTACGCGAAGGAGGCCGACCGGCTCGGCGTCGAGATCCACCCCTACACCCAGGTCACCGGCATCACCCGCCAGAACGGCCGGGTGACGGGCATCGAGACCAACCGGGGCCGGATCTCGGCCGGCACCGTCATCTCGTGCACCTCCGGCTGGTCGACCCTGGTCGGCCGCCTGGCCGGCATCGAGGTGCCGATCACGACGCACATCCTCCAGGCCTGCGTGACGGAGCCGGTGAAGCCGCTCCTGCGCAAGATCATCGTCTCGGGGACGCTGCACATCTACATCTCCCAGTCCGACCGCGGCGAGTTCGTGATGGGCTCCGAGATCGAGCCGTACTCCGGCTACTCCAACAGGGGCACCTTCCGGTTCATCGAGGACCTGGCGATGCACATGGTCGAGCTCCTGCCGATGCTCGGCCGGGCCCGGATCCTGCGCCAGTGGACCGGCCTCTGCGACGTATCGCCGGACTACGCCCCGATCATGGGCCTGACCGAGGCGGACGGCTTCCTGATCGACGCGGGCTGGGGCACCTACGGCTTCAAGGCCTCGCCGATCGTCGGCAAGACGATGGCCGAGCTCGGCGCCACGGGCAGGACGCCCGACCTGATCGCCCCGTTCCGGCTGTCGCGCTTCTACGAGAACGAGCTCGTGTCCGAGCGCGGCGCCGCTGCCGTGTCCCACTAGCCATGATGGTTGATCGATGACTCCCGCGATGTCCAAGGACGCACCGAGCGGCGCGTGCTCCGCCGCGAGCGAGGCGCGATGTGACGGTTCGCAGGCGCAACCCTCCGCGCGGTCAGCCAAGATAGTCCGTTCGCGCCTCCACGAGCGCGGGAGTTGTCGATCAACCATCTAAGGAGACCCCGTTGAAGTCGAGCCTCGAGATCGCACAGGAAGCGACCCTCCGACCGATCATGGACATCGCCCGCGAGATCGGCCTCGAGGAGGACGAGGTCGACCTGTACGGGAAGTACAAGGGCAAGGTCAACCTGAGCGCGCTCGACCGGCTCTCCGGCACGCCCGACGCCAAGATCGTGTGCGTCTCGGCCATCACGCCGACCAAGGCGGGCGAGGGCAAGACCACGACGTCGGTCTCCCTCACGCAGGGGCTGGGGCGGATCGGCAAGCGGCCGGTGCTGTGCCTGCGCGAGCCGTCGCTCGGGCCGATCTTCGGCATCAAGGGCGGCGCCGCCGGCGGCGGGCTCACCCAGGTCGTGCCGATGGAGGACCTGAACCTGCACTTCACCGGCGATTTCCACGCCATCGCCGCCGCGAACAACATGCTGGCCGCCTTCATCGACCGGCACATGTTCTACGGCAACGAGCGCGGCATCGACCCGCACCGGGTGACGTGGCGGCGCGCGGTCGACATGAACGACCGCCACCTGCGCAACATCGTGAGCGGCCTCGGCGGCCCCACCCACGGCCTCCCGCGCGAGACCGGCTTCGACATCGTCGCCGCGTCGGAGGTCATGGCGATCATGGGCATGGCCACCTCGCTCCAGGACCTGCGCAAGCGCATCGGCCGCATCACGGTCGGCTACGACGTCGAGGGCAAGCCGGTGTACGCCGAGGAGATGGGTTGCGCCGGCGCCATGACGGTCCTCCTGAAGGACGCGCTCAAGCCGAACCTGATCCAGACGCTTGAGGGCCAGCCCTGCTTCATGCACATCGGCCCGTTCGGCAACATCGCGCACGGCAACAGCTCCATCGTCGCCGACCTCGTCGGGCGCAAGCTGGGCGACTACGTCGTGACGGAGTCGGGCTTCGGCAGCGATCTCGGCATGCAGAAGTTCATGGACATCGTCTGCCGCGCCGGCGGCTTCCTGCCCAGCGCGGTCGTGATCGTCGCCACGGCGAAGGCGCTCAAGCACCACGCCGGGCTCGAGGACGACCCGCGCAACTCCGAGTCCGAGAACCTGAAGGCGATCGAGACCGGGTCGGCCAACCTGGCCCGCCACATCCAGAACGTGAAGCACTTCGGCCTGCCCTGCGTCGTCGCCGCCAACCGCTTCCCCGGCGACACCGACGCCGAGGTGGCGCTGGTGCAGAAGCTCGGGATCGAGCACGGCGCCCATGCAGCCGTCCTGAACGAGGGCTTCACCAAGGGCGGGGACGGCGCGGCCGAGATGGCCGAGGCGGTCGCCGACGCGTGCGAGCAGCCGAACACGTTCGCCTTCACGTTCGACGACTCCGACCCGATCGACGTGAAGATCGAGAAGATCGCGACCCGGGTCTACCAGGCTGACGGCGTCGACTTCCTGCCGGTCGCCCGGCAGAAGATCGAGCAGTACACGCGCGACGGGCTCGACAAGCTGTCGATCTGCATGGCCAAGTCGCACCTCTCGATCTCCGCCGACCCCGCGCTCGTCAACGCGCCGACCGGATTCCGGATCCCGGTGCGCGACATCCGCCCGTACACCGGCGCCGGGTTCCTGACGCCGCTGTGCGGCGACATCATGCAGATGCCGGGCCTCGGCAAGAGCCCGGCCGGCTTCAACGTCGACATTGACGAAGACGGGCGGACGGTTGGGCTCTTCTAGCGGCTCCTCCAGCGACTCCGACGTCGGGTCAGAGCCGTATCTGACCACCACGCTGGCCGGGTTCCTCGACCGGCTCGCCGCCAGGACGCCCGCGCCCGGCGGCGGGTCGGTGGCGGCGGTCACGTGCGCGATGGCGGCGGGCCTCGTGGAGATGGCGGCCGCCTTCGACGGGACCGGGATGCTGGACCCCGTCGGCGCCCGCGCGCACGAGCTGCGCGCCCGGGCCGCGGCGCTGGCCGACGCCGACGGCGCCGCCTACGCGCAGGTGCTGGCGGCCCTGCGGATGCCGGCGGGGCCCGAGCGCGCCGCCCGGCTGGACGTGGCGGTGGCCGGGGCGATCGACTGCCCGATGCAGGTGCTCGAGATCGCGGCCGAGGTGGCGACGCTCGCCGCCGACGTGGCCGCGCACGGCAACCGCAACCTGGAGGGCGATGCGATCACCGGGGCGGTCCTGGCCGAGGCAGCCGCGCGCTCGGCGGCGACGCTCGCCCAGCTGAACGTGAGCATGCTCTCGCGCCACGCGATGGCCGATGCGCACCTGGAACGGCTGCGTCCGGGCCTCGCCTGCGCCACCCGCGCGCGCGAGCGGGCCGTCGAGTCCTACGCGCACGCCGAGCGCGGCTGAGCGAGCCGGCATGACGGGGTTAGCTGCGCTCCCGAGCGGGGTAGGGGTCCAGCATGGCTGCAGATGTTCAACCGCCTTCCGATGCGCTGAACCAGCGGGAGGGCCCGGGCGGGCGCCACGGACGCCGCAAGCGCCAGCTGGGCGGGCTCGCGATCGGGTTCGTCCTCGGCTGGGTGATCGGCTTCCTGGTCGAGTACGCGATCGGCTCCAAGCTCGTCACCGGCAGCGCCTCCAACCCGTTCTCGGTCGCCTTCGGCATGCCGGCGGCGCTGGGCGTGATGTTCGCGCTCTTCGGTCTGATGCTCGGCACGACCCGCGAGGTCGACGTCGTCGACGCGCCGGTGCGCGACCCGCGCTACCGCCGGCTCGGCAAGGCGGCGACGAGCGAGCGCGGCCAGCTGCAGGGCTCGACGGTCGAGCCGCGCACGCCGGACGATCTCGGGCGCTGAGGGGTCAGGTCTTCGCCGGCGCGCCGTAGCCGATGAGCGGCGCGCCCGAGACCTGGACGCGAGCCCGGGCCCGGTGCGGAGCCGGGGGAGGCCGCGAGGACGCCACGAGGCCGGCGACGGCGGGTATCCCGACGAGCGCCGTGACGACGAGCGCGATTCCGAGCCACCTGGGCATCTCCCGATGCTACTTGCCGGGTGGGTGGATGGGGCGTCCTCGATCGCAAGTGGAGGGGGGATCGAGCCAAGAGAGTCATGCGTCTTACCGGGTTGTCACCGCGACAACTGCAGTACTGGGACGAACAGGGGTTTCTTTCGCCCAGCATCAAGCGCAAGTCTGGACGTGGACATCGGCGCCTCTACAGTTTTCGGGATTTGGTAGCTCTTCGGGTGGCTGCTGACCTTCGGACGAATGGCGTCCCGCTCCAGCAGATTCGGAAGGTTGCCGCTCACTTAGAAACGCTCGACTACCAGGCCCCTCTTGCTGAAGTCCGATTCTGGTCGGTCGCTGGGGCCTTGTTCTTCGAGGAGTCCGAGACGGTGCGGTCGTCTCGCCGGCCCGATCAGACAGTCGCCGTCTATCCGGTTCCCGTGGGTGCGATCGTTGCCGAGCTTGACGCGCGGATTGGGGAAATGGACAAGCGAGAGGTCGGACGGATCGAGCGGCGCCGTGGGAAGCTCGGTTCGAAACCTGTAATCGCCGGGACTCGAATCCCGACTGCGTCCATCCGGCGGTTGGCCCAGGACGGCGCGGATGAGGACGGAATCCGCGAGCTCTACCCAGACCTGACCTCCGAGGACATTCAGGCTGCCCTCGCTGAGGAGCAGCAATCGCGGGACCGAGCCCTTTAGAGCCGAGAGACTTGGGTTCTTCATCGACCAGAACATGGTCGAACCAGTCGCGCGCCTCTTGATCGGCCGAGGACATCCGGTCATCCGCGCACGGGAGGTTGGCCTAGACGGCGATGAAGACATCGTCATCGCGGACTTCGCCCTCGAGCGCGGAGATCTCGTGGTCGTGACGTTCGACCACGACTTCCGCCGGGCGGTCGTCCGCAGGGGATGTCGGTGCCTCCATATCGAGGTCGTGAGGCAACGGCGTGGGATCGACTCGCGCATGTGTATCGCGAGGTATTTGCCCGCTTCTCCGCGGGCGAACGAGACGTCTTACTGCTGGCCAGCGGGGAGATTGGATCGTCCCACGATGCGAAGCGCTCTTGAATGTTGCGTCTGGGATTCGGCTGCTCGGTATCGGCTCGGTAACGGCGCCGCTTCCGGGGTGACAGCGGCCGGTGCCCCGGCGATGATTGGTCCATGAACCGGGTCCTGCTGATCGAGGACGACCCCACGATCCGCGAGATGACGCGGATGACGCTCGAGCGCGACGGGTTCGCGGTCGAGACGGCGGCAGACGGGCAGGCCGGGATCGAGGCGTTCGACCGCGGCACGCCCGACGTGGTGCTGCTCGACGTGATGCTGCCGGGCATGGACGGCGTCACCGTCTGCCGCCGCATCCGTGCCCGCAGCGTGGTCCCGATCGTGATGCTCTCGGCCCGCACCGACCCGATCGACGTCGTCCTCGGGCTCGAGGCGGGCGCCGACGACTACGTCACCAAGCCCTTCGAGCCCCCGATCCTGGCGGCGCGCCTGCGCGCCGTCCTGCGCCGCGCGAGCCGCCTCGTCGAGGGCGACCGGCTGCGCTTCGGCGATCTCGAGATCGACCCCAGGGGTATGGTCGTGACGCGCGACGGGCTCGTGCTCTCCCTGACGCCGACGGAATACCGGCTGCTGCTCGAGCTGGCCGAGAACGTCGGCATCGTGCTGACGCGGGAGCAGCTGCTCGAGAACGTCTGGGGGTACGTCTGGTCGGGTGACACCCGGCTCGTGGACATGCACGTCCGCCGGCTGCGGGGGAAGATCGGCGCCGACGTGATCGAGACGGTGCGCGGAGCGGGGTACAAGCTGGCGCGGCCGGGATGAGCCTGCGCCTCCGGCTGGCGCTGTCGTTCGCGCTCCTGGCGGGGCTCGTGGCGGCCGCGGTCGGCCTGGTGGTGTACGAGCTCACCCAGCAGGACCTGCTCGACCGGGCCCGGGCGAAGGCCGTCTCGTCGGCCCGCGACGCGGCCAGGTTCTACGACCGCTTCGACGTCCTCTCGCCCGGGTCGATGGTCGGCCGCGGGCGCGGGGTTCCGGAGGCGCTGCGCCGCGCCGTCGCCGATCGTCGCGTCGCGACCTTCAAGGGGCCGGTGCACGGGCGGCCGTACATCTGGGCCGGCGTGCCGTCCGCGCGGGCGCCGAGCGGCGTCTACGTGCGCGTCTCCTTCGCGGCCGACCAGGCCACGATTGCCGACCTGCGCCGGACGCTGATCGAGGTGGGCCTCGCGGGCGCCGGCGGCGGCGCCCTGCTCGGCGCGGCGCTGGCGTGGCGGCTCTCGCGCCGGCTGCGCGTCGCGGCCGCCGCGGCGGAGCAGGTGACGGCGGGGTCGCTCTCGGCCCGGGTGAACGCGCGCGGATCGGACGAGGTGGCGGCGCTCGGCGCGGCGATGGACCGGATGGCGGACTCGCTCCAGGAGCGAATCGAGCACGAGCAGCGCTTCGTGGCGAACGTCGCCCACGACCTGCGGACGCCGGTGACAGGGCTGGTCGCGGCCGCGAGCCTGCTCGAGCCGGACCAGGTCGGGGCCGTGGTGCGCGAGCGCGTCTCGCGCCTGCACACGCTGGTCGAGGACCTGCTCGAGATCTCCCGGCTCGAGAACGGCGCGGTCACCGCCGATCTGCGCTGGGTCGACGTCGACGCATTCGTGCGCAGCCTGGTCGCCCGCCGCCCCGAGGTCGCCGTCGACGCCCCGGAGCCCGTGCGGGCGTTCACCGACCCCCGCCGGCTCGAGCGGATCATCGACAACCTGCTCGACAACAGCGCCCGCCACGGCGGCCCTCCGGTCACCGTCGCGGTGCGCGGCCGGGCGATCGTCGTGTCGGACTCCGGCCCGGGCTTCGCCTCCGACATGCTCGCTCGCGCGACCGAGCGGTTCGCGACCGGCGACACGGCCCGCGGCCACGGCATCGGACTGGGACTCGCGATCGCCGCCGCGCAGGCGCGCGTCCTCGGCGGCTCGCTGCGCGTGGCGAACGGGCCCGGCGGTGGCGCCCAGGTGACCGTCCAGCTGAGCGACCGCGCCCCGACCGCGAGGCCGCCACGGTGAGACGGTGGCTGGCGCTCGCTCTGGCGACGGCGGCCTGCGCCGCATGCGGGTCGGGCGCAGGCCTGCACATCGAGGACGGCGGCCGCACCGTGCACCCGAAGCGCCTGGCCTCCGACGCCTCGCCGCCCCCGGCGCGCCGGCAGCCCCCCGCGGAGCCGGGCGTGCACCTGGGTGGCCCGGCCGCCCTCGCCTACGACGCGGGCATCCTGTGGTGCGCCGTCGATCCCGGCCCCGGCCTGGTCGGCTCGCTCGTCAGGATCGACACGGCCACCGGCCGCCGGCTGGGCGCGCCCGTGCCGCTGCCGGTCGCCGGGCGGCAGTACCTGCTCGCCGTCGGCCCCGACGGCGTGTGGCTCGCGGCCGGGACGCGCCTGTGGCGGATCGACCCCGACACCGCCACGGTCGCGACCTCGGCCCAGCTGCCGGGCCCCGCGACGGCGCTTCAGGACGCGGACGGATCCGTGTGGGCGACGGTGGCCCCGGACGGCGGCGGCCGGCTCGTGCGGGTCGATCCCCTGACCGGCGCCGCGGCCGCCCAGGCGCCGGTCGGGCCGTCGCCCAGCGCCCTGACGGTGGTCGCCGGTTCGGCGTGGGTGACGGACAGCGTCGACCAGTCGATCCTGCGGTTCTCCCTCGCCAAGGGCGCGGTGCGCCGATCGGGGGAGGTCTCGCTGCCGCGCTCGCCGGTGCGGGCGCCGACCCAGATCACCGTCTACAACGGGTTCGTGTGGGTGTACGAGCGCGGGCGGGTGCTGCGCATCAACCCGTCGACCGACCGTGTCCTGGGGACGACCACGGTCTCGTCCGTCGCCGACGGGACGATCGCCGCGGGCAGCGGCGGTGTCTGGATCATCACCCGCACCCGCGCGCGGCGCGGGGCGGTGCGCCTGCTCGATCCCTCCACCGGGCTCGCCGCCGGCCGCAGGATCGTGATCGGCGGCCGCCCGACCGCCATCGTGACCGACGGCCACGCGGCCTGGGTGCTCGACTCCGCCGCCGACCGCCTGATGCGCGTCGCCCCCTGATCGGGGTCAGACCCCGAACGTCGGCCGTGACAATTCCGTCTCACTTCCGTTCGGGGTCTGACCCCGGTTCGGCGTACCATCTCGCCCCATGGTGACTGAGGGCGCCGCCGCATTCCTGCGTCGGTATGCGCCGTTCGACGGCGTTCCCGAGGCGGAGCTCGCCCGGGCCGAGGGCGCGATCGAGGAGCGCGCCTACGCGCCGGGCGAACTCGTGCTGGTCGAGGACGGGACGCCCGCGCGCCACCTCTACGTCGTCCGTTCGGGCTCGGTCGAGCTCGTCCACGAGGAGGAGGTGATCGACGTCCTCGAGCCGGGCGAGTCGTTCGGGCACCCCTCGCTGCTCTCCGGCATGGCGCCGGCGTTCGACGTCCGCGCCCGCGAGCAGACGGTCTGCCTGCTGATCGAGGCGGACGTCGCGCTGCGCCTCCTCGGCAGCCCGTCCGGGGTCGAGTTCGTCGCCAGCTCGCTCCGCGAGCGGCTGGTGCGCACCGGCCACGTGGCGCACGCCCAGGCCGAGCAGCGCACCGCCCACCTGGGCGCCCTCGTGCACCGGCCGGCAGTCGAGTGCACCGCCGATGCCGAGGCGGGCGACGCGGCGCGGCTGATGGCCGAGGCGGACGTGTCGTGCGTGCTCGTCCGGCTCGGCGACGGGCGCTTCGGGATCGTCACCGACTCCGACCTGCGGGCCAAGCTGCTCGCCCGCGGCCGTCCGCCCTCGACCCCCGTGTCCGACCTGATGACCGCCCCGGCGCTCACGTTCCCGCCGGAGCGGATGGCCGTCGACGCGATGCTCGACATGCTCGACCTCGGCATCCACCACGCCCCGGTCGTCGCCGCGGACGGGACGCCCGTCGGCATCGTCACCGCCACCGATCTGATGTACCTCGAGAGCCGCACGCCGTTCGCGCTGCGCCGCTCGATCACCCACGCCGCGAGCGTCGACGAGGTGGTCGAGGCGGCCTCGTACCTGCCCCAGATGATCGTGGCGCTGATCCACGCGGGCGTCGTCGCCACCGACCTCGGCCGCGTGCTCGCCCTCCAGTCCGACACCGCCACCGTGCGCCTGCTCGACCTCGCGTTCGAGCGCCGCGGCGCTGCCCCGTCGGCGTGGGCATGGATGGCGCTCGGCTCGACCGCCCGCCGCGAGGCGACGCTGGCCTCCGACCAGGACAACGCGCTCGCCTACGCGGAGGACGACGAAGACGACCACTACGCCGCCGTCGCCGCCGACGTGAACGAGGGCCTGGCCCGCTGCGGCTTCGGGGCCGACAACGCCGAGGTGCTGGCCCGCAATCGCCAGTGGCGCATGTCCGAGGCCGACTGGCGGCGCGTGTTCCGCGACTGCCTGGAGCAGCCGGACCGCTCCCACCTCGTCCGGGCGGCGGTCGCGTTCGACTTCCGCCACGTCTGCGGCGGGCTCCAGATCGTGCGCCCGCTGGTCGAGATCGAGCGCCGGGCGCCGGCGCACCCGGACTTCGTCCGCCGCCTCGCGCGCACGGCCACCGACTGGGAGCCGCCGCTCGGGTTCCGGGGCAAGCTGCAGCTCGACGACGACGGGCGGATCGACCTGAAGCGGGGCGGCGTCGTCCCCATCGCCAACCTGGCCCGCTTCCACGCCCTCCGCTCGGGCGTCACCGTGTCCGGGACGGTCGACCGGCTCCGGGCCGCCGCCCAGGCCGGCGCGATCGAGCCGGAGCGGGCCGCGGCGCTCGAGGAGGGCTTCGAGCTCGTCACCCGCCTCCGGTTCGAGCACCAGGCCGGCGAGGTGGAGTCGGGCCTCGAGCCGACGAACCGGATCGCGCCCTCCGACCTCGCTCCGCTGGCCCGCGGACAGCTGCGCAGCGCGCTCCGCGAGGTGGCGGACGCGCAGCGCGCGCTGGCCAGATTCGTGCCGATCGGCATGTAGCAGAAGAGCCTTTTTCCCGAAAGCCCTTTACTCCGACCGAGTGACATGCTTCACTAGCCCCGATATCCCCGTGCGAAGGAGGTCTCATGGCGGTCGATAGCGGCGCTCCTGACTATGAGGGCGGTGGCCTGAGTCGGGAGACGAACTGGTGGGGCGCGTTCGTGATCGGCCTGGCGGGGACGATCCTTGTGACGGGCATCGCGCCGGTGATGGTCACGTCGCTCGGCGCGGCGGCCATTCCCGTGATGATCCTGATCACGATCACCGGGTACATGCTGTGCCTGCTGCTGGCCGAGCTCTCGGCCATGATGCCCGAGCGGACGGGCGGCTCCCCGACGTACGCCTACGTGGCCTACAAGGACAAGTGGCCGCGGTTCGCGAAGCACGTGAACGGCTTCACGTCGTGGGCGTACTGGCTGGGGTGGTTCCCGGTGGCGCCGCTGAACATGATCCTCGCGTCGTTCTACATCAGCGAGAAGTTCAGCCTGTCCACCAGCGGGTTCACGCCCATCCACACGCCGATCTCGTACTGGACGCTGGTGATCTCGATCATCGGCATCCTGCTCGTGTTCATCCCGGCGTGGTACGGGATCCGGCTGGGGGCGATGTTCGCCACCGTCCTCGGCCTCCTGTCGATGATCCCGCTGACGCTGCTCGCGGTCCTGCCGCTGTTCAAGCCGTCGTCGCGTGACTTTGGCAACCTCTCCGGCTTCCACCAGGTCGATGGCTCGGGCTTCTTCACGAACGCTCTCGGCCACAACTGGCTCGTCATCTACGTCGCCTTCTCGTTCCTGCTCACGTGGAACGTGATCGCGATGGAGGCGGCCGCCTGCTACATCGGCGAGTGCCGCGACCCGGAGCGCGACGCCAAGATCGCGATGAACCTCGAGGGCCTCTACGGCCTCTTCATCTACACGATGATCCCGATCAGCTTCGTCATCGTCTTCGGCGCGAGACTGGCCGATCCGGCGTTCGCCGACCCGAAGACGATCTTCTCGACCTTCGCGTCCCACATCTTCGGCACGGGGGCGGGCTGGCTCGACTGGCTGATCTCGATCATGCTGGTGGTGGCGTTGTCGCTCTCTGTGCTGAACGCGATCATGGGATCGGCCCGGGCACTGCACCAGATGTCGATCGACGGCGAGTTCCCGCGCATCTTCTCGAGCGTGAACAAGCACGGCGTGCCGGGCTTCTCGATGAGCTTCAACGTCGTGTGCTCGATCCTGCTTGTGTTCACCGGCGGCGCGGTCGAGATCTACTCGCTCTCGAACGTCGGCTACCTGGCGTCGTTCATCCCGGTGCTGGTCGGCTACTACCTGCTCCGCCGGTACCGGCCCGACATGCGCCGGCCCGTGCGGCTGCCGGAGTTCTTCAAGTACATCGCGCTCGCGATGGCGATCGCATACTTCGTCATCTGGATCTACGGCGGCCTGGTGTACACGTCGCTTCCGAACGCGCTTCTGAACGGAAGCGACACGCGCATCTACTTCTTCATCGGCTGGGCAATCCTGCTCTCCTACCTGCCCCTGTACTGGTACCGGGTCAAGGTGGAGGATCCCAAGCACGCGAAGGAGGCGCCGCCGCCGGAGGCCCCGCAGATGGCCGCAGGCGACTGATCGCAGGGTTCCGGGTGGGAGCGGTGTTCCGCAGGGCATCGCCCCCACCCGATCCTGCCACCCTCCGCATCGAGCGGCTGGTGGTGGCCTCGGAGGGGCGCCCGATCGCGTGGCCCGTGCTCCAGCGCGCGTTCGAGCTGGCCCGCCCGCTGGGGGCGAAGGTGCTCGTGATCTCGATCGCGCGCGTGTGGGGGACGTCGCTCGGCTTCCCCAACCCGGGCCTCAACCCCACCCGCCAGGAGTGGGACACCCAGCGGATGCAGGTGCGCCAGGCCCGGGACGCGGTCGAGAAGGCCGGCTTCGACGCCAGGGGGCACGTGATCGGCACCCGCCGGGCCGCGAAGCGGATCCTGGACGAGTCGCGCCGCTTCGGCGCCGACGCGATCGTCATGGGCGCCGACCCCCACCGCGGGATCGCGTCCGACTTCATCTGGTCGCAGGAGCCGCACCGGGTCGCCCGCCGGGCGCGCGTCCCGGTGTACCTCGTCGAGCTCGGGGCCGGGTGACCCCCGCCGCACCGGCACGGTAGACTCGCCGCGAGATGCGAGTGCTCCTGGTGGGATCCGGCGGTCGCGAGCACGCCCTGGCCTGCGCGCTGGCCCGGTCCCCGCTGCTCGAGCGGCTCGACGCGGCGCCCGGCAACCCCGGCATCGCCACGCTCGCCCGCTGCCACCCGGTACCCGTGTCCGACCTCGAGGGCATGACCCGGCTGGCGCAGGAGCTGGCCGTCGACCTGGTCGTCGTCGGGCCGGAGGCGCCGCTCGTCTCGGGCCTCGCCGACCGGCTCTCCGAGGCCGGTATCGGCGTTTTCGGGCCGTCTGCGTCCGCGGCCCGGATCGAGGGCTCCAAGGCCTTTGCGAAGAGCGTGATGGAGGCGGCCGGCGTGCCCACCGCCAGGTTCGCGGTCTGCGACACGGTCGCGGCCGCGCACGCCGCGATCGCCGAGGCCGGCGGCGCGGTCGTGGTCAAGGCGGACGGTCTCGCGGCCGGGAAGGGCGTCGTCGTCTGCTCGTCGACGGAGGAGGCGCACGCCGCGGTGGCGGCCGCGCTCGTCGACGACCGCTTCGGCGCGTCCGGGCGGCGGGTGCTGATCGAGGAGCGGCTCGAGGGCGAGGAGGTCTCGCTGCTCGCGCTCTGCGACGGGGAGCACGTCATCCCGCTCGCGCCCGCCCGCGACTACAAGCGCGTCGGCGACGGCGACACCGGTCCGAACACGGGCGGGATGGGCTCGATCTCGCCCGTGCCCGGAGTGGATTCCGATATGGTCGCCGACATCGTCGCGCGGGTTCACAGGCCGGTCGTCAACGAGCTCGCCCGGCGCGGGGCGCCGTATCGCGGCTGCCTCTACGCCGGCCTGATCCTGACGGCCGAGGGGCCCAAGGTGATCGAGTTCAACGCCCGCTTCGGCGATCCCGAGACGCAGGTGATCCTGCCCCGCACGGGCGGCGACCTGCTCGCGCTGCTGGCGCGGGCGGCCACCGGCACCCTGGCCGGGTGCGAGGTCGAGCCGGCCGAGCCGGCCTGCGTCAGCGTCGTCGTCGCGGCCCGCGGCTATCCGGACGCCCCCGAGGTCGGCGACCCGATCCGGGGGATCGGCGACGCGGAGGAGATCGAGGGCGTCACGGTCTTCCACGCCGGCACGGCCGCGAGCGCCGACGGCGTCCAGACGGCCGGCGGCCGCGTCGTCAACGTGACCGCCGTCGGGCCCGACTTCCACACCGCCCGCCGGCGCGCCTATCTCGGCGTCGACGCGATCCGGATCGCGGGGGCGCACCATCGCAGCGACATCGGCCTCGCCGCGCAGAACGCGGAGCATGTACATGTCTGAGCAACCAACTCCCGCCCCCGAGGTCAAACACCTGTGGGCCGAGCTCGAGTCCAACGGCCCCCAGGTCGGCATCCTCATGGGGTCGGAATCCGACCGCGAGGTCATGGAGGCCGCGGCGAAGGAGCTCGACGAGCGCGGCATCTCGTTCGAGATGCAGGCGCTGTCCGCGCACCGCGATCCCCGCGGCGTGGCCGAGTACTCGTCGACCGCCGCCCTCCGCGGCGTGCGCGTCATCATCGCCGGCGCCGGCAAGGCGGCCGCCCTGCCGGGTGTTGTCGCCGCCTACACCGAGCTGCCGGTGATCGGCGTTCCGATCAAGACCTCCGACCTCGGCGGCATGGACTCGCTGCTCTCCATCGTCCAGATGCCGCCGGGCGTTCCCGTCGCCTGCATGGCGATCAACGGCGCCCGAAACGCCGCCATCTTCGCCGCCAGGATCCTGGCCCAGGGCGCGCCGCCGTCGGCGGACTTCTAATGGGGACCCGCCAGCAGGGGTCTGACCCCTTTTGGCGGTCTCGCCCTTCCGCTGCGGTCACCGACCACCGCCGCAAAAAGGGGTCAGACCCCCAAATCGCCCCATCTCGATCGCGGTCAGGGTGGGGGGCAGTTGGTGGGGAGGGTTCCCGCCGGAGCGGGAACCCTCCCCGATTGCCTAGCTCGGCAGGACGAACATGCCGCGCCCGGCCCAGGTCTGGCCGTCGCCCTTCGAGGGGCCGCTGATCAGCGTCTGGGTGCCCGGGACGGGCTTTCCGCCGGAGAAGTTGATCGACCACAGGTTCTGCTGCGTGTTCGCACCGCTTCCCGTGGTGACGACGTAGTAGATCTTGCCGTTGGCCATGATCATCTGGGACGTCGTGTTCCAGGTGAGACCGTCGCCGTTGCCGGAGATCGTGAACGTCTGCGCCCCGATGATGTTGTCCTCGGGCTCGAAGTACCGGTAGTACATGTGCGTGTCGCCGGAGACCGTGTAGTACAGCCGCTCCGTGGACGGGTCGAAGAACATGCCCGTCACGTTCGCGATCGGGAACTGCGACGACGTGAGCCCGTTCAGTGCGACCACGCTCGACGCGCCGAACGTCGTCCCGTCGAAGGTGCGGGCGAGGAACTGCCCGTTCGACTGCCCGGTGTAGAGCGTCGAGCCGATCATGAACGCCCCGCGCACCTGGGAGAAGTCGATCCCGGTGCCCGACAGCGTCGTCTGCGCCCCGGCGGAGGTGCCGGTGAAGCTGCGGTGCGTCGGGTTCGTGCCGACCCCGAGCGTCCACAGATCGCCGGGCAGCGTGCCGACGTTCCAGGCCGGGATGCTCTCGCCGCCCGCCACGGGCATCAGCGCGATGCGGTTGCGGTTGAGGCCGTCGATGTAGCCGGTGTCGCTCCCGACCCACAGGCCGTCCGAGGTGGCGAGCAGCGCCCACACCCCGGAGCCGCGCGGATCGCGCCCCGGGTTCCAGGAGAACGGCATCCCGTTCACCGGGTCGAGGGCGGCGATGCCCTTCCGGCCCACGGCGCCCGGGCCGGCGGCGTCGCCCGCGAACGGGTTGTTCTCCCACCGCTGGTGGCCGCCCGCGTAGACCGCGGTGCCCGTGACGGCGACCTGGGTGATGCTGTCGCCGCCGCTGTAGTCCGTCCACGTCGGCAGCTGGCCGGGGCCGGAGGTGTTGCCCTCCCAGCGCGACACGGAGTCGCACAGGACGCCCGCGTTGGGGCCGCCGAAGAACGCGCCGGTGTCGCCGATGATGAAGTAGCTCCCGTCGGGCGCCCACTTGACGTCGCGGATGTAGGTGTCGAAGTGGCTCGAGCAGGCGGGCTTGAACGAGTTGGTCTGCCAGCTCGAGACCGAGACCGGGGTGGTGGTCAGGTCGAGGATCGCGATCTGGGCGCGGTCGAGGCCGTCCGCCGTCAGGAACGTGCCCGTCGCGACCAGCTTGGTGCCGTCGGGCGAGATGTCGAAGTGGGCCACCCGCAGGGTGCCCTGGCGCTTGGTGGCGAAGTTCACGTCGACGTTGGGGTCGAGCGCGCCGGTGTCGGCGTCGAGCGCCGCGAGCCGCCCCCGGGCCGTGCCGTTGATCGACGAGAACGCGCCGCCGATGTAGAGGTCGTTCCCGAGCACCTGGGAGTCCTCGACCCAGCTGCCGGAGTTGATCGTGGCCTTGAAGCCCGGGTCGATCGAGCCGTCGGCCAGGTTGAGCTTCACCAGCCGCTTCATGGGCTGCCCGTTCACGGTGTCGAACTGGCCGCCGACAAAGACGGCCTGGCCGCCGGGCGCGACCGAGATCGTGCTGACCTCACCGCCCTCGATGTCGGGCAGGAAGCTCGTGTCGAGCTTGCCCGTCTGGGAGTCGAAGGCGACGATCTCGTGCACCGCGGTGGCGGTGGCGGCCTTCTTCTCCTTGACGCTCGTGAACGTGCCGCCGACGATCATCAGGTTACCCGCCTGGGCGACGGCGTTCACCTGGCCGTCCTGGATGTTCGGCGTGTAGCTGACGGGCGTGGAGGACACCACGACGGACTGGGCCGCGTCGGTGGCTTCCGCCGCCGGCACGAGGGCCAGCGCGGCGAGTGTGAGCAGGGCCGGGAGCCCTACGCGGAACAGTCGTGACATGCGGAAACCTCGGGTCAGGTCCGTGGACGGGGGTCAGTCGAGCGTACGAGATAACCTGTCAAGCCGCTAGCCCCTCAAACGGGTGAACTTCCCCCCCGGGCGCGGGGTGGCCTCGCCACACCGCCCGGCGAGTGCCCGCCACACCCTCCTGTAGACTGATCCCGGCCGCCCTCTCCGACCGAAGGTAGCGACTCCGGCTTGATCTCTCGCTATACCCGCTCCGCCATCGGCGCCGTGTGGTCGGACGAGCGCAAGTTCCAGCGGTGGCTGGACGTGGAGATCGCAGCGATGGCCGCCTGGGCCGAGCTCGGGGTCGTCCCGGCCGAGGCCGTCGACGCCGTCCGCGCGAAGGCCCGCGTCGACGTCGACCGGATCGGCGAGATCGAACGCCGGACCCACCACGACGTGCTCGCGTTCACCGAGTCGGTGGCCGAGCTGGTGGGCGAGGGGGCCCGCTGGTTCCACTACGGGCTCACGTCGTCCGACGTCGTCGACACCGCCCTCGCCCTCCAGCTGCGCGACGCGGGCGAGATCCTGCTCGCCGGCGTCGAGGCCGTCGAGCAGGCGGCCGCCCTGCGCGCGCAGGAGTTCCGCCACACCCCGATCATCGGCCGCACGCACGGCGTCCACGCCGAGCCGACCACGTTCGGCCTCAAGGTGCTCGGATGGGTGACCGAGATGCGCCGCCAGCGCGAGCGGCTCGCGACCGCGTTCGCCGGCGTCCGCGTCGGCAAGCTCTCGGGTGCGGTCGGCGCGTACGCCAACTCCGACCCCCGCATGGAGGCGCTCGCCCTGGGGGAGCTCGGGCTCGAGCGCGAGGACGTCGCCACCCAGGTCGTGCCGCGCGACCGCCATGCCGCCCTGCTCTCGGCCATCGCCGGGGCGGGGGCGTCGCTGGAGCGGTTCGCGGTCGAGGTCAGGCACCTCCAGCGCACGGAGGTGCGCGAGGCGCTCGAGCCGTTCGCCGCCGGCCAGAAGGGCTCCTCGGCCATGCCCCACAAGCGCAACCCGATCGTGTGCGAGCGCATCTCCGGCCTGGCCCGGGTGCTGCGGGCGAACGCGAGCGTGGGGCTCGAGGACGTCGCCCTCTGGCACGAGCGCGACATCTCCCACTCCTCCGCCGAGCGGGTCGTCCTGCCGGACTCGACGATCGCCCTCGACTACATGCTCGACCGCTCCCGCTGGCTGATCGAGGGCCTTGTCGTCGACCCGGAGCGGATGCTGCGAAACCTCGAGGCCTCACACGGGCTCGTCTTCTCCGGCCGCGCGCTCCTGCGCATGGTCGAGGCGGGCATCAGCCGCGAGCGCGCCTACGAGATCGTGCAGCGCAATGCCATGGCCGCGTGGGACCGCGAGGTGCCCCTGCGCGGCCTGCTCGAGGCCGATCCCGAGGTGGCCGCCGTCCTGGACGCCTCCGAGCTCGACGCCATCTTCGATCTCGATGCCCTGCTCGTCCACGTGGACGAGATCTTCGACCGCACCCTACGCCGCCCGGAGGTGGCCCATGCCTGACACCCTGTCCCATCTGCACGAGGCCTCCGGGAAGGTCCGCGAGCTGTACGGCTTCGGTGACCGCCTGCTCCTCGTCGCGTCCGACCGCATCTCGGCCTTCGACGTCGTGCTGCCGACGCCCATCCCCGACAAGGGCCGGGTGCTGACCGGGCTCTCGCGGTTCTGGTTCGAGCGCACGCGCGGGCTCGTTCGCAACCACATGCTGAGCGTGAACGTGGCCGACTTCCCCGAGGAGGCGCAGGGCAATCCCGAACTGGCCGGGCGGACGATGCTCGCCCGGCGGCTGAGGATGCTGCCCATCGAGTGCGTGGTGCGCGGCTACCTCGTCGGTTCGGGCTGGAAGGACTACCGGGCCACCGGGTCGGTCTGCGGCCATGCGCTGCCGTCCGGCCTGCGCGAGGCCGACAAGCTGCCCCAGCCGCTCTTCACCCCGTCGACGAAGGCGACCGAGGGCCACGACGCGAACATCGACCGCGCCGCCGGCATCGAGCTCGTCGGCGAGGAGCGGTTCGACGAGATCGAGCGGCTCTCGATCGAGCTCTACCGCACGGCGGCCGACTACGCGCTAGAGCGCGGCATCATCATCGCCGACACGAAGTTCGAGTTCGGCGTGGACGATCAGGACCGGATCGTCATCGGCGACGAGGTGCTGACGCCGGACTCGTCCCGGTTCTGGCCGGTCGACGAATACGCGCCGGGCGGGTCGCCGCCGTCCTACGACAAGCAGTACGTGCGCGACTGGCTCGAGACGCTCGACTGGGACAAGACCCCGCCGGGGCCGGAGATCCCCGCCGACGTCGTCGCCGGCACCCGCCGCCGCTACGTCGAGGCCTACGAGCGCCTCACCGGCGAGCCCATCCAGGTCTACCTCACGGAGACCGGGAGCGGCTCGTGAAGGTGACCGTCACGGTGCGCCCGCGGGCCGGCATCCTCGACCCCCAGGGCGAGGCGGTGCGGCGCTCGCTCGAGGGGCTCGGCTACGCCGCGTCGGACGTGCGGGCGGGCAAGGTGTTCGACCTCGACCTGGACGTGGGCGACGCGCGGGAGGCGGTGCGCGTCGCCGGCCGGATCGCGGAGCAGGTGCTCTCGAACCCCCTGATCGAGGAGTTCGACGTCGCCGCGCAGGAGCCGGTTCGGCTGTGAGCGTCGCGGTGCTCGCCTTCCCGGGCTCGTGCGACGACCGCGACGCGCTCCGGGCGGTCGCCCTCATGGGCGCCGAGCCGGTGCGCGTCTGGCACGCCGACTCCGACCTCGGCGGGGCCGGGGCGGTGATCGTCCCCGGCGGGTTCAGCTACGGCGACTACCTGCGGCCGGGGGCGCTCGCGGCCCTCTCGCCGGCGATGGCTGCGGTGCGCGAGCTGGCGGCGGCAGGCGGCCCGGTGCTCGGGATCTGCAACGGGTTCCAGGTGCTGACGGAGGCCGGGCTGCTGCCGGGCGTGCTGCGGCCGAACGCCCACCTCCAGTTCCGCTTCCAGGACGTGGCCCTGCGCGTCCAGCGGGAGTCGGCCTGGCTGCCCGGCGTGGTCGCGGGCGACACGCTCGAGATTCCCGTGAAGCACCACGACGGCTGCTACTTCGCGGCACCCGCGCAGCTCGAGGAGCTCGACGCGGCCGGCCAGGTGCTGCTGCGCTACGTCCACAACCCGAACGGCT
Source organism: Thermoleophilia bacterium (assembly GCA_025928655.1). Taxonomy (GTDB): domain Bacteria; phylum Actinomycetota; class Thermoleophilia; order Gaiellales; family JAICJC01; genus JAICJC01. Next base: position 43,911 of record JAICJC010000003.1, on the reverse strand, counting down.
CGGTCGAGAACATCGCATGCGTCACGAACGCCGCCGGCAACGTGGCCGGTCTCATGCCCCACCCCGAGCACGCCGTCGACCCGCTGCTCGGGTCGGTCGACGGCCGCATCCTGCTCCAGGGGCTCCTCGATCAGGCAGTCGCCGTCGAGGCGGCCATCTAGGGTGCAGGCATGAGCACCATCGAGTCGACCCCGCTGCACCGTTCGCTGGGGCTGACGGATGCCGAATTCGAGCGCATCCGCGAGCTGCTCGAGCGGGAGCCGAACGACTTCGAGCTGGCCGTGTTCTCGCTGCTCTGGAGCGAGCACTGCGCCTACAAGCACTCCCGCCGCCTGCTGGCGGCCTTCCCGACCACCGGCGAGCGCGTTCTCCAGGGGCCCGGCGAGAACGCCGGCGTGATCGACGTCGGCGACGGGCTGGCGGTCGCGCTCAAGGTCGAGAGCCACAACCACCCGTCCGCGGTCGAGCCGTTCCAGGGCGCGGCCACCGGCGTCGGCGGCATCCTGCGCGACATCTTCGCGATGGGGGCGCGCCCGATCGCGATCCTCGACTCGCTCCGCTTCGGCGAGCTCGACGCCGAGCGCCAGCGGCACCTGTTCGCCCGCGTCGTCGAGGGCGTCGGCCACTACGGCAACTGCGTCGGCGTCGCGAACATCGGCGGCGAGGTCGAGTTCGAGGCCGCCTACGAGCACAACTGTCTCGTGAACGCGATGTGCGTCGGCGTCCTGCCGGCCGACCGGCTCCAGTCGGCCGGCGCCGCCGGCCCGGGCAACCTGCTCGTGCTGTACGGGTCGAAGACCGGCCGCGACGGCATCGGCGGCGCCAGCGTGCTCGCCTCGCAGGGGTTCGAGGAGGGCTCCGAGGCCAAGCGCCCGAGCGTCCAGATCGGCGACCCGTTCACCGGCAAGAAGCTGATCGAGTGCACGCTCGAGCTGCTCGACCAGGGCCTGATCGTGTCGCTCCAGGATCTGGGCGCGGCCGGGCTCGCCTCCTCGACGTCCGAGATGGCGGCGTCCGGCGGCGTCGGGCTCGACGTCGACCTCTCCGCCGTGCCCGTCCGCGAGGAGGGGATGGAGCCGTTCGAGATCATGATCTCCGAGTCGCAGGAGCGGATGGCGGCCATCGTCGAGCCGTCCTCGTGGGACGCCGTGGCGGCGGTCTGCCGCCGGTGGGAGGTCGACGCGACCGTGATCGGCGAGGTGACCGAGACGGGCCGGCTGCGCTGCTTCCACGGCGGCGAGGCCGTCGGCGACATCCCGGTCGAGACGCTCACGGAGGCCGCCCCCCGCTACGAGGTGGCGCGGGAGCGGCCCGCCCGCCTGGTCGAGTCCGCGGCCGTGGCCGAAGATCCGGCCACGCCGCCCGAGGCCGCACTGCGGGCACTGCTCGCGGCGCCCGGCACCGCCAGCCGGCGGTGGGTGACCCGCCAGTACGACCAGCTGGTCGGCTCGGGCACGGTCGTGCGCCCCGGCGGCGACGCGGCCGTGGTGCGGCTGACGCCGTCCGACCGCGCCATCGCCGTGTCGCTCGACGGGAACGGCCGGCGGACATGGCTCGATCCCCGCCGCGGCGGGATGAGCGCGGTGTGCGAGGCCGCCCGCAACGTCGCCTGCACCGGCGCCCGCCCGGCCGCGGTCACGAACTGCCTGAACTTCGGCAATCCCGAGCACGCCGACATCGGCTACGAGCTGGCCGAGGCGATCGGCGGCATGGCCGACGCCTGCCGCGCCCTGGGCCTGCCGGTCGTCTCCGGCAACGTCTCGCTCTACAACGAGCACGACGGCCGCCCGATCCCGCCGACGCCGGTGGTCGGCGTGGTCGGCGTCCTCGACGACGCCGCGCTGGCGGTGCGGGCCGGCTTCCGCGACGAGGGCGACGTGGTGCTCCTCGCCGGCGCCGGCGCGAGCGCGCTCGACGGCTCCGACTATCAGAAGGTGATCCTGGGCGAGACGGCCGGGCGCATCCCGGAGCCCGATCTCGGCGCCGAGCGCGACCTGCACGCGTTCCTGGCCGCGGCGGCCGGGCGGCGGCTGCTGCGAAGCGCCCACGACGTGGGCGGCGGCGGGCTCGCCGTGGCCGTGGCGGAGGCGGCCATGGCCGGGAACATCGGCGTGCGCGTGGGGAAGGTGGCGGATCTCTTCGGCGAGGGCGACGGCCGGGTCGTGATCTCGGCCCGCCGCGCCGACGTGGCCGCGCTGCGCAAGCTGGCAGGGCCCGTGCCGTTGCAGCGGCTGGGGGCGGTCGGCGGCGGCGAGATCGCCGTCGGCCCGGCCCGGATCGCGCTCGCTGCCGCCGTCGACCTCTACGAAGGGGCGCTTCCCCGGATCATGGAGGGCGGCGCCTGATGTGCGGCGTCTTCGGCATCTACACGCCGGCCGAGGGGCCCGACCGCGACGTCGCCCGCTCGACCTTCTTCGGCCTCTTCGCGCTGCAGCACCGGGGCCAGGAGAGCGCCGGCATCGCCGTCTCGGACGGCGACCGCGTCACCGCGATGAAGGACATGGGGCTCGTGAGCCAGGTGTTCGACGAGGGCCGGCTCTCGGGCCTCGCGGGGCACATCGCGATCGGCCACACCCGCTACTCGACCACCGGCTCGACCGTGTGGCAGAACGCCCAGCCGGTCGTCCGCCATGCCGGCGGGCGCACGATCGCCCTCGGGCACAACGGCAACCTGACGAACACGGCCGAGCTGCGCGAGGAGCTGCGCGGGCGGCGGGTCTCGATGCGCTCGACCTCGGACACCGAGGTGATGGCGGCGCTGATCGCCGAGCACGAGTCCGGCGACCTGGGCGAGGCCGTCGCCGACGCGATGGGCCGGATCGAGGGCGCGTTCGCGGCCGTCGTCATGACGGAGCGGGGGCTGGCCGGCTTCCGCGACCCCGACGGCATCCGCCCGCTCGTCGTCGGCCGGCTCGGCGACGCCTGGGTGCTCGCCTCCGAGTCGTGCGCGCTCGACCTGATCGGGGCGACGCTGGAGCGCGACCTGGAGCCGGGCGAGATGGTCGTCGTGGACGAGCGCGGCGCCCGCTTCCGCAAGCTGGGCGACCGGCCGGGATCGCTGTGCGTGTTCGAGTACATCTACTTCGCCCGCCCGGACTCCGTCATGCACGGAAGGGGCCTGCACGAGGTGCGGCGGCGGATGGGAGAGCGGCTGGCCGACGAGGCGCCGGTCGAGGCGGACGTCGTCATCGGCGTGCCGGACTCGGGCACGCCCGCCGCGGTCGGCTACGCCCGCCGCAGCGGCATCCCGTTCGGCGAGGGCCTCGTCAAGAACCGCTACGTCGGCCGCACCTTCATCCAGCCCGACCAGGCGCTGCGCGAGCGGGGCGTGAGGCTGAAGTTCAACGCGCTGCGCTCCGTGCTCGAGGGCCGGCGCGTGGTGGTCGTCGACGACTCGATCGTGCGCGGCTCGACGACGCGCAAGCTGGTGCAGATGCTGTTCGAGGCGGGCGCGCGCGAGGTGCACCTGCGCGTGTCCTCGCCGCCGATCGTCTCGCCCTGCTTCTACGGCATCGACATGGCCGACCAGGACGAGCTGCTCGCGGCCGGCCGCACCATCGAGGAGGTGCGCCGGCGGCTGGGCGCGACCTCGCTCGCCTACCTGTCGCTCGACGGCCTCGAGGCCACCGCGGGCCCGGCCGAGGGCTTCTGCAGGGCCTGCCTGACGGGTGAGTACCCGACCGAGATCCCCGCCGACATGCGGCTGGCGAAGCTGCGCTTCGAGCCCGCGCCGGTGCCGGTGGAGATCCGGTGAACGAGAGCCCCGACCCGCTCACCTACGCCGGTTCCGGGGTCAGCCTGGACGTCGGCGACGCGGTCGTCGAGCGGATCCGGGCGGCCGTCACGTCGACCCACGGGCGCCAGGTGCTGGGTGGGCACGGCGGTTTCGCCGGCCTCTTCACCCCGTCGGTGGGCGACCCGCTGATCGCGGCCGGCTGCGACGGCGTCGGGACGAAGGTGCTGCTGGGCCGGGCCGCCGGCCGGCACGCCGGGCTCGGGATCGACCTGGTGGCGATGAGCGTGAACGACGTGATCACGTCAGGGGCACGGCCGGCGTTCTTCATGGACGTGATCACCTGCGGCCGCGTGGACGTTGACGTCGTGGCGGCGCTCGTCGAGGGCATCGCCGAGGGCTGCCGCCAGGCCGGGTGTGCGCTCCTGGGGGGCGAGACGGCGGAGCACCCCGACATGATGAAGCCGGAGGAGTACGACCTGGCCGGGTTCTGCGTGGCGATCGCGGAGCGGCGCGAGCTCGTCTCCGGAAGCCGGGCCAAGGCGGGCGACGCGATCGTGGGCCTGCCGTCGAGCGGCCCTCACTCGAACGGGTTCTCGCTCGTCCGCCGCCTGCTCGAGCGGGCGGGGCTCGGGCCGGCGGACACGCCCGACGGGCTCGGCGGGGCGAGCGTGGCGGACGCCCTGCTCGAGCCGACGCGGATCTACGCCCGCCCGGTGGCGGAGCTGTGCCGCACCGTCGACGTGCGGGCGATGGCGCATATCACCGGCGGCGGCATCCCGGGCAACCTCGCCCGCCAGTTCCCGGACGGGCTCGGCGCCGAGATCGACCTCGGCGCCTTCGAGCGGCCGCCGCTGTTCGGCTGGCTGGGGTCGCTCGGCGTGGAGGAGGACGAGCTGCGCCGCGTCTTCAACCTCGGGCTCGGCTACGCCGCCGTGGTCGAGCAGGGCTCGGTCGCGGTGGCCCTCGCGGCGCTCGAGCGCGGCGGCTGCCCGGGCTTCGTCGCCGGGACGGTCGCCGAGGGCGCGGGGGTGCGCTTCCGCTGAAGGTCGGCGTGCTCATCTCGGGGACGGGCACGAACCTGCAGGCGCTCATCGACGCCCCGGACATCGACGTCTGCTGCGTCGTCTCGAGCCGCGCCGGGGCGGCTGGGCTGGAGCGCGCCGTCCGGGCCGGGATCCCGGCGACCGCGACGGCCGACGAGGACGAGACGGTCGCCGTCCTCGAGGCCCACGGCGCCGAGCTGATCGTGCTCGCGGGCTACATGCGCATCCTCTCGGCCGCCTTCGTGGGCAGGTGGTCGGGCCGGATCCTGAACGTCCATCCGGCGCTCCTGCCCGCCTTCCCGGGCGCCCGCGCGGTCGAGGACGCGCTCGCCCACGGCGTCAAGGTCACGGGCGTCACGGTGCACCTCGTGGACGCCGAGCACGTCACGGCGGACACCGGCCCGATCGTCATGCAGGAGGCGATGGCCGTTTCGTATGATGACACCGCCGCCGAGGTGACCGAGCGTCTTCACCGGATCGAGCACCGGCTCCTGCCGGAGGCGGTGCGGCTGTACGGGGCGGGCAGGATCCATGTCGACGGACGGCGGGTGCGGGTGAGCGGATGAAGATCGGACGAGCCCTCATATCGGTCAGCGAGAAGAACGGCCTCTCGACGTTCGCGCAGGGCCTGCACGAGCTCGGCATCGAGCTGATCTCGACGTCGGGGACGGCGGACTTCCTGGAGCAGGCGGGCGTCCCCGTGACGACGGTGGAGCAGCTGACCGGCTCGGCGGAGCTCCTGGGCGGGCGGGTGAAGACGCTGCACGCGTCGCTGCACGCCGCCATCCTGGCCCGGCGCGACCACGACGAGGACATGGCCTCGCTCGAGGCGGCCGGCATCCAGCCGATCGACCTGGTCGTCTGCAACCTCTACCCGTTCCGCTCCGTCGCGGCCCGCCGGGGCGTGTCCGAGGCGGAGGTGATCGCGAACATCGACATCGGCGGCCCCACGATGGTGCGGGCGGCCGCGAAGAACTTCCACTCGGTGGGCGTCGTCACGGAGCCCGACCGGTACGGCTTCGTCCTCGGCGAGCTGCGCGCGGCCGGCGGCGAGCTCTCGCTCGACACCCGCCGCGACCTGGCCGGCGAGGCGTTCGCGCACGTCGCCTCCTACGACGCCGCGGTGGCGGCCTGGTTCGCCGACACGGAGCCCTTCCCCGACCGGCTGACGATCGACCTGGTCAAGGTGGGCGACCTCGCCTACGGCGAGAACCCGCACCAGCGGGCGGCCTTCTACCGCGAGGCCGGCGCCCGCCGGCACGTGCTGTCGCGCGTCGACCAGGTGAGCGGGAAGCCCCTCTCCTTCAACAACCTCGCCGACCTGCAGGCGGCCCGCACGATCGCGACCGCCTTCCAGCTGCCGGCCTGCGCCATCATCAAGCACGCGAACCCCTGCGGGGTCGCCGTCGGCGCGAACCTGGACGAGGCCTACGCGCGGGCGCTGGCCGGCGACCCGCTCTCGGCGTTCGGGGCCGTGATCGCCGTGAACCGGCCGGTCACCGGCGCGGTCGCCGAGCGCATGATCGAGACCAAGCTCGACGTCATCTTCGCCCCCGGCTACGACGAAACAGCCCGCGAGGTGCTCTCGTCGAAGCCCTCGACCCGGGTGCTGGAGGATCGCGAGCGGCGCAAGTCGAGCCCCGGCGAGCGCGACATCCGGCGGGTGCTGGGCGGCGTCCTGATCCAGGACCGAGACAACGAGACCGAGGACCGCGCCGACATGCAGGTCGTGTCCGAGGTGGCGCCGGGCAAGCGCGAGTGGGAGGACATCCTGTTCGCGTGGCGGACGGTGCACTTCGTGCGCTCGAACGCCGTCGTGATCGCGCGCGACCTGGCGGCGGTCGGGATCGGCGCCGGTCAGATGAGCCGGGTCGACGCCGTCAAGGTGGCCGTCTCGAAGGCCGGGGAGCGGGCCCAGGGCGCCGTGCTGGCGTCGGACGGGTTCTTCCCGTTCGCCGACGGCCCCGAGGCGGCGTTCGAGGCCGGCGTGCGGGCGATCGTCCAGCCGGGCGGCTCGGTGCGCGACGCCGAGGTGCTCGCGGCCGCGAACGCGGCCGGCGCAGCGATGGTCTTCACGGGCCGCCGCCACTTCCTGCACTGAATCGGGGTCAGACCCCGAACGGTCCCCGTCACACGTTCGTGCGCCTTTTTGGGGCAATCCCCGATTCAGCGCGGGTGCGGCGGACGATGGTGGCCGGGAGGGTGTGGTGGGTGCGGCCGGCGCGGAGGCGCCGTTCCGGTCAGGGCGGGCTCGAGCCGCCGCAGCAGGGCCGCGAGCGCCTCGGCGTCGTGCGGCGCGAGCGAGGCGACGAGCGGTTCGAGCCGGGCGCCGACCAGGCGCTGTGCCGAGCGCAGCAGCCGCTCGCCGTCCGCCGTCAGGGCGAGCCGGCGCCGGCGGCGGTCGTCGCTCGCCGCCGAGCGCGCGACCGTCCCCGCTCGCTCGAAGCCGGCGACGAGCTGCGACACCGCCGACTCCGACACGCCGGCGGCGCGGGCGAGGTCTGCGGCCGAGTCGACCCCGGCGGCGATCGCCCGCAGCCCGAGGTACTGGCCGAGCGTCAGCGGCGGGTCGCCTGCCGCCAGGACGCGCTCCATCCAGCGGGTGACGAGAGGGGCGACGGCCGCGAGCGTCTCGGCCGTGTTTCGGGGGCGCGGATGCGGGGGCATAAACTTAAGTAAACTTTAGGAGTTTGAAAGGAGGTGGAGAGGTGCCCTTGAGCGGCCCGCTCCATGCGGCGCTCTCCGCCTCCGTTCCGCTCGTCTGCTTCCTGACCGCGGTCATCTGGCTCGCCCGCCTCGCCGAGGCGACCGGCCTCGCCGATGCGATCGCCGGCCTGCTGGCGTGGGCGGCGGGCGCACGGGCCGCCCGAGTCTACGCCCTCGTCTGCCTCGCCTGCGCGCTGCTCACGGCGGCGCTCTCGCTGGACGGGGCGGTCGTCGTGATGGTGCCGGTCGTGCTCGCGCTCGCCGACCGCGGCGCGCAGGCGCGGCCGCTCCTGCTGGCGACGATCGGGACCGCGAACGCGTTCTCGATCGCCGTCGTGCAGGGCAATCCGACCAACCTCGTCGTGATGACGGGGCTTCACCTGCGGCCGGCCGCGTTCGACGCGACCATGCTCGCCCCCGGCACGGCCGCCGCCCTGATCTGCGCAGGGGCGGTGGCGCTGCGCGAGCGGCGGCGCCTGCACGGCGCGGTCTCCGCCGCCCCGATCCCCCGGCCGGGCCGCGCGGCGCTCGGCGCGGCTGCGGCGCTCGTCCTCGCCGCCATCGGCGAGTCGCTCGGCCCGCTCGCCGGTGTCGCCCCGTGGTGGCCGTCCTGCGGCGTCGCGCTCGTCGCGGCCGGTTGCCTGGCCGCTGCCGGCGTGCCGCTGCCGCGGCCCTCGGTGCCGTGGCGGATCGGGCTCCTCGTGACGGTGCTCGCGACCGCGCTCGGCGCCGCGGCGGACGTGAGCGGCCTGCAGGCCGTGCGGCTGCCGTCCGGCTCGGTGTGGGCGCTGCTCGGCGTCACCGCCGCGGCCGCGGCCGTCGCGGCGGTCGTGAACAACCTGCCGGCCGCCGTGGCCGCGGGCGCGCTGCTCCACACCGGGCCGGCGGCGTTCGCCGTCCTCTCGGGCGTCTCGGTGGGAGCGCTCGCAGGGGCGCGCGGATCGGTGGCGACGCTGCTCGTGCGCGACCTGGCCGGCCCCGACCATGCGCCGGCCATCCGGGACGGGTACCTGCGGCTCTGGCCGGCGACCGCGGCGGCCGCGGCGGCGGCGGCAACCGGGCTCATCTGGGCGCTGGGGGGTTAGCGAGGGGGCGGGCCCGAGCGGTGCTCGAGCCGCCAGACGACCCGCAGGCCCGACCAGTCGTCGTCGATCGCGGCCACCTTGTTGTCGACGATGCCCGGCGGCAGCGCGTGGTCGCGCAGGATGTTCTCGGTGATGTCCGAGCTGTGGCCGCCGGCCTTGCGCGGCCACGCCAGCCACAGCCCGCCGGCAGGAAAGATGCGGCGCGCGAGCAACGGGAGCCGCTCCGGCAGCTCGGCCGCCTCGCGGAAGAACGCGACGATGACGTCGGCCGGATCGGTGTCCGCGGCCGGCACGACGCCCTCGGGCAGGTCAGGGACGGCCCAACCGGGCGGAGCCTGGTCGAGCGCGACGCGCGCGCCGGGCTTGATCCCGAGCTTCTTCGCAAGCGGCGTCCCCGAGTAGCCGGCCATGAGGCAGCGATTCTACGAGCCTGGGGCCGATCACCCGCTCACGAGGCGCACGTGCAGGGGGCTGCCATGCGCCGACGTCCTCGAGCGCTCACGGCAGGAGCAGGTTCAGGTCGCCGAACTCGTGCCACAGGTAGCGGCCCGCCGCTGCCGCGGTGTAGGAGCGCTCGACGATGTCGCGGCCGGCGACGGCGCGGACGAGGTCGATGTGGGTCGCCTCCGGCGCGTGCCAGCCGGTCAGGAGGCCGCCGACGGCGCGCACGCCGCGGGCCTCGTCGATCACGAGCTCGGTCCAGCCGGCGCGGGCGGTGACGGTCCCGTCGGGCCCCGCCGCCGACTCGAGCGCGCGCACCGCCGTCGTGCCCACCGCGATCACGCGGCCGCCACCGGCGCGCGCCGCGTTCACGCGCCGCGCCGTCGTCTCGGGCACCCGGAACGGCTCCGGGAAGGGCGGCTCGCCCGTCTCGAGGGAGGAGACACCGGTGTGCAGGACGATCGGGGCGATCTCGATCCCCGCCGCCACCAGCTCGACCACGAGGCCGGGCGTGAAGGGGCGGGCGGCGCTCGGCATCTCGGCGCTTCCGGGCACGGTCGCGAAGACCGTCTGGTAGTCCTCGATCGGCCAGTCCGCGCCCGCGTAGGCGTAGCGGATCGGGCGCCCGTGGGCCTCGAGGTAGGCGTGCAGGCCGGCCGGGAGCTCGAGCTGGGCCCGCCACAGCCGCGGGCCGCCGCGCAGCAGGCGGGCGCGACCGCCTCCCGGCAGGCCGAGCCGCCAGCCGCGCCGGCCCGCGCCGAACGGCAGAGAGCCGGGCCCGGCGGGCACGCGCAGCTCCACCATCCAGCGGCCGTCGGCCGGCTCGGAGCCGGGCACGGGCGTCGAGAGGTGCACGCGCAGCCGGCGGCCGCCCGGCCCGACGGCATCGAGCGCGGCCGGCAGCGTCGCCGACGTGTTCACGACCAGCAGGTCGCCCGGAGCGAGCAGCCCGGGTAGGTCGCGGAAGATCGCGTGCCCGACGCCGCCGGGCCGCCCGACCAGGAGGCGCACGGCATCGCGGGCGATGCCGCGCCGCTCCGGGGGGGAGGTGGCCTCGGAGAGGGGGACGGCGCTCATGCGGTCGCCTCCGAGCGGTCGAGCTCGCGGGCGCGGTAGCGGCCGGACGGCAGGTCGCCCTCGATCAGCCGCAGCAGCCCGGGGACGCTCGTCGCCGGGAGCGGCCGGTCGGAGATGTCCTCACCCGGGAAGGCCTCCTGGTGCATCCGCGTGCGCATGTCGCCCGGGTCGGTCCAGTAGACGCGCAGGCCCGGGTGCTCGGCGGCGAGGATGTTCGAGAGCTGCTCGAGCGCCGCCTTGGACGAGCCATACCCGCCCCAGCCGGGGTAGCTCTCGATGCCGGCGTCGGACGTGATGTTGAGGACGGTGCCGCCGCCGGCCGAGAGCGCCGGCAGGGCGAGCTGGATCAGCCCGAGCGGCGCGACCACGTTGATCCGGTACACCGACTCGAGCACGCCGAGCGGGTACGCGTCCAGGTCGGGCTGCGGGCTCGGCCCGAGCACCGAGGCATTGTTCACCAGCAGCCGCAGCCGGCCCATGCGCAGCGCCGCGGCCACCAGCTCCTCGCGGTGGGCCAGGTCGGCGACGTCGCCGGGGACGGCGGTCACGGCGGTCGTCTGCGCGAGCCTCGCCCGGGCGCGCTCGAGGTCGTGCGATCCGCGCGCGTCGATCGCGAGGCCGTAGCCGCGGTCGGCGAGCGCCTGCGCCAGCGCGAGCCCGAGGCCGCGCGACGCGCCTGTGATGAGTGCGATATCCATGCCTCCACGCTAGGGGCGCCCGGGCGGCGCCGCCTCGGGCGCGGGTCGCGACATGAACGGGACTTTGGTCCTAGGCCCTCGCCGGAACGCTTCACGCGCCCTGCGCATCGCCTTCGGCGCGGTTCCGACGCCATGGAAGGCGTTGGTGCCGCCCGTTGCCGGGGAGGGCGTTGGCTAAGGTTGGCCGGTGGAATCGGTCGCGGGAACGAACGGCGATCGGCCCGTCGCGCTCGAGCCGCGACCGGCCGCCCTGGCGTTGAAGCGCGCCCTCGACGCGACCCTCGCAGCGGCCGGCCTGGTCGTGCTCTCCCCGGTGCTGGCGGCGCTCGCGGCGGTCATCCTCGTCGAGGACGGCATGCCGGTGCTCTTCCGGCAGGAGCGGGCCGGGCTCGACGGCGAGCCGTTCACGATCCTGAAGTTCCGCACCATGGTCAGGGGCGCCGAGGCGCACGGCGACGGCTTCGCCGTCAACGAGGGCGACGACCGCATCCTGCGCACCGGCGACTTCTACCGCCGGTTCGGCCTCGACGAGCTGCCCCAGCTGTGGAACGTGCTGCGCGGCGACATGTCCCTGATCGGCCCGCGGCCCACGCTGCTCCAGCAGGTCGAGCGCTACACCGCCCGCCAGCGCGTGCGCCTGCGCATGCGCCCGGGCGTCACCGGGTGGTCGCAGATCCACGGCCGCACGTCGATCCCGTGGTCGCGCCGGATCGAGCTCGACGTCTGGTACGTCGAGCACTGGTCGCTGCGGCTCGACGCGCGCATCCTGTGGCGGACGCTCGGCCAGATGACCCGCCCCGCCGAGACGTACAAGGGCACGACGGGCGGCTGGGACCTGTGAGCAAGCGCTCGGTGCTGCTCACCTGCGCGGGAATGCGCGTCGACGTCGTGCGCGCGTTCCGCGAGGCGCTCGACGGGCTCGGCTGGGACGGCGACGTGGTCGCCGTCGACGCGAACCCGCTCGCCCCCGCGCTGGTGAAGGCCGACCGGGGCGCCGTCGTCCCGCACGCGTCGAGCCCCGACTACGTGACGGCGCTGGCCGAGCTCGTCACCGCCCACGGCGTGCGGGCCGTGCTGCCGCTGGCCGACCTCGACAACGTCGAGCTGGTCGCCGGCCGTGACCAGATCGAGGGTGCGGGCGCCGCGCTGCTCCTGCCCGATCTCGCGGTGGCCGAGGCCATGTTCGACAAGTACCGCTGCCACGAGGCGCTCCTTCGGGCCGGCCTGCCCTCGCCCGACACGTGGACGCCCGAGGAGCTGCCCCCCGACCCGCCGCTGCCGCTGCTCGTGAAGCGCCGCTGGGGCTACGCGTCGCGCGACATCTACCGCTGCGAGACACTCGCCGAGGTGCGGTTCTTCGTCGGGTACGCCGGCGTGCCCGTGATCGTGCAGCGGTTCTGCCCCGGCGAGCAGTTCTCGATCGACGTCCTGTGCGACCTCGACGGCCGGGCGCTGAACGTGATCCCCCGCACGATGATCGAGTCGAAGGGCGGCGAGTCCATCAAGGGCCAGACGACCGCCGATCCGCGCCTGATCGACCTGGGCCGGCGCGTGGCCGAGGAGCTGCGGCTGGTCGGCCCGGCCACGATCCAGTGCTTCGACGAACCCGAGGGCCTGCCCGTAACCGACATCAACTGCCGCTTCGGCGGCGCGTTCCCGCTGCCGCTGGCCGCCGGTTCGCGCTACCCCGAGCTGATCCTCCGGATCGCGTGCGGCGAGCGGGTCGAGCCCCACGTCGGCCGGTTCACGCCCGGGATCACGATGACGCGGTTCTACGACGCGGTGATCATCCCGGAAGGGACCGGTGCAGCGGGGCCGGGCCAGGTCGCGGTCGAGGCCGAATCCCAGGGGCCGGGCCCCGCCTGATCGGGCCCCGGCCCCGCGTGGCCGCGAGGTGCGGAAACCCGCACCGGCGAACGCCGGTCTGCTCCATTGCCGCCCGGCGCCGGTTGCGCGAGAGTAGGGGGCGTGGAGGCTAGACTGGAGCCGGATGGTCGCGAGGGAACGCGAGCAGCTCGTCGAGCGGCATAGCGTGTATCGCGTCCTCATCGTCGACGACCACGCCGGGTTCCGGCGGTGTGCGCGCCAGCTGCTCACGTCGGAGGGCTTCGCGGTCGTCGGAGAGGCGGGGGACGGCGAGGAGGCTGTGCGCATGGCCGGGGTGTCGACGGCCAACTTGGTGCTGGTGGACGTCCAGCTGCCGGACACGGACGGCTTCGCCCTCACCGCGCGGCTGCTGGCCGCGGATCCCGACCGCCCGATCGTGCTGGTCTCGAGCCGTGATCGCAGCGACTACGGAGGCCTGATCGACGAGAGCGGCGCGCGCGGGTTCCTCTCGAAGGACGAGCTGTCCGGAGACTCGCTGCGGGAGCTGCTGGGATGACGGTGCGCACCCGCGCCGGCCCTCCCGACCGGTCCGAGATGCTGCAGATCGTCCTGGCCGCCACGGCACTCGCCGCGGCGGCCGCTGCCGCGCTCGTGAGCCTCACCAGCAACCATGCCCCCGGGCCGGTCGCGCATGCCGCGATCAGCGTCGTCCTCTGCGTCACGTTCGTCGGCGCCGGCCTGCTGGCGCTGGAGACGCCGCCGTTCGGCCGGTTCGGCCTCATGCTGGCGGCGGTCGGGTTCTCCTCGCTCCTCGGCGCCCTGCACGACGCGAACGGCGCGCTGCCCTACACGATCGGGGTGCTCTCGGCCAACCTGGTGTTCGCGGTGCTCGCCGAGACGGTGCTCGCGTACCCCCACGGGGTGCTCGGCTCGCGCCGCAACCGGCTCCTGGTGCTGGCCGCCTACCTCAACGTCGTCGTGCTGCAGATCGTCGCCGTGCTGTTCGACCCCCTGACGCGGTGGAACAGCGCGCACCCGGAGAACCTCGCGCTCGTCTCGTCGCACGAGACCCTCTCGACGGCGCTCGAGGAGGCCGAGGGCGCGATCGCGATCCTGATCGCGCTGGCCGTCGCGGCCGTGATCGTGGGGCGGGTGCGGTCGGCGACCCCGCCGAGCCGGCGCCACCTGACGCCGGTGCTCTACGGCGGATCGGGCGGCCTGCTCTGCTTCGCCGTCGGTCTGGTGCTGGCGCCGGTCTCCTCGCCGGCAGCCGTCGTCGGCATCGGGCTCGGCCTGCTGGCGTCGCTGGCCCTGCCGCTGGGGTTCATCGTCATGCTCCTGCGCGGGCGGCTCTCCGGCGCCGCCGTCGGCGAGCTGCTCGCCGAGCTGCACGAGGGGCCGGAGGCGGCCGACCTGCAGGCGTCGCTGCGGCGCACGCTCGGCGACCCCGGGCTCGAGGTCGGCTATCTGCGCGAGGAGGGCCGCTACGTGGACGCCCGCGGCCGCGAGCTGACCATGCCCGAGCCGGGCGGCGCCCGTCTCGCGACCCCGATCCTGCACCAGGCGGAGGCTGTCGGCGTGCTCGTCCACGACCGCGCCCTGGCCCTGCGCCGGGGGCTGCTGGAGGCGGTCGGCGCGGCGGCGGGCTTTGCCCTCGCCAACGAGCGCGCGCTCGAGGCGGTGCGCCGGATGGAGAACCGCAACCGCGTGCTCATGGACGCGATCCCCGACATGATGCTGCGCCTCGGGCGGGACGGGACCTATCTCGACGCCCACTCCGAGGACGAGTCCGAGATGTTCCTGCCGGCGGCCGAGATCATCGGCCACAACATCTGCGACTTCCTGCCGCAGGAGGTCACCGACGCGGCCTTCGCGTGCATGGACCGGGCGCTCGAGTCGGGCAGGCTGGCGTCGTTCGACTACGAATTCGTGGTGGACGGCGTCCATCACAGCCGCGAGGCCCGGATCGTGCCCAGCGGCCCGGCCGAGGTCGTCACGATCGTGCGCGACTTCACCGAGCAGCGCCGCGCCCAGGCCGAGCTGAGCCGGCTCGCCGCGGAGCAGGCGGCGCTGCGGCGGGTCGCCACCATCGCGGCCGGCAACGCGGCTCCGGAGGAGGTCTTCCAGGCCGTGACGGAGGAGATCTGCGCGCTCCTCGACATCGGCTCCGCCCTCCTGCTGCGGTTCGAGGACGCGAAGACGGCGACCATCGTCGGCAAGTTCGGCGAGCCGGTGGCCAGATACCCGATCGGCGACACGGTGCCGCTCAGCGACGGTGCCACCGCGACGGTTCGCCGCACCGGCGCCCCGGCCCGGGTGGACTACTCCGAGCTCCACGGCGACATCGCCGATCGCATGCACCAGCTCGGGTTCCAGGCCGGCATCGCCGTGCCGATCCAGGTCGCCGGCGCGACCTGGGGCGCCCTCGTCGCCGCCCTGCGCGAGGCCCAGGACGTACCCGACGCGACCGACCGCCGGCTGGAGGCGTTCGCCGAGCTCGTCGCCCTGGCGGTGGCGAGCGCCCAGGCCCGCGACGACCTGGCCGCGTCGCGGCGGCGCATCATCGAGGCCGGCGACGCCGAGCGGCGCCGGATCGAGCGCAACCTGCACGACGGTGCCCAGCAGCGCCTCGTCGCGCTGTCGGTCGGGCTGCGGCTGGCCCAGAGCAAGATCCGCGACTCACCCGACGAGGCGGGCGAGCTGGTCGCCAACGTCTCCTCCGAGCTGTCCCAGGCGCTGCGCGAGCTGCGCGAGCTGGCGCAGGGGATCCACCCGGCCGTGCTGACCGAGCGCGGGCTGGCGACGGCTCTCGACGTGCTCGCGGCCCGCACGCCGCTCCCGGTCGAGCTCGACGTGGCGGTCGACGACCCGCTGCCGCCCCCCGTCGAGGCGGCCGCCTACTACGTCGTCTCCGAGGCGCTCGCCAACGTGGTCAAGCACGCCCGCGCCGACGCGGCCCGGGTGCGCGTCGTGCGCGCGAACGGCCACGCGCTGGTCGACGTGTCCGACGACGGCGAGGGCGGCGCCGATCCCGACCACGGCTCGGGCCTGTGCGGTCTCCGCGACCGGGTCGAGACGCTGAACGGCCGGCTCGTGGTCGAGAGCCCGTCCGGCCGCGGCACCCGCATCCGGGCCGAGCTGCCCGTCCCATGACCATCACGTTCCTGTTCTGCGACGTCGAGGACTCGACGGGGCTCCTGACCCGGCTCGGCGACGAGTACCTGGACGTGCTCGGCGACGTCCGCAAGCTGGTGCGCTCGGCGGTGTCGGACGCCGGCGGACAGGAGATCGAGTGCCGCGGCGACGAGGCCTTCTGCATCTTCGACGCGCCGGCCGACGCCGCCACGGCGGCGATCGAGATCCAGCGCGCATTCCGCAACCACGACTGGCCGCACGACGAGCGGGTGCGCATCCGGCTCGGGATGCACACCGGCGAGGCCGAGCGCTCGGGCTCCGGCTACGTCGGCATCGACGTGCACCGCGCCGCCCGCATCTGCCAGGCCGCCCACGGTGGCCAGGTGCTGGCGTCGGAGGAGGCGGCCCGCCCGCTCGGGCCGATCGCCCGCACCCTCGGCGAGTACCAGTTCCACGGCCTGCGCGAGCCCGAGCGGGTGTACCAGCTCGCGGCCGACGACCTCCCGGCCCAGTTCCCGCCGCTGCGCAACGCCCACGAGCACACCCGCGCGACCCGGGTCGTGATCGCCGACGACTCGACCCTCCTGCGCGAGGGACTGGCGCGGCTGCTCGAGGAGGCCGAGATCGAGGTGGTGGGGCAGGCCCGCAACGCCGGTGAGCTCCTGCTGAAGGTGCGCAGCTACAACCCGGACGTCGCCATCGTCGACATCCGCATGCCGCCGACGCAGACGGACGAGGGCATCCGGGCGGCGCGCGAGATCCGCGCGAAATACCCCGCCACCGGCGTCCTCGTCCTCTCCCAGCACGTCGCCCACACGTATGCCACCGAGCTCCTGTCCGACAGCGCCGAGGGGCTCGGATACCTCCTGAAGGACCGCGTGTCCGACATCGACGAGTTCACCGCAGCCGTCCGCCGGGTCGGCGAGGGCGGGTCGGCGCTCGACCCGCTGGTCGTCTCCGAGCTCGTCGGCCGCTCCCGCCGGGACGACCCCGTGTCCGACCTGACGCCCCGGGAGCGGGAGGTGCTCGAGCTGATGGCGGAGGGCCGCTCCAACCAGGCCATCTGCGGCCGGCTCTTCATCTCCCCGCGCGCGGTCGAGAAGCACGTGACGAGCATCTTCGCGAAGCTCGGCCTGCCCGCCGCCCCCGAGGATCACCGGCGGGTGCTCGCCGTGCTGCGCTTCCTCGGGTCGTAGACCGGCCATCCGGGGCAACCGCCCGGCCCGGAGTTCGGGTTGCCCCACCCACGGAGGCCAGGGGGCCGTATTTCGCCCGCATGCCGCCGCAGGCATCGTGTCGGGATTCCGATGCAATCCACGCGGAGGTGGAAGATGCAATCCCTCCTGAACCGCCTGGCCGGCGCCGACCGGCGCTGGGTGGGCCTTGCGGTGATCGTAACAGCCCAGTTCATGGTCGTCCTCGACGTGGCGATCGTGAACGTGGCCCTGCCCACGATCAAGACCGACCTCGGCTTCAGCGAGTCGAGCCTGCAGTGGGTCGTCACCGCCTATGCGATCCTCTTCGGAGGCATGCTCCTGCTCGGCGGCCGGATGGCCGACCTGCTCGGCCGCCGGCGGCTCTTCATGGCCGGCCTGGCGCTCTTCACGATCAGCTCGCTCCTCGACGGGCTGGCCTGGTCGGAAGGGTCGCTGATCGCCTTCCGGGCGCTTCAGGGGCTGGGCGCCGCGCTGGTCTCGCCGGCGGCGCTCTCGACCCTGACGGTCATGTTCGAGGAAGGTCGCGAGCGCAACAAGGCGCTCGGGATCTGGGGCGCCGTCTCGGGCAGCGGCGGCGCTGCCGGCGTCCTGCTGGGCGGCGCGCTCACGAGCTCGCTCAGCTGGTCGTGGGTGTTCTTCATCAACGTCCCGGTTGGCGCCGCCGTGCTCTTCCTGAGTCCGCGGCTCCTGACCGAGAGCCGGGTGGAGACGGCGCGGCGGCACTTCGACCTGCCCGGCGCCGCGTCGATCACGGGCGGGCTGATGATTCTCGTCTACGCCATGACCCGGGCCGTCCAGCACGGCTGGGGCACCGCCGAGACGATCGGCCTCCTGGCCGCGTCCGCCGTCCTGGTGGCCGCGTTCGTCGGCATCGAGCTGCGCTCGGAGGCGCCGCTCCTGCCGATGCGGCTCTTCCGCCTGCGCACGCTGACCGGCTCGAACGTCGCCGGCGTGCTGCTGGGGGCGGCCACGTTCTCCCAGTTCTTCCTGCTGACGCTGTACATGCAGCAGGTGCTGGGGTACTCGGCGATGCAGACCGGCGTCGCCTACATCACGCTCACGCTGGCCATCATCGTGGTCGCGAACGTGTCCCAGGCGCTGGCCCTGCGGTTCGGCGTGCGCCGGGTGCTGCCCGTCGGCCTGGCGATGTCGGCGACGGCGCTCGCGCTCTTCGCCGAGCTGCCCGTGTCCGGCCACTACTTCTGGAACCTCTTCCCCGGGTTCCTGATCGGCGGGATCGGGATGGCGCTGGGCTTCGTGCCCCTGACGATCGGGGCCCTGGCCGGCGTCCGGGCCGGCGACGCCGGGGTGGCCTCCGGCCTGGTCAACACCGCCCAGCAGGTGGGCGGCGCGATCGGCGTGGCCGCGGCGACGACCATCGCCGCAACCTCGACCAGCCACTACCTCGGGTCACACCCGGGCGCGGCCGCCGGCGTCGCCCTGACGCACGGCTTCGCCTCGGCGTTCTGGGCCCTCGCCGGGATCGCGGCCCTGGCCGCGGTGGTCGCGGCGGTCGTCGTCGAGTCGGCGCCCGCGATGGCCCCGGCCGAGCCCGAGCCCGAGCTCGCGCTCGAGCAGGCCGCCTGAGGCGCGGACGCATCGGGGGACTGTCCCCGCCCGGGGACAGTCCCCACCGGGCGCGCTAGCGGGTGGCGGGCTCGCGGGCGAACCGCTCGAAGAGCGGCTCGACCTCGTCGGCCGGCACCGCCGGGCTGAAGAGGAAGCCCTGGCCGAGGGTGCACCCCTCCCGCTTCAGGAACTCGCACTGTTCCGGCGTCTCGATACCCTCGGCCAGGGCGTCGGCGCCGATGTTGCGGGCGAGCTGGATGATCGTGGTCGCGATCGCGTTCGCGTGCGTGCTCGCGGGGATGTCGCGCACGAAGGCGCGGTCGATCTTCAGCGTCGACACGGGCATCTCGGTCAGCCGGCTGAGCGACGAGTGGCCGGTGCCGAAGTCGTCGATCGCGAGCTTCACGCCGTTGCGATGAAGGTCGTGCAGGATCGCCTGGGTGCGGTCGGGCTCGACCATGGCGCTCGACTCGCTCACCTCGACCACGATCTGGCCGGGCTCGAGCCCGCCGGCGCGGATCGTCCGCAGCAACCGGTCGGCCGCGTCGCGGCTCCAGCGGGCGATCGGCATGTTGACCGCCGCCTGGATGCCCATCTCGCCCGTGACCCAGGGACGGGCGACGCGGCAGACCTCGTCCAGCACCCACTCGGAGATCGCGGTGATGAGGTTGGTGCGCTCGGCCACGGGGATGAACGCGGCCGGCGCCAGCAGCCCGTCGTCGGGGTGGTTCCAGCGGATGAGCGCCTCGACGCCGACCATGCGCATGTCCTCGAGCCGCAGGATCGGCTGGTAGTGCAGGACGAACTCCCCCCGCTCCAGGGCGAGCTGCATGCGGGCGGTGAGCGGCACCTGCGCCCTGCCGGGGCCCGCCGCGGCCCCGGGGGAGCGGCGGGCGACCTCCTTCGAGCGGTACATCGCGGCGTCGGCTCGGCGCAGGAGCTCGTCGCGGCTGCCCGCGTCCTCCGGGTAGACCGCGATCCCGACGCTGCCGCCGGCCGCGATGGTCGCCCCGTCGATCGTGGCCGGGACGGACAGGGCGTGGGCGATGTGGTCGGCGATCGTGCCGGAGATCTCGCGCGCGCCCGGCGAGCCGTCCGCCGGGAGGTCGGCCGCGAGCACGAGGAACTCGTCGCCGCCGTGGCGCGCGACCAGATCGGTGGCGCGGGTCGCGCGCTCGAGCCTGCGCGCGACCTGGCGCAGAAGCTGGTCGCCGGCCCCGTGCCCGTAGGTGTCGTTCACGTGCTTGAAGTCGTCGAGGTCGACGTAGAGCACCGCCACCTCGCGCCCGTGCCGCTGGGCGCGGGCGAGCGCCAGGTCGAGATGCTCCGCGAACATCAGCCGGTTCGGCAGCCCGGTCAGGTCGTCGTGGTAGGCCAGATAGGCGACGCGGCGGTCGACCTGCTTGCGGGCGGTGATGTCGCGCCCGATCTCCGCGATGCCGATCACCTCGCCGGCCGCGTCGACGATCGGCGAGACCGAGAGCGACACGTGCACCTCGGAGCCGTCCCGGCGCACGCGCAGCGTCTCGAGCCCCTCCACCGCCTGGCCGCGGCGCACGAGCGCGAGCATCGCCGGCGTCTCGCCGGGGCGCCCGCGCGGCTCGACGATCGAGATCTGGCGGCCGATCGCCTCCGCCGCCGTGTGGCCGTAGAGCCGCTCCGCGCCCGGGTTCCACGACTCGATCAGGCCCTCCGGGGAGAGCGACACGATGGCGTCGTCGGACGACTGCACGATCGCCGCCAGGTCGGAGGCGGCGCGGTCGGAGCGGCGCCGCTCGCCCAGGTCGCGCACGTGCAGGACCTGCAGGCGCTCGGCCAGGCCGACGACGGGCGCCGCGGACACCTCGACCGGGAACGCCTCCCCGTCGGCCCGGCGCGCCGTCACCTCCTGCCGCCCCTCCTGCGCCCAGACGGCGTCGCCGGGCAGCATCCCGTCGCCGAGGGCGCGGCCGACGACGGCGTCGCGGGAACGGCCGAACATGCGCTCGGCGGCCGGGTTGAGCTCGACCACGGCCCCGTGCTCGTCGACCACGACGATCGCGTCCGGCGACGAGGCCATCACCGCGCGGCCGAGCGCGTCGTGGCGGTCGCTGCGGCGGGCGGCGGTGATCGCGGCCCCTCCGGCGGCAGCCAGAAGGACCAGCCAGATCAGCGCCGGGCCGGCGCGCCAGTACCACGCGGTGCCGGAGCCGGCGAACAGCCACCAGGCTGCGGCAACCGCGGCGCCGAGGGCCCCCACCCACCAGATCGCGCCATGATGCCGTCGCACCCGGCTCATCCCAGGAGGATACGACGGGCCGGCTCGCGATCCTGCGCGACAAGCGGGAGGATGCGTCCGTGGCCCGATATCACGCCCCCGGGCGCGTCAACCTGATCGGCGAGCACACGGACTACGCCGGCGGCCTCGTCCTGCCGGTGGCCGTCGACCGCGGGGTGACCGTCAGCTGCGAGCCGGCCGGCCGGATCCGCCTGCGCTCGACGGCCGATCCGGCCCGGATCGAGGGCTTCGGGCGCTCTGTGGAGGCGCTCGCGGCGGAGCTCGAGGGGCTCGGCATCCCGCGGGTGGGACTCGAGGGGCGCATCGAGTCCGACCTCCCGATCGGCGCCGGTCTCGCCTCGTCCGCGGCGCTGCTCGTCGCCGTCGGCCTCGCCCTCCTCGACGCGGCCGGGGCCGACCTCGACCCGATGGGGCTCGCGGATGCCTGCCGGCGGGCGGAGGAGCGGGCCGTCGGCGTCCCGTGCGGCATCATGGATCAGGCCGTGGCGATCCTGGCCGAGCCGGGCCACGCGCTGCTGCTCGACTGCGGATCGCTCGCCCACCGGCAGGTGCCGCTGCCCGCCGAGCTGGGGCTGGTCGTGGTCGACTCGCGGACGCCGCGGCGACTGGCCCAGACGGGCTACGCGGCCCGGCGGGCCGAGCTCGAGCGCGCCCTGGCCGGCGACCTCGACGAGACGACCTCGAGGCGGCTGCACCACTTCCGCTCCGAGAACGCCCGCGTCGAGGCGGCCGCGGCGGCCCTCGAGGCCGGCGAGGCCGAGGCGCTCGCCGCCATCCTCGCCGCCGGGCACGCCAGCCTGCGCGACGACTACGAGGTCTCGACGCCGGAGCTCGACCTGCTCGTCGCCCTCGCCCTGGATGCGGGCGCCTGGGCGGCGCGGATGACCGGCGGCGGCTTCGGCGGCGCCATCGTCGCCCTCGCCCCGCAGGAGCGGTGCCCCGCGATCGCGGCCGCCGTGGCCGACGGCTACCGCGCGGCCACGGGCCGCGTCACCGAGCCGATCGTCGCGCGCTCGGCGGGCGCCGCCCGGCGGCTGGACTGAGGCCTACGCCGGGTCGCGCCGCAGCGGCTGGCACAGGCAGTGCACGCCGCCGCCGGCGAGCTGAAACTGGCTCATGTCCGGGTCGTACACGGTCAGACCGAGCGCGCGCAGGCGCCCGTTCAGCTCGGTCGCGAACGCGGACGAGATGACGCGGTCGCCGCCCAGCGCGACCACGTTGCAGCCGAGGCCGACCGTCTCGCGGAAGCCGACCGGCACGATCTCGATGCCCTTCGACTCGAGCCAGCGCACGACGACCGGGTCGGTCGTATCGGGGCAGACGGCCGCGAGGCCCGGCGCCACCATGCACACCATCAGGTCGAGGTGGACGTAGAACTCGTCGATGGGCGCGTAGCAGACGTCGTACCCCTCCGCCTCCAGCCAGCCGCCCACCTGGCGTGCGCCCACCTCCTCGCTGCGCACGCCGGTGTAGCCGATCAGGACGGCGCCCGGCGCGACGAGCGCGAAGTCGCCGCCCTCGAAGTTGCCCGCCGTGACGAGGTCGTAGACCGGGATGCCGGCGCCGGCGTAGAAGTCGAGGCAGGCGGCGTACTCGCCCCGCCGGCGCGGGTTCGCGAGCTGGCACACGATCGCCCCCCACGGCGTCATCACGCTCGAGTCGCGGGTGTACACGCCGTAGGCCAGCTCCTGGCGGGCCGGCACCATGTGGACGGTGACGCCGGCGTCCCGAAACGCGTCGACCATCTCGCCGTGCTGCGCCAGCGCCCGCTCCTTGTCGAAGCGGTGACCGCGCCGCAGCGTGTCGCGCACGAGCGCCGAGTAGGTCGCATTCTCGGTCCCCAGCCAGCGGAACTCGGCCGGATCGCCCAGGAGCACGTCGCGCATGCGCCCGTGCTCGGAGTCGACGCCCCAGCGCTCGAGGGCGGGCGTCTTCCCGCCTGCGAGCCTGCCCCCGAGCGACTGCACTAGCCGGCCACCGTGCTGCGCCGCTCGAGCAGCAGGACGTCGCGCCACTCGCCGCGCATCCGGCCCAGCCGCTCGCGCCGGCCGACCACCCGGAACCCGCACCGCTCGTGCATCCGTACGCTGGCCTCGTTCTCCGGCAGGATCCCGGCCTCGAGCGTCCACACGCCGCCGGCCTCGGACGATTTCACCAGGGCGGCGAGCAGCGCCGTTCCGATGCCGCGGCCGCGCGCATCGGCGGCCACGTACACGCTCACCTCGGCGACGCCGGCGTAGACGCAGCGCGAGCTCACGGGCGCGAGCGCCGCCCAGCCGACGACGCGACCTTCGTCGCGGGCGACCAGCCGGTGGGCCGGCAGGTGCGCCCGGTCCCATTGCTCCCAGGCCGGCACCTCGGTCTCGAACGTCGCCAGGGTGGCGATGCCTTCGGCGTAGATGCGGGCGACGTCGTCCCAGTCGGTCGCCGCGAGGGTCGCGATCGCGGCCGGCGCCGTCGACGCCGTCACGCGAGGATCGACTCGCCCACGTAACCGCCGGGCCGGATCCCCGGCGGGACGGCGTACATCGCGCTGCCGCGCGGCACCGGATACTCGACCGTGAACCGGTCGTGGGTCGCCAGGCGCCGCTGGATGGAGATGAACTGGCGCCGCGGGTCGCGGTTGAAGGCGATGAAGAAGAGGCCGCCGGTCGGGTTCGAGATCTGCGCGTCGTAGCCGTCGGTGAAGGTGTAGCTGCGGCGCAGGATGCGCTCGGCCTCGCTGCCCGCCCGGCGCGGGTTCGCGACCATGATGTGGCAGTCCGGCGGCTCCTTGTCCCGGATGACGGGCGCGAATTCGGTCTTCTGCCCGAACGGCGCGCCGGTCGGCTTCCTGCGGCCGAACGCGTACTCCTGGACGTCGATCGGCTCGATCAGGAAGTTGGCCACGAGCACCTTGAGGTTGCGGGTGACCATGTAGGTGCCGTTCGTCATCCAGTCCGGCCCGTCGCCCGCGTTCACCCACACGTTCGAGCGCATCCGGGCGGCGTCGTCGACCTTGAGGTTGTTCGTGCCGTCCTTGAACCCGAGGATGTTGCGGGGCGTGCCGCCCCGCTCGCCCGGCAGCGGATCGCGCACGAAGCCGTACTGCGACCAGCGCAGGGTCGCGGCGCCGTGGGCGGCGGCCGTGACGGCGTGCAGGGCGCGGTCGACCACCTCGTGGCTGGTCGCGCAGCACTGGACGCCGATGTCGCCGCCGGTCAGCTCCGGCTTGAGCTTGTCGCCCTTGAAGGCCGGCATGTCGACGAGTGCCGGAGGCCTGCGGGCGGCGAGGCCGAAGCGGGAGTCGAAGGCGCTCGCGCCGAGGCCGATGGTGATCGTGAGCCGGGCGGGATGGAACTCCTCGTTCCCCGCCTTGCCCGCCGTCAGGCCGGCGGCGGTTGCGGTCAGCGACCGCATCAGGTCGCGCAGCCCGGCCTTGCCGCCCGCCGTCACGTCGTAGGACGCGAACTGGAGGTATTTGGGCTGCGGCGTCACGATCCCGCCCTGGTGCGCGCCGTGGAACGGCTCGGCCTGGGACTCCGCGCTGGCCGCCGACCCGCCGTCGAGGCGGGTGTAGCCGGCTGCGCCCAGGGCAAGGCCGCCGCCCGCCGCTCCAGCCAGACGCAGGAGGTGCTTCCGCGAGATGGGCCGGCTCATGCGGGCGGGATTCTACCGCGGCCCGGGCCGCGGGGCAGTTCTACAGTTCGGAGAGTGCAGCTGATCGTCGAGCATCTGCCGCATCTGATCCCGGCGGCGGCCGGCCTGGGATTCCTGGGCTGGTTCTGGTGGCACATGCGCTCCGGGCCGCCGCCCGACCTGGACGACCAGGAGCTCGCCGCCTGGCAGGAGGCGCGCTCCGCGCGCCGCCGGCGCACCAAGCTCGAGCGGTGACCGCGCCCCCGGCGAGCTCGTTCACGTTCGAGCCGCTCTTCGCCGTGGCGGCCGCGGTCGCGCTGGCCGCCTATCTGCGGAGCGCCCGCCGCGCCGCCGTCCCCGGGTGGCGGCAGGCGGCGTTCGCGACCGGCGCCGTCCTGATCGCGGTCACGGTGAACTCGCCGCTGGAAACGATTGCGGTGAACTATCTGCTGATGGGCCACCTCGTCCAGAACGCGCTCATCGCCGACATCGCGCCGCCCCTGCTCCTGCTCGGCCTGACGCCGGAGATGGGGGCGGGCATCCTGCGCCGCCTGGGGCCGGCGGCGGCCCTCACGCACGCCGGCCTGAGCTGGCCGCTGTGGGTGGTCGGGTGGTACAGCGTGCACCTGACCCGCCCGTACACCTACGCGCTCGAGCACCCGTACGCGCTGAACGTCGAGCACGCCTTCCTGATCCTGATCGGGCTGGCGTTCTGGTGGCCCGTCATCGTGCCCGGAGTCCGCCGGATGGGCTCGGGGGTGGCGGTGCTCTACCTGCTGTGCGCGTTCGTGGCTGCCTCGTTCCTCGGGCTCGCCTACACCTTCATCCCCGACCCGCTCTACCCCTACTACGTGCGCGCGCCGCGGCTGTGGGGGATCTCCGCCGCGCGCGACCAGAACCTGGGCGGCGTGCTGATGACGGCCGAGCAGTCGGCCGTGTTCCTCACCGCCATCACGACGACGCTGCTGCGGCTCCTGGACGAGGACCAGGAGCGGGCCGACCGCCAGGCGGACGCGGCGCTGGCCCGTGAGGCCGCGCAGGCCCGGGCCCGGGCGCGAGAGGATTAGCCCGCCATGCCGCCGCTCCTCGTCGCACACGACGTGCCGGCCTCCGCCATCGCGGGGGCGTGGCACCTCCACCCGGCGCCGCTCGCCTTCGCCCTGGTCGCAGCCGCCGTCTACGTCCCGGCGTTCACCCGCGTCCGCCGCCGCGACCGGGCGCTGGCGCCGTGGACGCGCGCGGCCCTCTTCGCCTGCGGGCTCGTCGTCATGCTGGGGCCGCTGGTCTCGCCGCTCAACCGCGCCGGCGAGCGCTACCTGCTCTGCGCCCACATGCTCGAGCACGTGCTCCTGTCGGATGCCGGCGCCGCGTTGCTCGTGCTCTCGGTCCGCGGGCCGATCGCTTTCGCCCTGCTCCGGGGGGCCGCCCCGGCGCCGCTGCGCGCGGCGGCCCGCATGCTGATGCGGCCGCCCGTGACGCTCGCCGTGTGGGTCGCCGGCGTGTCCGTCTGGCACATCCCGGCCGTCTACGACCGCGCCCTTTCGCACCCGGCGCTGCACGACCTCGAGCACCTGACGTTCGTGCTGGTCGGCCTCCTGGCGTGGACGCAGCTGATCGACCCGGCCGGATCCGGGCGGCTCGGGATCCCCGGCCGGCTGGCGTTCACCGTCGCGATGTTCTTCGCCGGCCAGGTGCTCTCCGACGCGCTCGTGTTCTCGTTCCGCGCCTACTACCCGGCCTACGCCGACCGTCCCGGCCGCCTGCTCGGGCTCTCGCCGCTCACCGACCAGCGGCTGGCGGGCATCGTGATGGTGGTCGAGCAGCTGGTCACGCTGGGCGCCTGCTTCGTCCTGCTGCTGCGCGAGCTGCGCCGCCGCCCCGGCGTCCGACGGGACGTCGTACGGGCCTAGACCGGGCCCGGTCCGGTGGCGCCCCTCTCGGCCAGCGCCTCCGCGTCCGCCGCGCCGCTCGGGCGGCCGGCGCGAACCCAGAGGCGTTGCAGCGTGGCGGCGATCGCCGTGGCCGCCGCGAGGCTCGCGATCGGGTACAGCCGGCCGAGGTTCACCGCCAGGGTGACGATCACCGCTGCGAGGCCCACCAGCGTCAGGGCCCGGAACCGCCACTGGCGTTCCGCCCGGGCGAACCGGTGCATGGACAGGAGCCCGAACAGGAACGCGAGGAAGACGGCGACGGCGTAGAACAGCACGAGCTCCTGCTCCGAGGCCCGGGCCGCGACGACGATCACCGCTGCGACGAGCAGAAAGGCGCACACGCCCCAGTACGGCGTGTGGTGACGGTTCGAGTGCCCGAGCGGGTCGGGGAGGATCCCGACGCCTCCCGGCGCCGTCGACAGGGCCTTCAGCAACCCCGGGCCGGCCTGGAAGGACGAGCTGGCCGCGGCGAGGAGCAGCACGGCGCTCGAGAGCTGGAACCCGGCAAACAGCGTTCCACCGCCCACGGCCGCGCGGGCCAGATCGGCGATCTGGGTCGAGTCGGCTGCCGGAATGCCGACCCGCAGGCGCACCGCGACGCCGGTCAACCCGAGGGTGAGCCAGGCCACGACCGCGAGCGTCAGCCAGAGCGTGATCCGCCCGAACTGAACCTGAGAGCGGGTGTCGAGCTGACCGAGCTGGGCCACGGCCGACGACGGCGCCTCGACACCGGTGGCGAGCGCCATCGCGACCGGGAAGGCGAGCAGCACCGCCAGCGGTGGCGAGCGGTGAAATCCCGGCGGGGTCAGTGGCGCTCCGCCGGAGCCGGACGGATCGAGCAGCCCGGTCAGGATCACGACCGACCCGATCACGACGAAGCTGATCGTCATCAGCGCGAAGACGGTGCGCCCGTGATGCCCGAACCACGTGAGGCCGGCGACGGCCACGAGCAGCAGCAGCGCCAGCGGGATGCGCACGGTGTGGAGCTCGGGCCGGTAGGCGACGATCGCCGACGCGGCCGCGGCCACCGAGATCGCGATCGTCAGGGCGTAGTCCACGATGAGCGAGCCGAGCGGCAGGAACGCCCAGCCGTCGCCGAACGCCGTCCCCGCGGCCGCGGCGTCGCCGCCCCCGGGGAACCGCCCGACCAGGCGGTGGTAGTTCCCGATGACGAGCGCGATCACGGCGACCACGATCGCCATCGTCGGGAGCAGCAGGCCGAGGTCGCCGTGCAGGGCGCGCAGGGCGGCCTCGACCGCGTAGGCGACCGACGACACGGGATCGCCCATGACGGTGAACGCGAACGCCAGCAGCAGCACCGGGCGCGAGGCGAGCGCGCGTCGGACGGCCCGGTCCGGTGAGCCCGGGTCGGAGGCGGCAGAGGGCGGCGAAGGAGGCATGGGAAGTGGGTGCCGACCAGACTTCCCGGCGCTCCGCGAATGCCCCGATCATACCGGGGACGACGCACGACGGCCGAGGAGCGGAGGGTTCCGGCGGCGGGGGTCGGGGTTACGATCCGGTCCGTGAGCACCGCCACGGGTTTCCGAGGGGGCGCCGGCGGCGGTGTCCGCCGGCTGGGCTGGGGGCTCGCCGACCAGGCGCTCTCGAGCCTCACGAACTTCGCGCTCGCCGTGCTCGTCGCGCGGGCGGTGAGCACCTCCGCGCTGGGCGCGTTCGGGCTCGCGTTCACGACGTACACGATCACGCTCGGCGCGACCCGGGCACTGTGCCAGGAGCCGCTGACCGTCCGCTACAGCGCCACGCCCGTCCGGGAGTGGCGCACCGGCGTCGCCGCGGCGACGGGGGTCGCGCTCGTGCTCGGCGCCGCGGCCGGAGTCGTGTGCATCGCGGCCGCGTTCGCGTTCGGCGGCACCCTGCGCGGCTCGCTGCTCGTGCTCGGGATCGGGATGCCCGGCCTGATCGTCCAGGACACCTGGCGCACCGCCTTCTTCAGCCGCCTGCGCGGGCGGACGGCGTTCGGGAACGACCTCGTCTGGGCGCTGGCACAGGTCGTCCTGGTGGCCGCCGTCCTGGTCGCCGGGACCCGCTCCGTGCCGGCGTTCATCGCAGCGTGGGCGGGCGCCGCGGCCTTCGCGGCCCTCTTCGGGATCGTCCAGTCCGGGTTCGTGCCCCGCCCGGGCCGGACGCGTTGGTGGCTCTCGCACCACCGCGACCTGGGCCCCCGGTACCTGGTCGAGTTCGTGGCCCGCAACGCAGCCCAGTCGGGCGCGATGTACGCGACCGCCGCCTTCGCCGGGCTCGCGGCCGCCGGGGCGCTGCGGGGCGCGCAGGTCGTGCTCGGGCCGCTGAACGTCCTGAACATGGGCGTCACGTCGCCGGCGATCGCCGAGTCGGTGCGGATCGCCCGCCGCTCGCCGCGGCGGATGAAGCGCGCGGTCGAGCTGCTCGCCGTCGCGCTCGTCGTCGTGTTCGTGGCCTGGGGGGTCGTCGTCTACCTGCTCCCGGACTCGGTCGGAGAGGCGCTCCTGAAGCGCTCGTGGCACCCGGCCCACGACGTCATCCCGGCCTACACGGCGGTGATGGCGGCGTCCGGCATGCTGACCGCGGCGACCGTCGGCCTGCGCGCGATGGCGGCGGCGAAGCGCAGCCTGCGCTCGCGCCTCGTCACGGGCGTGCTGGCGGTCGCCGGGGGCACCGTCGGGGCGGCCACGTCCGGCGCCGTGGGCGCGGCCACCGGCCTCGCACTGGGCCTCTGGATCGGCGGGATCCAGTGGTGGCAGCAGCTCGGCG
Organism: Thermoleophilia bacterium; assembly: GCA_025928655.1. GTDB lineage: Bacteria > Actinomycetota > Thermoleophilia > Gaiellales > JAICJC01 > JAICJC01. Next base: position 14,799 of record JAICJC010000003.1, on the reverse strand, counting down.
CCGCGATCACCGAGGAGGAGGAGCGGCGTGCCGCCGCGGACGCCCCGGAAGAGCCCGCGGCTGACCCCGCGGGCGCGCGGCCGTGACGGGTGGCCCCTCGAAAGGGGGAGCTGGGTGTTTCAGCTTGACAACGCCCGTCGATGCGGGTGTACTTGATGAACGTTTGGTTACGTGCGGAAGGTTGGAGGCCCCCGCACGGAATGGGCACGACCACGAGGGAGCACCGAATGCACGACGAAACGTCCCCGGCACCGGCCGCGCGCCGGCAGGCATGCCGCATCTATCTCGTTCGCCACGGCCAGACGATCATGAACGCGCAGGTGCGCTTCCGCGGTCGCCTGGACATCCCGCTGAACGAGGTCGGTCGCGCGGAGGCCCAGGAGGCCGCCCGCGCGCTGGTCGGCTCCGGCCTCGTCGCCGTGTATACGAGCCCGCTTGGCCGTGCCCGTGAGGTTGCAGAGGCGATCGCGGTCAAGAACGGCGTGGGCGGCGTGCGCGCGCAGCCCGACCTGATCAACCTGGATTACGGGGCGTGGGAGGGCCTGACGAAGGAGGAGTCGGCCGCCGTCGACCCCGACGCCTGGGCCGCCTACACGAATGACCCCGAGGCGGCTGTCTGCCCCGAGGGCGAGGCTGTCCGCGACGCCGCCGACCGCGTCGTCGCGGCCCTGCGGGCGATCGGGCGCGACCATGCCGGGGAGAGCGTCGCGGCCGTCTCGCACGGCGTCATGCTGCGCCTCGCGGTGCTCCGCGTGGCCGGTGCGTCCAGCGCCGACTGGCAGTTCGCGATGCCAACTGGCAAGGCGATCGTCTTCGAGGTCGAGGACGGCGAGATCACCCTGGTCTCCGACGTCGACCGCAGCAAGTCGGATCCCGTCAAGGCCGCGAGGGTGCAGGTCGCGCTGACCGAACGCGCTGTGTGACGCCGGCCGGGCGCCGAGCTCTCCGCGAGCGCGCCGGCCTCGGCGTCCGCCACGTCCGCTGGACGGTGCGCAGCCGCCTGGCCGAGCATCCCGGCTACCTGCCGATCGCGCGCCGCCGCCACGGCGAGGCGGTCGTCTCGGAGGCGACGGAGCTCGTGATCGACGGGTTCACCCGCTCGGCGTCGACCTTCGCCGTGGTGGCCTTCCAGCTCGCCCAGCCGCGGCCGGTGCGGGTCGGCCACCACCTGCACGCGCCCGGGCAGGTCATCCGGGCGGCGCAGCTCGGCGTGCCGGTCCTGCTGACCCTGCGCCCGCCCGAGGACACGGTGCTCTCGCTGGTCGTGCGCGAGCCGTACGTGACGATCCCGCAGGGGCTGCGCGCCTACGCCCGCTTCCACCGGCGCCTGCTCGGATACATGGATGCGATGGTCGTCTCCGACTTCGCCGAGGTGACCGAGCACCTCGACCTCGCGATCGCGCGCGTGAACGCGCGCTTCGGCACCGCGTTTCACCTCTTCGAGCCGACACCGGAGCGGACGCGGCGGTGCTTCGACCTGATCGAGATGCGGTCGCGCAAGCCCCCGTGGGCGCCGGCGATCCAGGACTTCCTGTCCGGGCTCGTCACCCACGCCGAGCTCGAGCGCCGCGCTGCCGCCGATCCCGCCGCCGCGGGCGCGGCGCTACCGGAGCACCGGACGCCCCGCCCGTCGGCGTACAAGGAGGGGCGCAAGGATGCCCTCCGGGCCGCCTATGCTGCGCCGGCGCACGCGCACCTCCGCCGGCGGGCGGAGGCCTTCTACTCGACGTTCGCGGGCGAGTCCGGCCGGGCCCGGCTGGTAGATCCTCACATTTGATGCGAGCTGGGTTGGCTCTCCTGTAGGACGCAGGGGTTGACTTGACCGGTTCCGCTCGTATGTTGGTCCCGGTCATTACGAACCTTTGGGGGAGAGCAATGCTGGGTCGATGGAGTGCAAGAGGGTCTGCGGCTGCGCTCGTGGCCGTGCTGGGGCTGGGAACGGCAGGTGCCGCGGAGGCGGTCCCGGTGCAGGCGCACCCGGTGCCGACGTGGCAGACGAACGGCCGGGTGAACGTGATCGTCGTGTCCGGGCACACCGCGTACGTGGGCGGGCAGTTCACCGCGCTGCGGCCCGCGGGCGCAGCCGCCGGCTCGGGGGAGGTCACGCGCAACCACGCGGCCGCCGTGAACCTGACGACGGGCGCCCTGCTGCCGTGGAACCCGAACGTGAACAACACGGTGCGTGCGATCCAGGTCGTCAAGTCCACCGTGTACCTGGGCGGCGTCTTCACCCAGGTCGGCGGCGCGAGCCACCTGCGCATCGCCGCGGTGAACGCCACCACGGGAGCTCCGCTCACCGGGTTCAAGGCATCCGCGAGCGGCGAGGTGTTCGGCCTCGCCTCGAGCGCCGGCTCGCTCTTCCTCGGCGGCGGCTTCGGCACCGTCGACGGGCAGACGCGCGCGAACATGGCCGTCGTGAGTTCGACGACGGGCGCGCTCCTGCCCTGGTCGCCGTCGGTCAACGGCGAGGTCCGGTCGATCCGCCTGCTCGGCTACCCGCGCATGGTCATCGGCGGGTCGTTCACCAGCATCAACGGCGCCTCCGCGAACCACATCGGCGCGCTCGACGGCGACACCGGCAAGAGCCTGCCGTGGAAGGATCACACGACGTACAACGTCATCGGGCTCGCGTCCGACGCGAACGGCGTCTACGTGGCCGGCGCGGGCGGCGGCGGCAACTTCGCCGCGTTCGACCCGAAGACGGGCGCGCAGAAGTGGCTCGGGGGCACGAACGGCAACGTCCAGGCGATCGCCGTCGTCGGCGGCGAGGTCTACGTCGGCGGCCACTTCCATGTGTATTGCGGGCCGCAGCACGGGCAGCACACGTGCACGACCCAGGTCCCCCGCGACAAGCTGCTCTCGGTGGACGAGGGCACCGGGAACCTGACGGGCTGGGATCCGAGCGCGAACAGCGCCCTCGGGGTCTTCGCCCTCCGGGGCGTCGGCCCCAGCGGGGACGTGCTCGCAGGCGGCGACTTCACGAGCATCGGGCAGCGCAAGCAGCAGGGCTACGCGCAGTTCACACCCTGAGACCAGGGTCACGGCGCGGAACGCTTCGGGGCCCCGATTATCGGGGCCCCGATCGGTTTCCGGGCCGCCCGCGGTCAAGCGGCGGCGGCGCGGGACGATTACCCGGCGACGGATCACGCGTGCCCTTCCCCATGGACCTGACCGATCCCGCCGACCATGCCCGAGAGCAGCGCCCGCCCCGGCGGGCCGCCGTGCCGATCTCGTTCACGGGCGACGTCGGCGGCTTCCTGTTCGACCTCCTGAGCGACATCGACGCGATCGTGTGGGAGGCCGATGCCGAGACGTTCGCGATGGAGTTCGTGAACGACCGGGTCGCCGACCTGCTCGGGTACGAGCCGGCGGACATGGTCGCCGTGCCCGGCTTCTGGGCCACGCGGATCGTTCACCCCGACGACAGGGACACCTTCCTGGCGTCGGAGGCGGAGGTGCTCGCCCGCGGCGTCGCCCGCGTCATGTACCGCGCCCTCGGCGCGGACGGCGCGGTCGTCTGGCTCTCGAGCGTCGCCCGGCTCACCACCGACCAGGCGGGCCGGCGGCGGGTGCGCGGCGTCGAGACGGACGTCACCGCGATGAAGCGGGCCGAGGAGGAGGCGCGCGAGTCCGAGCAGCGCTTCCGGCTCCTGTCCGAGGCATCCCGCGACTCCGTGATCGTCCACACCGGCGGGGTGATCGCCGAGGTCAACCAGGCGTTCTGCGAGCAGTTCGGCTGGGCGCGGGAGGAGGCCGTCGGCTTGCGCCCCGAGGAGTACATCGCGCCGGAGTCGATCGCCGCCGCCGCCAGGCGCCTGGCCCAGGAGGCCGGGGGCGAGTTCGAGGTCGAGGGTATCCACCGCAGCGGCGCCCGGCGCTGGTATTCGGCCCAGAGCCGCGGCGCGCGCTTCTACGGGCCGTTCGCGCGCGTGGTCGTCCTCACCGACATCACCGACATGCGCCGGCGGGAGCAGCGGGCGCTGCACGACGCGAGCCACGACCACCTGACCGGGCTGCCGAACCGCGCCGCCTTCTTCCGCCGCGTCGGCGAGCAGCTCGAGGCGCGCATGCCGGGCCAGGTCCTCGGTCTGCTCTACTGCGACCTGAACGGCTTCAAGGCCGTGAACGACACCCACGGCCATGCCGCCGGCGATGCGCTCCTGCAGCTGGCCGCCCAGCGCCTGGTGAGCGTCGTGCGGACGACCGACCCCGTTTTCCGGGTCGGCGGCGACGAGTTCGTCATCCTGCTGCCGTCGCTGCCGGCGGTGGCCGCCGAGCGGGTGGTCGACCTGATGAAGCAGCGGATCGTGAAGGTCTTCGCCCCGTCGTTCTCGGTCGGCCCCGCGTCCGCGCGGGTCGGCGTCGCCGTGGGCACGGCCATGTCGCCGCTGGACGCCGAGTCGGCAGACGCGCTCGTCGACCACGCCGACCAGGGGATGTACGCGCACAAGCGCTACCTGAAGCAGTTGGCGGGGTAGCCCGCCGCACGCGGGGCGCGGTTGCGGCAGAATCGGGCGAGCGCCGCGAGGCGGCGCCCCTCACCGCCACCGCAGGAGCCCGCCATGGCCGACACCAAGATCCTGCTGCACGAGCGCGACATGCCGCGCTCCTGGTACAACATCCTCGCCGACGCGCCCTCCCCGCCGCAGCCGCCGCTGCACCCCGGCACGGGCCAGCCCATCGGCCCGGACGACCTCGCTCCCCTGTTTCCGCTCGACCTGATCATGCAGGAGGTCTCGGCCGACCCCGAGATCCCGATCCCGGAGGAGGTGCTCGACGTCCTGCGGCTGTGGCGGCCGACGCCGCTCTACCGCGCCCACCGGCTCGAGCGCGCGCTGGGGACGGCGTCGCGGATCTACTACAAGTACGAGGGCGTCTCGCCGGCGGGGTCGCACAAGCCGAACACCGCAGTCGCCCAGGCGTACTACAACGCCCGGGCCGGGCGTCGCCGGATCGCGACCGAGACCGGCGCCGGCCAGTGGGGCAGCTCGATGGCGCTCGCGTGCGGGTTCTTCGGCCTCGAGTGCAAGGTGTACATGGTGCGGGTCTCGTACGACCAGAAGCCGTACCGGCGCATGATGATGGAGACGTGGGGCGCGGCGGTCGTGCCGAGCCCGTCGCCGGACACGAACGCGGGCCGGGCCATGCTCGAGCGCGATCCCGACTCCCCCGGCAGCCTCGGCATCGCCATCTCGGAGGCGGTCGAGGACGCGGCCACGCACGACGATACGAGCTACGCGCTCGGCTCCGTGCTCAACCACGTGCTCCTGCACCAGACGGTGATCGGGCAGGAGGCGCACCGCCAGCTCGACCTCGCCGGCGAGAGCGGGGTGGACGTCGTCATCGGCTGCGTCGGCGGCGGCTCGAATTTCGCCGGCCTGGCGCTCCCGTTCATCCGCGACAAGATCGCGGGCGCGGACATCGAGGTGATCGCGTGTGAGCCGGCCGCCTGCCCGACGCTCACCCGCGGGCCGTTCGCCTACGACTTCGGCGACACCGCCCAGCTGACGCCGCTCGTGCCCATGCACACGCTCGGACACGACTTCATCCCGCCGGGCATCCACGCCGGCGGGCTGCGCTACCACGGCGCGGCGCCGATCGTCTCGCAGCTCCTGCTCGACAACCTGCTGCGGGCCGAGGCCTACCGCCAGAACGACGTGTTCGACGCGGCGGTCACCTTCGCCCGCTCGGAGGGGATCGTGCCCGCCCCGGAGACCGCCCACGCGATCAAGGGCGTCGTCGACGCCGCCCGTCGTGCGGACGAGGCCGGGACGGAGCAGGTGATCCTCTTCAACCTGTCCGGCCACGGCCACTTCGACATGTCCGCGTACGACGCGTTCCTGCACGGCCGGCTCGAGGATCACGAGCTGCCCGAGGCCGAGATCGAGCGCGCGCTGCGCGCAATCGAGCCGCTGCCGAAGCCCGCTTCGGTGTAGGGGCGGAGAATCGGGGACAGTCCCCGCGAGCCGGGGGCGGTCCCCGCGCCGATCAGGCTGCGCGGCGCAGGCCGGCCGCGATGCCGGCGCCGACCTCGTCGATCTGCTCCTTCGTGCAGATCAGCGGCGGCGAGATCGCGAGGCAGGGGTTCACGCGGTCGTCGAGGCGCACGATCACGCCCTCGGCCCGGATGGCGTCGCGGGCGGCGGCCAGGACGCCGGCCTCGCGCAGCTCGATCGCGCGGAAGAACCCGCAGCCGCGGGCCTCGACCACGAGGTCCGAGCCCTCGGCGACCTCGTCGAGCACGCCGCCGAGGTGATCCTCGAGCGTGCGCACGTTGGCGAGCACGTCGAGCCGCTCCATGATGTCGAGGTTGGCCAGGGCCACGGCGCACGAGAGCGGATGCCCGCCGAACGTGAAGCCGTGCGCGTAGACGGCCTTCTGGTCGAGCAGCGGGGTCGCAACCTCGTCGGTGAAGAGGACGCCGCCGAGCGGCGCCTGGCCGGAGGTGACGCCCTTGGCGAAGGTGACGATGTCGGCGTCGAAGCCGAGCCGCTCGGAGCCGAACCAGGCGCCCAGCCGGCCGAATCCGGTGATGACTTCGTCACACCAGAGCAGGATGCCGTGGCGGTCGCACAGCTCGCGCAGGCGCTGCGGGTAGCCCGGAGGCGGCGTCAGGCAGCCGCCGGCGTTCTGCACCGGCTCCACGACCACGGCGGCCACGGTGTGCGGCCCCTCGGCGACGATCGTGCGCTCTATCGCGCCCACCGCGGCGTCGCTCCACTCCTCCTCGGTGACCGCCTGGCGGTAGTTGCGGCGGTCGGTGTTCTCGGCATGGCGGACGTCGCCCAGGAGCGGCTCGAACGGCGCCCGCGCCGCCGGGATGCCGGTGAGCGAGAGGGCGCCGAGAGTGCAGCCGTGGTAGGCGCCGCGGCGGGCGATGACCTTCCGCCGCAGCGGCTCGCCCCTGCCGAGCCAGTGCTGGCGCACGAGCTTGATCGCCGACTCCACCGCCTCGGAGCCGCCCGAGGTGAAGAACGCGCGGGTCAGGTTCTCCGGGGCGAGGTCGGTGACGCGGCGGGTGAGCTCGACCGGCGCCGGCGAGGTGGCCGCCCAGTTGGGGTAGAAGCCGAAGGACTCGAGCTGGCGCTTGGCCGCCTCCCCCAGCTCCGGCCCGTGCGAGTAGCCGATCTGGGTCGTGAAGAGGCCCGACATCGCGTCGAGGAGCCGGGTGCCGTCCGCCTCGTACACGTACGGGCCGTCACCGCCGACCAGGATCGGCGGCGGGGCCCCGTCGAAGTCCGCCATCCGCGTCCACGACAACCACTCCTTGCCCGCGGCCTCCCGCAGGGCGTCGACGCCCTCGTGCACCGTCGCCATCTGGAACGTCCTCCTCGGTCGGAAATCCTTCGGCGAGCATAGCCGCTGGCATTCCAATTTCCGGGCGCTATGGTCTGCCCGCGGGCAGCGTCACAGGGTCAGGGGGTCCAACCATGCATCATCGTCCGCTGCTGCTCGTCCGCGTGGCCGCAGCAGGAATTGCCGTGGCGGCTGCCATCTCGCTGGCTGCGCCCGGCACGGCGGCGGCGAGCTCGCCGTGCGGCCATCTGCGCCGGCCGCCGGCGTGGCACCACATCGTCGTGATCGCATTCGAGAACCACTCCTACGGCGACATCCTGGGGAAGGGCGCGCCGAGCAGCTACTTCAAGACGCTCGCCGGCAAATGCGGGTCGGCGCGGGCTTTCCGCGCCGTGCACTTCCCGCACAGCCTGCCGAACTACCTCGCGGCGACCGGCGGCCGGCGGGTCGTGACCGGCGACTGCACGCCGGGTCCCGGATGCCAGAGCGGCCGCGGCAACATCTTCAACCAGCTCGGCCGGCCCAACTGGCGCCTGTTCGCGGAGTCGATGCCGTCGCCGTGCTACCGCAAGGACACCTCGCTGTTCGCCGCGCGGCACGCCCCGGCGCTGTACTACACCCGCATCCGCAGGGCGACGTGCCGGGCCGACGTCGTGCCGCTGCCGTCACACCGCCTGAAGCTCGAGCGGCGGTTCACCTGGATCACGCCGAACCTCAGGCACGACATGCACGACGGCACGCCGGCCCAGGCGAGCGCGTGGCTGAAGTCGTTCCTGGGTGGCACCCACGGGCTCCTGCACCGGCGCCCGTACACGCGCGGGCACACGGCCGTCTTCATCTGGTTCGACTCGTCGTCCGGATCCGGGTCGCTCGCGACGCCGATCCCGTTCATCGTCATCTCGCCCTCGACGCCGGCGAAGCGGGCGCTGCGCCCGATGAACCACTTCAGCGCGCTGCGGGCGTGGGAGTCGATGCTGCACCTGCCCTGTCGCGGGGCAGCATGCTTCGTCAAGGGGCTTCGGATCCCGTTCAACCTGTAACGGATCTCTCGCACATCCGCCGCGTCAACCGTTCGGGGTCTGACCCCGGTTGGCGCGGCGGATGGCCGTCAGCGCCTCGCGCATGTCGGCGCGGACGAAGCCCTTGAGGGCGCCGTGGCGCTTGGCCGGCTTGCGGCCCAGCCGGCCGGCCAGGTCGTCGGCCGCCGTGCGGTAGGCGGCGGCCGCGGTCGACCGCGGCGCGCTCACGACGACCGGCGAGCCCGCGAGCGCGGCCGTGTCGTGGCGGGCGCTGTGCGGGATCTCGACCGGCGACACCAGGTCGCCGAAGCGCTCGCGCATGAGCGCCGCCGCCGCCAGCGCGCCCGGGCGGCGCGCGTCGACGAACGTCGGCAAGAGGACGAGCGGCGTGTAGCGTCTGCCCGCCTCACGCTCGATGGCGCGGACGGCCTCGATCGTGCCCTGGAGCGCGTCGATCGAGAGGTAGTCGGCGGCCGCCGGGATGACGACGGCGTCGGCCGCCCGCAGGGCCGAGGCGCTCAGGCCGCCGATTCCGGGTGGCGTGTCGACGACGACCACCTCCCACTCCTCGTTCGCGCCGGCGAGCGCGGCGGCGAGCCGGCCGCCGCGGCGGCCGTCGCCGTGGATCGTCGCCTCCTCGGCGGCGAGCCGCGGATCGGCCGGCACCACGCCGAGCCGGTCGAGCCTGTCCACCGGCGAGCGCCGCGCCCACCAGCGCGGCTTGCCCCGGAACATCCCGCCCGAGCCGTCCTCGACCGCTGCCGGGACGCCGACCGCGACGCCGGCCGATCCCTGGGGGTCGAGGTCGACGAGCAGCACCCGGCGCGACTCGAGCGCCATGGCGGCGGCGAGATTCACGGCCGTCGTCGTCTTCCCGACCCCGCCCTTGCGGTTGACGACCGCGATCACGTGCACGCGGGCATTGTCTCACGCCGCGCCGTCCGCGGATCGTCCCGTTGGTACCATCGCGCCCGTGAAGGCCACGCTCGAGCGCGAGCGCAAGCTCACCGCCCCGCCGGGGTACGTCCTGCCGCCGCTGCCCGGAGATCCGCTCCCAGCCCGGGTTCTGCGCTCGACCTACCACGACACGCCCGGGCTGCGTCTGGCCGCCGCCGGCATCACCCTGCGCCACCGGGTCGAGCACGGCCGCGGCGCCTGGCAGGTGAAGCTGCCTCGCGGGAGCGCCCGGCTCGAGCTCGAGTACGAGGGCGGCGGCCGGGCCGTGCCCGCCGAGGTCACGGCGCTCCTGACGGCCCACCTGCGCGGGGCGAAACCGGTCGCGGTCGCGCGCCTGCGCACGCACCGGTCCGGCGTGCTCGTCCGCTCCGGCGGCCGGGCGCTCGCCGAGGTGGTGGTGGACGCCGTCGCGGTGTTCGAGGGCCGCCGGATCACGCGCCGGTTCGAGGAGCTCGAGGTCGAGCTCGTCGACGGCACCGTCTCCGACCTGCGCGGCATCGTGCGGCAGCTGCGCCGGGCCGGGGCGGTCGAGGCGGACCTGCGGCCGAAGCTCTTCCAGGCGCTCGACCTGCCGCCGCCGGAGCCCGACGCGCGCCCGGCCCGCGACGCGCCGGCGGGGGAGCAGGTGGCAGCGGCGCTGCGGGCGCAGTACCGGGCCATCGTCCGCCACGATCCCGGCACCCGCCTCGGGCGCGAACCCGAGGAGCTGCACCAGATGCGCGTGGCGACACGCCGCATGCGGGCGACCCTGCGGGCGGCGCGGCCGCTCCTCGACGCCGGGTGGGTGCGTGAGCTGCGGGCCGAGCTCGGCTGGCTGGGCGGGGCCCTCGGGCCCGTGCGCGACCTGGACGTGCTGGTCGAGCACCTGCGCGCCGACGCCGGCGCGCTCGGCGGCGACGACGAGGCGGCGTTCCTGACGCTCATCCTGAAGCTCGAGGCCGAGCGGGCGGCGGGCCGCGACGCCCTCCGCGCGGCCATGACGGAGCCCCGCTACCTGGCGCTCGTCGAGCGGCTCGACGCGGATACCAGGGCGCCCCCGGCGGCGCGCAGCCGGCGCACGCTGCGCGACCTGGCCGCGCCCGAGTTCCGCCGCCTGCGCAAGGCGATGCGGGCGCTCGGCGCCCACCCGCCGGACGAGGAGCTGCACGCCGCCCGGATCGCCGTGAAGCGGGCCCGGTACGCGGCCGAGCTGGCGGAGCGGTCGGCCGGCCGCGGGGCGACGGCGTTCATCCGCGCCGCCAAGGTGCTCCAGGACGTGCTCGGCGACCACCAGGACGCGAGCGTGGCCGAGGGGCGCATCCGCGCGCTCGTCGGGCCGCGGGCGCCGGCCGGCCAGGCGATCGCCGCCGGCCGCGTGATCGAGCGCCAGCACGAGCGCCGCCGCGCCGCCCGGGCCGCGTACCCGAAGGCGTGGCGTGAGCTCGAGCGCCGCGCGGATGGAGTATTCGTATAGGCATGCGGCTGCTCGTCTTCCGCCACGGGATCGCCGAGGACTCGGCCGCCGACGGCACGGACGCGGCGCGTGTGCTCACGGCGGAGGGCGTGACGCGCACGCGCAAGGCCGCGCGCGCCCTGGCCCGTTTGTGCGACGCGCCCGATGTCATCCTGACGAGCCCGAAGGCCCGCGCCCGCCAGACGGCCGACGCGGCGGCGGCGGCCTTCGGCAGCACGGTGGAGGTGCTCGACGAGCTCGCGGACGGCCCCCCGGAGCCGGCGCTTCGCGCGCTCGCCCGGCGCGCCGAGGAGACGGTGATGATCGTCGGGCACGAGCCGATGCTGAGCGCGCTGGTGGAGCAGGTCTGCACCGGCAGCCGGACGCGCGGCTTCGTCGACCTGCGCAAGGCGGGCTGCGCCTGCCTCGACGTCACGTTCCGCCCGGGCGGCGAGGTCATGGAGGCGACCCTGCTGTGGCTCGCCACGGCGAAGATGCTGCGTGCCGCCGCCCCCGGCTGAGCCGCTTCGCACGGTCGCCAGGGAGTGGGGGCGGCTGGGCCTGATCGGCTTCGGCGGGCCGCCGACCCACATCGTGCTCCTGCGGCAGCTGTGCGTCGTCCGCCGCGGATGGATCCCCGGCGACGAGTTCGAGGACGCGATCGCCGCGTGCAACCTGCTGCCGGGGCCGTCGTCGACACAGCTCGCGATCTACTGCGCCGGCCGGGTCGGTGGCTGGCGCGGCGCGCTTGTCGGCGGCGCCGGATTCATCGTCCCCGGCGTCGCGATCGTCATCGCCCTGGCCGCGCTGTTTCTGTCCTCGTCGCCCCCGGAGGGGGTGCGGGCGGCGGGGGCCGGCGGCGGAGCGGCCGTCGCAGCCGTTGCGGTGCGGGCGGGGCTCGATCTGGCGCTGCCGTCGTGGGCGCGGGCGGCGGGCGCGGCGAGACGGGTGCGCTGGCTCGCCTATGCCTCTGCGGGAGCGGCCGCGGCCGCCGTCGCCGGCGCGGACGTCGTGGTCGCGCTGCTCGCCTGCGGCGGGGCGGAGATCCTGATCCGCCGCGGCGGTACAGGTCCGATCAGCCTGGCCGCGGCGCCCCATGCAGCCGGGCTCGGCTCGCTGGCGTGGACGGCGCTCAAGGTCGGGGCGCTGAGCTTCGGAGGCGGCTTCGTGATCATCCCGCTCATGCAGTCCGACGCCGTCTCCCGCTACCACTGGATGACGGGGCCGCAGTTCCTCGACGCCGTCGCGCTGGGACAGGTCACGCCCGGGCCCGTGGTGGGGACGGTGGCCGCGGTCGGCTACGCCGCGGGCGGCGTCGGCGCCGCGCTCCTGGCGGCCCTCGTCGCGTTCGCGCCGTCGTTCATCTTCGTCCTCATCGGCCGGTCGCGTTTCGATCGCCTGCGCCGCAACCCGGCCGCCCGGGCCTTCCTCGAGGGCGCCGGCCCCGCGGCGATCGGCGCGATCGCCGGCTCGTCGGTGCTGCTCGCCGGGGAGCTGCGGGAGGGGTGGCAGTACGCGGTGCTCGCCGCCGCGGGGGCCGCCCTCATCCTCGCGCGCCAGAGCATCGTGGCGGTGCTCCTGGCCGCGGCGCTCGCCGGCGAGATCGCGCTCGCCGCCGGCGCGCACATCCCGGGATAGGCCGCCGCTAGTCCAGCGAGAGGTGGACGAGCTCGAGCCCGGCGTGCGCGGCGCGCTCGTCGGACAGCCGCAGCTCGAGCAGCCCCCGCTCGCTGCCGTGGCTGGCGACGAGCGGGTCCGCCTCGCTGCCCTTCTCGAGCAGCACCACCACGTGCTGCTCCGCCGGCGGCCCGTCGAAGACGATCAGGTCGCCCGCCAGGGCCTGCGCCGCCCGGATGCGGCGCATGTTGGCGAGCATCGCCATCGTGCTGCCCGAGCCGTCGTAGCCCATGCCGTTCGGGTCGGGCGCCCCCGCCCAGCGGGCGAACAGCGTGGTCGACCCCGAGCAGTCCGTCGTCAGCGGCAGCGTCCCGGGCAGGTGGTCGACGGGGATCGGGCGCGCCTGCTCGTAGTGGATCTCGGCGTTGTTCTCGATGCCCCAGGTGCACCAGCCCACCAAGCGCGTGCGCACCGGCGCGTTGGCCCGGAACTGCGTACGCCGCGCGACGCTCGGGGCGACGAACCCGGGCGGCCGTTGCCTGTAGCCGGGGGCGCCCTTCGGCACCAGGTACCCGTACAGGTTGGGGCCGAACTCGCGGTTCACCTCGGCCCGCGGGTAGCCGAGCAGGAACTTCGCGAGCCGGGTGGCATCCGCCGTCTTGCGTCCGAACTGGCTGTCGGCCCTGCCCGGGCCGAAGTCGATGCCGAACCGGTTCGTGTGCAGCGCCCGCTGCGCCGCCCTCACGTCGGCGCCGGTCAGGAACGGCTCGGTCAGCGTCAGCTTCCGCGAGACGACGGCAGCCATGAGGCGATCCTACAGGGCGTTCCGCCCGACGCACGGGGCCGGGCTACTGCGGCAGCGGCAGGTTGAACGCCGGCGCCATGTCGGCCGCCGCGGCCGCGTTCGCGAGCGGCGGGAGGCCGAGCAGCTCCTCGTCGAGCCGCAGCAGCGAGTAGTGGTCGAACCGCGCGGTCGCCGTCGTGCCGGCCGGGACGTCCGGGCTCACCAGGATCGTCGCGAGCAGGTTGCCGTTCGCCGCCGACTGGCTCGTGTCGGCCGTGATGACGACCAGCAGGCGACCGCTGCGATAGTCGGGCGAGGCCAGGATCGCCGGCATCCAGGCCCCGATCGTGGTGTCCTGCTCGACCACGCGGGGGACGCCGTTGCACGCGTCGTGGCCGTCGTTGCAGAGGTTGGGGATGACGAGCGAGTAGCTCGGGAGCGTGCCCGCGGCCAGGTCGGAGGTGAGGGCGCCGGACGCGGGCGAGCCGGACGGCACGTCGAGCTGTGCGCAGGCGGCCGCGTCGCCCGGGTAGTACACGGCCGGGTTGTGGCGGGCCGCGTAGGCTCCGGCGTTCGTGCGCGTGCACGTCCCGGGCATGTCCTCGGCGTAGGTCCGCCACGTCAGCGCCGCCGTCCCGTCGATCTGAGTGAAGATGCTCGGGTCGGTGCTCTGGCAGGCCGCGGACGGCGTGCAGTCGCGGCCCGTCACCCCGTCGCCTGCGATCGACGGCGGCACCTGCCCCGACGTGAGCGCGATGTAGTTCGGGAGGCTGGGGAACTGGATCCCGTGGTAGTCCGTCGCCAGGCCGCACGCATCGATCAGGGCGTTCATGTTGGGGGCCTGGGCGGCGCCGGCGATCCCGTCGAGATCCGTGTTCTCGAGCACGATCGTGAGCACCTTCGTCACCGGCACCGGGCTCGCGGCCCGCGAGCCACAGCCGGTTGGGTCGCCGGCCGCGGCCGGGGGCACCGCCCCGGCCGAGCCGGACAGGCAGGCGAGCAGGATCGCGATCGAGCAGACGGTCGTCTTCATGGGGTTGCCCTGGCCCGGGCCCGCCGGGCCCGCATATCTCTAGCACAGCCGCTGCGGCGCTACCATGGATCGGCCGGTGGAGCGGCCGGCGCCACTCTCACCCGGAGGTTCACATGCACCGGTTCATCATCGCCACGGCGGTCCTCCTGGCCTTCCCCGCGACCGCGCTCGCGGTGAACACGCAGACGGCCCAGCCGCAGACGATCTCGGTCACGGCGAACGGCGCGCCGCGCTGCACCAAGCTGCCCTACTCGATCCGGAGCACGCGTCACAAGGTGATCCTGCGCATCTCGCACAAGAAGCCGCTCACCGCCAAGGCGGTCAAGCACGTCCGCCTGCGCGATGTGAAGCCCGGGAGCCGCCACTTCGGCTGGTGCGGCAAGACGGACTTCGACAAGACCGTGAAGCCCGGCATCTACTGGTGGCGCGTCGGCGCGACCGCCAAGGCCGGCGCTCCGATCGCCTGGAGCACCGTCCGGCACATCAACGTCACGGCGTAGATGGCCGAACACGGCGGGCGCGAGCGGCTGCCGCACAAGCGGTTCGAGAAGGAGCTCGAGAAGCTCCAGCGCGAGCTCGTCGTCATGCAGGAGTACGTGCGCGCGGAGGGGTTCAAGATCGTCGTCGTCTTCGAGGGCCGCGACGCCGCCGGCAAGGGCGG
>JAICJC010000099.1 GCA_025928655.1 Thermoleophilia bacterium | reverse complement strand
GCAAGCGACCGCCGGCATGGTCGCCGGAATCACCCGGCTCCTGATCGCGAACCGCGGCGAGATCGCGGTGCGCGCGATCCGCGCCTGCCGGGAGCTCGGGATCGAGGCGCACGCGGTGTACGAGCCGGCCGACCGGGGCGCCCTTCACGTCGAGCTCGCGGACGCGGCGACGCCGGTCACGAGCTATCTCGCCATCCCCGAGATCGTCGCTGCGGGGACGGCCGCCGGCGCGGACGCGGTCCATCCCGGGTACGGCTACCTGGCGGAGAACGCCGACTTCGCGGATGCCGTGCAGGCGGCCGGGATGCGCTGGGTCGGCCCGCCGGGATCGGCCATGCGGGCGCTGGGCGACAAGATCGCCGCCCGCCGCCTGGCCGAGGACGCGGGCGTCCCGGTCGCGCCCGGCTACGCCGGCGACGACCTCACCGACGCGGCGCTGGCGCGTGAGGCGCGGGCGCTCGGAGCCCCGCTGCTCGTGAAGGCGGCGGCGGGCGGCGGCGGGCGCGGCATGCGCGCCGTCGACGACGTGGCCGGTGTCCGCGCGGCGATCGACTCCGCCCGGCGCGAGGCGGCCGCGGCGTTCGGCGACGACCGCGTCTACCTGGAGCGGCGGCTGACGGGCGCCCGCCACGTCGAGGTGCAGGTGCTCGCCGACACCCACGGGTCGTGCATCCACCTGGGCGAGCGGGACTGCTCGCTCCAGCGGCGGCACCAGAAGATCGTGGAGGAGTCGCCCTCGCCCGCCGTCGACCCCGACGGGCGGGCGGCCCTGGGTGCCGCGGCCGTCGCGATCGCCTCGGCGGCGGGCTACGTCGGCGCCGGCACCGTCGAGTTCCTGGTCGCCGACGACGGCACCTGGTGCTTTCTCGAGCTGAACGCGCGCCTCCAGGTCGAGCACCCGGTGACCGAGGCGGTCGCCGGCCTCGACCTCGTGCGGGCACAGCTCGAGATCGCCGCCGGCGCGCCGCTCGAGCTCGTGCAGGCCGACGTCGAGCTGCGCGGGCACGCGCTCGAGTGCCGCCTGTACGCCGAGGACCCGGCCGCTGGATTCGTCCCGGCGACCGGCCGCCTGGCCCGGTTGCGGCTCCCGGCCTGGCCGGGCGTGCGGGTGGACGCGGGCGTGCGCGAGGGCGACGAGGTGGGCGTGCGCTACGACCCGCTGCTCGCGAAGGTGATCGCCCACGCCGAGGACCGCGACGCCTGCATCGAGCGGATGGCGGCGGCGCTCGCCGACACCGCCGTGCTCGGCGTGCAGACGAACCTCGGCTTCCTGCGCTGGCTGATCGACCGGCCCGCCTTCCGCGCCGGCGCGGCCGGGATCGACTTCGTCGAGCGGGAGTGGCGCGCCGAGCTCGTGCCGCCGCTGCCCGAGGAGGTGCGCGCCGCCGCGCTGGCCTCCGGGCGCGACGACGTGTGGCACGCGTTCGGGCCGCCGCGGCCGCAGGTCGAGACGGCCGACGGGCTCGTGCTCCACGGTGGGTGGCAGTACCGCATCGTGGCCGACGAGGCCGAGGCCGGTCCGTCCGCCGCGGCCGACGGATCGCTGCACGCCCCGATGCCGGGCACCGTGCTGCGGGTGGACGTGCGGGCGGGCCAGGAGGTGGCGGCCGGCGAGCCGCTCGTCGTGCTGGAGGCGATGAAGATGGAGCTGGCGGTCCCCGCGCCCGCGGCCGGGGTCGTCACGGCCGTTCTGGTGGCGGCCGGAGACCTGGTGGCGCGCGGCCAGCCCCTGGTGGAGCTCGACCCGCCGTGAGCGACGCCGTCACGGTCGTCGAGGTCGGCCCGCGCGACGGCCTCCAGAACGAGGCCGCCGTCGTGCCGGCCGCGGACAAGGTGCGGCTGATCGAACGGCTCGCCGACGCCGGCCTCCCCGTCGTCGAGGCGACGTCGTTCGTCTCGGCGAAGGCCGTCCCCCAGCTGGCGGACGCCGACGAGGTGCTGCCGGCCGTCCGCCGCCGGCCCGGCGTGCGCTATCCGGTGCTGGTGCCGAACGTGCGCGGGCTGGAGCGGGCGCTCGCCGCCGGGGCCGACGCGATCGCGGTCTTCACGGCCGCCTCGGACGAGTTCACCCGCGCGAACATCGGCATGACGATCGCGGAGTCGCTGCTCGCGTTCGCGCCGGTGCTCCAGCGCGCGCAGGCCGAGGGCATGTGGACGCGGGGGTACATCTCGACGGCGTTCGGCTGCCCCTACTCGGGCGCCGTCCAGCCCGCGGTCGTCGCCGGCGTCGCCGGGGCCCTGCACGGTCTCGGCTGCAGGGAGATCTCGATCGGCGACACGATCGGCGTCGGCCGGCCCGAGCAGGTGCCCGAGGTCGTCGAGGCGGTGTCCGGGTCGGTGCCGGTCTCCGAGCTCGCGCTGCACCTGCACGACACCGGCGGGCGCGCGCTCGAGAACGTGGCGGCCGGACTCGCCGCGGGCGTGCGCATCTTCGACTCGTCGGCGGGCGGCCTGGGCGGCTGCCCCTTCGCGCCTGGGGCGCCGGGCAACCTCTCGACCGAGGCGCTCGTCGGCTTCCTGCACGAGCGCGGGCACGAGACGGGCGTCGACGCCGAGGCGGTGCGCGAGGCGGGCGCCTGGATGCGAGGGCTCGTCGGCCGGTGAAGGCGCTCCTGCTCGACCTCGACGACACGCTCGTCCCCGACTACGCCGCGTTCCTGGAGGCGGTGGACGACTGCGCCGCGGCGCTCGGCGGCCCGGCCGGCCTCGGCGCGGCGCTGCACGCCCGGGCGCGCGTGCGCTGGGGCCAGGCCCCCGACGCCGCGGCGCTCGAGATGCGCGACATGAGCTCGTGGGAGGCGCTGTGGGCGCCGTTCCCGGCAGGCACCGAGACGTGGGCGGACGACTTCCGGCTCGGCGCGTGGCACGACGCGCTGGCCGAGCACGGCCTCGACGACCGCGAGCTGGCGGAGCGGCTGGCACGTTCCTACCGCGAGCACCGCCACGCCCGCTGCCGGCCGTACGATGAGGCGGTGGCGGTGCTCGAGTCGCTGCGCGGGCGGCTGCGCCTCGCCGTGGTCACGAACGGCACCGAGGAGCACCAGCGCACGAAGCTCGACGCGTCCGGCATCACGGGCCTCTTCGACGCCATCGTGACGTCGGGCACGGTGGGCGCGTCCAAGCCCGACCCGAGAATCTTCCGCGCAGCGCTCGACGCCGTCGGCTGCGAGCCCGCCGAGGCGGCCATGGTCGGCGACAACCCCCTGCGCGACATCGCCGGCGCGCAGCGGGCCGGTCTGCGCGGCATCTGGATCGACCGCAACGGCGGCGACTCGCGCGGCGTCGTTCCCGACGCCCGCATCCGCGAGCTCGGCGAGCTGGCGGGGCTCGGATGGTGGTAGCGGAGCCCGGCATGACGGTTGAGATCCGGCGACGTTCTGCTCGGGAATCGGACGAGCGCCTGCGGGAGATCGCGATCGCGGCGAAGGCGCACTGGGGGTATCCGCGCGAGCGGGTGATCGAGTGGGCTTCGAAGGGCGACTTCTCGGCGGAGACGCTCGGGCAGCTCGAGATCTGGGTGGCCGAGGCAGGGCGTAACATCGCCGGCTGGGCGTCCCTGGCCCCGGGCGACGAGGTCGCGTGGCTGGAGGACCTGTGGGTCGACCCGCGCTGGATGCGGCAGGGGGTGGGCTCGGCGCTCTTCGCCGCGGTCGCCAACGAGTCGCGGCGCCGCGGCGCGGTGAGGATGGAATGGGAGGCGGAGCCCGACGCCATCGGGTTCTACCGGCGGATGGGCGGACGCGACCTCCGGGACAGCCCGACGACGGAATGGGGTCGCGTCCTGCGGATCATGGGCGTCGATCTGCGCGGATAGCCGTCGGGCGCTCGTTCGGGCTTCGGCGGGCTCACGGCGCCAAGTGGCACATGGCGACGGCGGAGTTTGGCGCCCACCGGCCGCGTAGGCTGCCCGGGTGCGACCGGCACTGACGATCGAGCGCGGCTACGGTCAGCTCCGCCCGGATACCGATCCGGCGTCCATCGAGCCCGCCGTCCTAGCGGCTCGGCGCCGGGTACGGCTGCAGTTCGACGAGCCGCTTCCCGACGACGTGCTGCGGGCCGCGGCAGAGTCCCTGGACCATCGCCCGGACGTGATGCTGCGCGCCTATGGACGGCGTGTCGATCCCGGCCTCGGCTGGCTGTCCGGCTTCGAGCACATCGAACACCTCAGCATCGAGCTCTGGGAGGCCACGAGCTTCGAGAGGCTGGGCGGCTTCACAAACCTGCGCTCGCTGGGCCTCGGTCAGACCCGATCAGCGCGTCCGTCGCTCGCGTTCCTTCGCAGTCTCGAACAGCTCGAGGATCTCTGGGTGGAGGGACACGAGAAGGGCTCTGCGACGATCGGGGCGCTCTCCTCACTGCGGCGCCTCGCGCTGCGTGTTCCGCGTATGCGGAGCCTCGATTATCTCCGCGGTCATCCCCGCCTTGAGATCTTCGAGATGACCTTCGGCGGCATCCGCGACCTCTCACCGCTTGCCGAGATGCCGGCGCTCCGGGCCCTCGAGCTCTACCAGGTGCGCAAGCTCGACTCCGAGGATCTGGATGCCGTCGGTGCCTGTCGCTCGCTGATCGTGCTCTCTCTTGGGGCCCTGCGGAACGTCCACAGTCTGCGGGCGCTGGCGCAGGGCCCGGCCGACACCCTGCGGCTGCTGACGCTCGAGCGCCTGACCGGCCTGGCGACGCTCGCGGAGCTAGCTGCCTGTAGGCGCCTCGAACAGCTCGGTCTCTACGACGCACGTCCGGGCGACCGGCGGCTCGACGTGCTCCCGTTGTGCCCGCGG
This sequence comes from Thermoleophilia bacterium, assembly GCA_025928655.1. Lineage (GTDB taxonomy): Bacteria > Actinomycetota > Thermoleophilia > Gaiellales > JAICJC01 > JAICJC01. The sequence goes on along the minus strand of JAICJC010000099.1, from coordinate 10,272 downwards.
CTGGACCGACTCGTGGTCGCCGATCCGTATCCGGCGGATCAAGTCGCCGCGCTTCGTGCCGGCTTCGAGGGTGACACGCTCGTCCTGCACGGCGACGGCACGGTGCGCGGCGACATCGCGGACGTGCTCGTCCGCTGGCGCGCGCCCGTGAGGAGGCAACTCGACGCGTTGGACGAGGGTGCCGACCCGCCCGGCGGCGGGCGCTGACGGCGCCAACTGGCACATGCTGACGACGGAGCCTGGCGCGCCCCACCTCCTCACCCGCCCGGCCGCTCCGGCCACACTGCACCGATGGACGCTGCCGCCCTCATCCGCGCCGCCGCGGCCAACCACCGGTCGTGGTTCAGGCGGCTCGCCAGGGCCCGGGGCGGCCGGGTCGAGCGGGCCGGCGGCGTCGACCTGATCGTCGACGGCCGGGCCGCGACGATGGCGTTCCCGCGCACCCGCAGGGTCGAGGTCGCCGTCGCCCGCATCCGGGAGCTGGGCCTGCGGGAGGCCAGCTGCTGGACGACGAGCCCCGACCCCGACCTGGGCACGCGCCTGGTCGCGCGCGGGTTCGGATGGGGATGGCAGCCGCACTGGATGGCGCTCGATCTGGCCCACCCGCCGGATCCCGATCCGCGCCCCACGGTCGCCACGGGCTTCGCCGCCATCCCGTCCGCCGTCCCCTACGGCGGCGACCCGGACGCTCCGCCTGCGGTGCACGTGTCGGTTTCGGTCGACGGCGTCGTCGCCGGGCACGCGGCCGTGAACCCGTGGCGGGGCGTCGCCGGCATCTACTCGATGGGCGTCGACCCGGCCCGGCGCCGGAAGGGCATCGGACGCGCGCTCACGATCGCCGCCTGCCGGATCGCGGCGGAGCAGGGCTGCACCCACGCGACGCTGAACGCGACCGACGAGGGCGAATTGCTCTACCGCGCGGTCGGCTTCGAGTCGCTCGGCCGGGGCCAGACGTGGTGGTACTCGCCCGGCCCGGAGCCGACGCCGCGCCAGGTCGCGCTCGCCGAGGCCATCGGCTTCGGCGACGTCGCCGCCCTCGCCGCCCTCGACCCGGGCCCGGCCGAGCTCGCCGAGCCGTTCCCGGGCGACACGAGCCCGCTGCGGCTCGCCGTCGTCACCGACCGGATCGACGCGGCCCGCTGGATGCTCGACCGCGCGCCCGCGCTCGTCCGCCGCCGCTTCGAGCCGTTCGGCGGCACGCTGCTGCACCTGGCCGTCGAATGGGACCGGCCCGAGCTGGCCCGACTCGGGCTCGAGCGCGGCGCCGATCCGAACGCGCGCGACCGCACCTTCCGGGGGACGCCGCTCCAGTGGGTCGAGCACACCGGCGCGACGGCGACCGCGGCCGTAATCGCGGCTAGTCGGAGCTGAGGGTCACCCGCTCCATCGTCACCGGCTCGACCGGGCGGTCGCGCCCGTCGCGGTCGACGCTCTGGATCGCGTCGACCACGTCCTGGCCGCTCCTGACCTGGCCGAACGCCGTGTGCTTGCCGTCGAGCCAGGGCGTCGCATCCGCCGTGACGATGAAGAACTGGCTGCCGTTCGTGTTGGGCCCGGCGTTCGCCATGGCGAGCGTCCCGCGGACGATCTTGTGGTCGTTGATCTCGTCGCCGAACTTGTAGCCGGGGCCGCCCGTGCCCGTCCCCTCGGGGCAGCCGCCCTGGATCATGAAGTCCGGGATCACGCGGTGGAAGATGAGCCCGTCGTAGAAGCCCTCGCCCGCCAGCTTCTCGAAGTTCGCCACCGTCTCCGGCGCGTCGTCGCGGAAGAGCTCCAGCTCGATCGTGCCCTTGCTCGTCTCGATCGTTGCGGTCGTCGCCATGCCTGTTCGTCCCCCCGTCGTGGATCGCTCGAAGGGGGCACCATAGCGGTGCCACAGATGGCTGATTCCACGCCCCCGCGCGCCTGGACGTCACGCCGTTGCGGTGGTGCCGTCGCTCGTGGGGCTGCGGCCGTGAGCCGTCACATCGCGGCGGCGTGGAGGCGGCCGTCTAGACGCCGGCCCGCTCCAGCGCCGGGATCGCGCCGAGCCGCTCGTACTCCTCCCGGGCGGCGGCGACGTCACCGGCGATCTCGAGGCAGCGGGCCCGCTCGAACCGGCATCCGAGCTGGGCGAACGCCTTCGTGGCCCGGCCGAGGGCGGCCTCGTCGCCGGCGATGCCGCGGGCCCGGTCGAGCTGCGCCATCACCCGCGGGAGCTGCTCGATCCCGGGCGCGGCGACGGCGTCGGCAAGGGCGGCGTCGACCTGGTCCCAGCGCCCCAGCATCGCCAGCGCCTCGGCCCGCACCGCGAGCGCGTTGGGGCGCATCGTGGCCAGGTGGCGGAGCTGGTCGAGCGCGAGCTCCGGCTCGCCGCGGCCGACCAGCGCCAGCGACACGACCGGGTGAAACTCCGAGACCGGCACGTAGCCGAGCCGCTGCTCGAGCTCCTCCGCCCGCTCCTGGTCGCCGCGCAGCAGGTGGATGGCCGCCGCGATGCCGCTCGCACGGGCCGGCGCCTTCCCGGCCCGGCGGCCGCCGCTGCGGCGGTAGAGCGCCAGGTAGCGCTCGTACGCGCGCATCGCCCGCTCCCAGCGATCCCCGTAGAAGTAGGCCTCGGCGATGTCGAGCACAGGCCGCGCCTGCCAGTGGGCCTCCTCGTCGGCGCCCGGTTCCCCCGCCCGCTCGCCGGCCTGGATGGCGCCCGCGTAGTCGCCCACCAGCATGCGCGTCTGGGCCGCCTGCGAGCACGCGTCCATGCGCTCCTCGCGGCGGCTGTCGGGGAACGCGAGCTCGAGCCGGCGGTCAGCCACCTCGCGGGCCTCGACGTAGCGGCCGAGGGCGAGCAGGAGGACGGCGATCGCATCCATCGCCGCGGAGCGCAGCGTCGAGCGGTTCAGCCGCTCGCCGATCGCAAGCGCCTCCCGGGCGGCGTTCAGACCGTCCTCGAGCGCGACCCGGTCGGTGCTCTCGTACCGCCACCGGTTGAGCGCGCTCGCGACCAGAAGCCGGGCCTCGATGATCGGCAGGTCGGCGTTGCGGGCCTCCTTCAGGCCCTGCGTGATCATGTCGGCGATGGTCATCCGCTTCGGCAGCTCGTCGAACCACGACCCCCACCGCGTCGGCATGTCGACCCACTTCCAGCGCAGCCGGGCCAGGTCGCGCGGGTCGGCGCCGGCGGCCTCGGCGTGCTCGAGCGCCTCGCCGTAGGCCTCCCACGCCTCCTCGGCCTCCTCGGTCATCCAGCGCGCGTCGCCGACCGCCTCGGCCGCCATGGAGCGCTCGTTGTCGCCGTGCGCCAGCGTCTCGGCGAGCGCGGCCTGGCGCAGGGCGAGGCCGTGGGCGTAGATGGCGCGCGCGTCGGCCGCCGCCGCCAGCAGCAGCCGCACCGCGTCCGCCCGGGCCTCGCCGGCGCCCAGCCCGGCCGCCGTCGCGTAGTGGCTCGCAAGCGTCTGGCGGCTCACGACCGGGTCGGACTCGAGCGAGCGGGCGAGCGCCAGGTGCAGGCGGCCGCGCTCGGCCCGGGGGATGCTGTCGTAGGCGACGTCGCGGATGAGCGCGTGCTTGAACACCTGGCCGCCGCCCGGCTCCGAGAAGATCATCCCCCGCTCGGCCAGTCGGCGCAGCGTGCGGCCGAGGTCGGGCCCGGGTGCAAGCGCCGCGAGCTGGGCCTGAGTGAAACGGCGGCCGATCACCGACGCCCGCTGCAGCACCTGCTTCGACTCGGGCGGCAGCAGGTCGATGCGGGCGGCGATGACGCCCTGCACGGTCTCGGGCACGCGCTCGGCGCCCTCGCCGGTCATCGCCAGGATCTCCTCGAGGAAGAACGGGTTGCCGCCGGCCAGGGCGACCTCGCCGTCGTGCTCGCCGCCGAGCGCGGTCGCCAGCCGCCGCATCTGCTCCGAGCCGAGGGCGGAGAGCGTCACCGTCGTCTCGTCGCGCATGCCCGAGCCCCAGCCGGGGTCGCGCACGAGCAGGTCGTCACGGGCGACGCACAACACGACCAGCGGGGCGCGGGCATCGCTGCGGATCACGGACGAGACCAGCTCGAGCAGCGCCGGCTCGGCCCAGTGCGCGTCCTCGATCACGACCAGGGTCGGCTGGCGCTCGGCCATCGCGAGCAGGAGCTGGCGCCAGGCGTCGTGGCCGCCCTGCGGGTCGCGCTCGTACTCGTCGCCGTCGCGGAGCGCGCGGCGCCGGTTGGACACCGTCCGCAGGAGCTCGTCGATCCACTCCGGGGTGGCGTCCGGGACGAGCGCGTGCAGGAAGCCCGTCACGCGGGCGACGGCCTCCTCGGGCTCGTCGTCGGGGCGCACGGTCGCGGCCCGCAGGAGCACGTCGCGCAGGGGCGCGTACGGCCCCGCCTCGCCGTAGGGCAGGCAGCGGCCGACCCAGACCGCGGGCGGCTCGTCCGCCCGCTGCAGCTCGACGACCGCCTCCTCCAGCAGACGGCTCTTGCCGATCCCCGGCTCGCCGATCACGGTGATCAGGTGCGGCCGCCGGTGCTCGACGGCGCGCTCGACCAGCGAACGGATGAGCGTCAGCTCCGCCTCGCGGCCCACGAACGGCCCGAAGGCGCGCCGCCGGCGCCGGTAGGAGCCGACAGGCGCCATCCGCTCGACGGCGAAGGCGGTCACGGGCCCGGCGCGGCCCTTCACCCGCAGCGAGCGCGGCGCGACGGTGCGCGCCAGCGGCTCGACCGCCCGGAAGGTGCGCTCGCCGACCAGGATCTCGCCCGGCTCGGCCGACTGCTGCAGCCGCGCCGCCAGGTTCACCGCCTCGCCGGTGACGAGGAAGTCGCGCCCCGGGGTGGTGCCGGTGACGACGAGGCCGGTGTTGATCCCGATCCGCAGGCCCAGCTCCATGTTGCGGCGCTCGGCCAGGTTGGCGAGCCGGGAGCGCATGACGATGGCCGCCCGCACCGCCCGCTCGGGATCGTCCTCGTGCGCGACGGGGACGCCGAACACCGCCATGACCGCGTCGCCGATGAACTTCTCCACCGTCCCGCCGTACGCCTCGGCCGCGCGCGAGAGCTGATCGTAGACGTCGCCGAGCAGCCCGCGCAGGGTCTCGGCGTCGATCCGGGTCGAGAGCTCGGTCGACCCGGCCAGGTCGGCGAAGAGCACCGTCGCGAGCTTGCGCTCGGCCGCGTCGCCCACGCCGAGCGCGCGCCCGCAGGTGGGGCAGAAACGGGCGCCCTCGGGGGGCAGGACGCCGCAGTTGGGGCAACGGGTTGCTGTCATGGTCGTCCTGGGTAGGATGCCCGAGGCCGGACGACCGGCCGCCCGCCTCGGGATGCGAATCACCACCGCCAACACCTCGCCTCTCCGCGCCAGCGCCGACGTGCTGGTGGTGACGGTGGCAAAGCCTCCCACGCTCGAGGGGGTGGCTGCAGAGATCGATTCTGCGCTGGGCGGGACGATCTCCGACCTGATCAAGGCCGGCGAGATCCGCGGCGCCCGGGGACAGGTGACGCTCGTCCACGCCGGATCCGGCGTGCGCGCCCGCCGGATCGCCGTGGCGGGCCTGGGCAAGGCGGCGGAGGGCGACGCCGTCCGCCACGCGGCGGCCGCCGCCGCCCGCGCGGCCACCACGGCCCGGGCGAAGACGCTCGCCTTCGCCGTCGACACCGTGCCGCTCGACCGCGACCTCGCCAGCCGCTGCCTCGTCGAGGGCGCCGTGCTCGGCGAGTACCGCTTCGACCGCTTCCGCAGCGGCCCGGCCAAGGAGCGGCCGAGCCGGCTTGACACGGTCACCCTGCTGAACGGCAAGCGCCGTGCCACCGAGCGCGCCGGCGTCGTCGCCGAGGCGGTGAACCGCGCCCGCGACCTCCAGAACACGCCGTCCAACCACCTCGGCCCGGACGGGCTGGCAGAGCGCGCCCGCGCCATCGCCGCCGCGCACAAGACCGTCACGACCACCGTGAACGACCGCCGTTTCCTGGAGCGGAAGAAGATGGGGGCGTTCCTCGCCGTCGCCGCCGCGGGCGGCCCCGACCCGGCCCTGATCACCCTGCGGCACCGCCCGGCCAAGCCGGCCAAGGGCGTCATGCTGGGTCTGGTCGGCAAGGGCCTCACCTTCGACACCGGCGGCTACTCGCTGAAGCCCGCCCGCAGCATGACGGGGATGAAGTTCGACATGTCGGGCGCGGCCGCCGTCCTCGAGGCGACGGCGGCGATCGCCGAGCTCGACCTCCCGATCGAGGTCGTGACCGTGGTCGGCGCCGTCGAGAACCTGGTCTCGGCGACCGGGATGCGCCCCGACGACATCGTCACCGCCGCGAACGGCAAGACGATCGAGATCACGAACACCGACGCCGAGGGCCGGCTCGTCCTGGCCGACTGCCTGTACCACGCACGGGCGCAGGGCGCCACCCACGTCGTCGACCTGGCCACGCTCACCGGCGCGATGATCGTCGCCCTGGGCGACATGCACGCGGGCGTCTTCGGCCGCGACGACGCGTTCGTCGAGCGCGTCGAGACCGCGGGCGAGCTGGGCGGCGAGCACGTATGGCGGATGCCGCTCCACGACACGTACAAGCGGTTCATGCGCTCCGACGTCGCCGATATGCGCAACGCCTCCACGGCCGGCAAGGGCGGAGCCTGCTACGCCGCCCGGTTCCTGCAGGAGTTCGCCGGCGACGGGCCGTGGGCGCATCTCGACATCGCCGGCGTGGCCGACATCGACACCGATCGCGGAGATGGGCTGGCCAAGGGCGGCAGCGGCTGGGGTGTGCGGCTCTTGGTGGAGCTGGCCCAGTCGCTGTGCTGAGCTTCGACCTCTCCGACGAGCACCGCCTGTTCCGCACGACGGTCAGGGAGTTCGCGGAGGGGGAGATCGGGCCGCAGGCCGAGGCGCTCGACCGCGAGGGCCGCTTCCCGCTCGACCTGGTCGCAAGGGCGGCAGAGCTGGGGCTTATGGGCATCCCCATCCCCGCGGAATGGGAGGGCGCGGGCGCCGACACGCTCGCCTACGCGATCGCGATCGAGGAGCTCGCCCGCGTCGACCAGTCGTTCGCGATCACCGTCGCCGCGCACACGTCGCTCGGCACGCAGCCGATCAACCTGTTCGGCACGGACGAGCAGAAGGCGAGGTGGCTGCCACAGCTCGCGTCGGGGCGGCGGCTGGCCGCGTTCGGGCTGACCGAGCCCGGCGCCGGCTCGGACGCGGGCGCCACCCGCACGAGGGCGCGCCCGGAGGGCGGCGAGTGGGTCGTCGACGGCGCCAAGATGTTCATCACGAACGCCGGCACCGAGATCTCGGCGCTCGTCACCATCACGGCCCGCACGGGCGAGGACGAGATCTCGAACGTCGTCGTCGAGAACGGCACGCCGGGATACACCCAGTCGCCGCAGCTGAAGAAGATGGGCTGGCGCTCCTCGGACACACGCGAGCTCGTGTTCTCCGGCTGCCGCGTCCCGGAGGGCAACCTGCTCGGGCCGCGCGGGAACGGCTTCCGCCAGTTCCTCGAGATCCTGGACGGCGGCCGCATCAGCGTCGCCGCGCTCGGCCTCGGCGCCGCCCAGGGCGCCTACGAGATGTCGCTCGCCTACGCGCGCGAGCGGGAGCAGTTCGGGCGCAAGATCGGCAAGTTCCAAGCGGTCGCGTTCAAGCTGGCCGACATGGCGACGGAGATCGAGGCGGCCCGGCACCTCGTCTACAAGGCCGCGTGGCTCAAGGACGCCGGCCGCGACTTCGCGCAGGTCGCGGCGATGGCGAAGCTCTACACGGGCGAGCTGTCGCGGCGGGTCTGCAACGAGGCGGTGCAGATCCACGGCGGCTACGGGTTCATGGACGAGTACCCCGTGAGCCGGTTCTATCGCGATCAGAAGGTGCTCGAGATCGGCGAGGGCACCAACGAGGTGCAGCGCCTCGTGATCGCCCGCGGCCTGGGTCTGTGAGCGTCTCGGCAGGGGTGACGGCGGCGGGCGCCGTGCTCGTCTGCGCCGTCTTCCTGGCCACGATCATCTCCCACGTGATGCCTCCCGGCCCCGGGCGGCGGCTGACCGAGGAGACGGCGATCATCCTCGGCTTCGCGGCCCCGGCGCTGGCCCTGCTCTCGCCCTGGCTGCACGACCGCCTGTGGCCGCCGGCGGCGGTGATCGCGGCAGGCTACGGCGGCTTCTACCTGGTGCGGATGCGCCAGCTGCGGCGTGCGAACCGCGACGGTGTGCGGCTGCTGCTCGGGCTCGACAAGGACGCCACGTTCGGCGAGCTGTGGCAGAACGCGGAGGGGCTGGAGCCACGGCCGGTGACACACCTCGGCCGGCTGGTGATCGCCGGCGCGGCGGCGGCCCTGATCGTGGTCGGCTACGTGCTCGGCCGCTACGACACCGCCCTGGTGGCACTGATGCTGGGCGCCGCCGACACGACCCTGCGCCCGGCCTACCACCGCGCCCTGGTGAAACGGGTGCGCGACATCGCCCGCTGAGCGGCGTCCAACCGGGTGAAGGCCCCGCGCAACCGGGGTCTGTCTCCCGCAACCGGGGTCTGACCCCGAACGGTTTGCGTTGCACGGCTGTTGCGCTTTTGTGGGAACCGGCGCGGCGGTTCGCATGTCCAAAGCCGTGTGAGGCGCCTCCCACAGGTGGTCGTCATCCTGATCGTCGCCCTCGGCTGCTCCGCGTGCTTCGGATCGGCGCACGAGGCGCCGAAGGCGGCGCCGACTCGATTCGAGGTGACATCCATCCCGCCGATCGGCAATCTGATGGGGCCGAGCGCCCTGTATCGCCCTCGCCACCATCTCGTTCGCTGCGGCTCGCGAAACCGGGCGCTCTGCGCCGCCCTCGCCTACTACGCAACGCACCATCCACGAACCTGCCGGCAGAGCACCTTCAGCACCCCAGCGCAGTTCGGCGTCACCGGGACGCTTCGGGGGCGCAGGATCGCCGAGGCGGTGGCCCCGATCTGCCGCCGCTCACCGGCCAGGCTCGCGGCCGCCGAGCAGGAGATGTTCTTCGCCTTCGTCCGGCCGCAGCGCGCGCAGGGCTAGTGCATGCGCGTGACGGGGTAGCCGCTGTTGCGGACCAGCTCGATCACGGAGTGGGCATGCGCCTCGTCGCGCGTCTCCAGGATCAGCTCGATGCCCGTCTCGGCCACCGCCACGTCGACGCTCTCGCGGTGGTGGGACACCACCAGGATGTTGATGTGCGCGTCGGCGAGCACCTTCAGCAGGTGCATCAGCTGGCCCGGCCGGTCGATCAGGCGGGTGCGGATGACCAGGTAGCGGCCGGCGTTGGTGAGGCCGAAGCGGATCACCTGCATGAGCAGCGGCGTGTCGATGTTGCCGCCGGAGAGCACCGCCACCGCCCGCTTGGCCTGCACCTTGCCCGCGAGCAGCGCGGCCAGGGCGACCGCCCCGGCGCCCTCGACCACCGCCTTGCTGCGCTCGAGCAGCTGGACGATCGTCTGGCCGATCTCGGCGTCGGTGACCGTCACAACGTCGTCGACGAGCTCGCGGATGTGCTGGAAGGTGATCTCGCCCGGCTGCTTCACCGCGATGCCGTCGGCGATCGTCGTGGTCTGGGGCACCGGCGTGATCATGCCGTGCTCGAGCGATCCGACGTAGGGCGCGCATCCGGCCGCCTCGACGCCGATCACGCGCACGTCGGGACGGAGAGCCTTCATCGCCACCGCGACGCCGGAGAGCAGCCCGCCGCCGCCCAGCGGCACGACCACCGCGTCGAGCTCGGGCACGTCCTCGAGGATCTCGAGCCCGACCGTGCCCTGGCCCGCGATCACGACCTCGTCGTCGAACGGGTGCACGAGCGTGCGGCCCTCGTCGTGCACGGCCCGCTTCGCCGCCTCGACCGACCCCTCCACGCTGTCGCCGACGAGGCGCACGGTCGCGCCGTAGCCCTCGGTCGCCCCCACCTTGGCGAGCGACGCCGCCTCGGGCATGTACACCGCCGCGTCCACCCCCGCCGAGCGGGCCGCGAACGCGACCGCCTGGGCGTGGTTGCCGGCCGACGGGGCGACCACGCCGGCCGCCCGCTCGTCCGGGCTGAGCGAGCGGATCTTCGTGTACGCGCCCCGGATCTTGAACGAGCCGGTGCGCTGCTGGTTCTCGAACTTGAGCCACACCTCGCCGCCGCACAGGCGGGTGAACGTCTCGGAGCGCTCGGTCGGCGTCCGATGGGCGACACCGGTGAGGCCGTCGGCGGCGGCGCGGATGTCGTCCAGCGTGACCACGAGGTGGGCGCGAAGGGTACCCTGTTTGCCCGACGATGGCCGAGCAACCCCTGAACGTGATGGTGGAGATCCCGCAGGGGAGCCGGAACAAGTACGAGTTCG